>CALEHF010000216.1 GCA_937876125.1 uncultured bacterium
ACGGAGTAGGTGTGCATCAAAATGGGGCATCCCGATTCGCGGCCTCTGATTTAGTGACCGTCGCGCTGTCGGAAAAGGAGACCCCGGTCGGTCCAGAACCCGCTCTGGATTTCTGCGTGTTCGACTCGGGGATCGGAATGTCGAAGAAGCAGCTCGCGAAGCTGTTCCAACCGTTCACCCAAGGGGACGATAGCATCGCGCGTCGCTTCGGCGGCACCGGGCTCGGCCTCACGATTACGCGCCAGCTTTGCGAGATCTTGTCAGGCGAAATCGTGGTCACCAGCGAAGAGGGACGCGGAACTGCGTTCCGGATCACGATCCCCACCGGCCCCATCGATGGGGTCGAGCAGATCGACCCCGACCTCCACCCGCTCGTTTCGTCGCGGAACTCGAATTCCTCGAGGAATCAGCCGAGGAGCGAGGCGACGAAGCGAACGCTCGAGCGACTCGACGCCCGGATCCTGCTCGCCGAGGATGGCCTCGATAACCAAAAGCTCCTCCGGTTCGTTCTCGAGCGCGCCGGCGCAGAGGTCGAGATCGCGGAGCACGGTGGGATTGCGCTGACGATGATCCATGAGGCCCTGGAGAAGGGCGAGGCGTACGATCTGCTCCTCACCGACATGCAGATGCCGGAAGTCGACGGTTACGAGCTGGTCAAACGCCTGCGCTCCGGTGGAAACTTGATGCCGGTCATCGCCCTCACCGCCTCGGCGATGTCGGGGGACCGCGACCGCTGCCTCGAGATCGGGTGCGACGACTACGCCTCGAAGCCGATCGAGCGCCAGAAGCTCATCGCCGCGATTCGCGCCCAGCTCGTGAAGAACCGGAATCAAACGATCTCGTAGACTCATCGTCGATCGTAGGCCACACGCTCCTCCGCACCCCCTCCCGCCCGCCACCGCTCCCTTCCTGAACTCCAGCGACTTCAGAGACTTGTGCTTCATCTGGTGGACGCCACCCGATGATCGGCGATCATGCACGGTCCACTTGTCCTGAAGGGACCCCCGATGACCGCCGAATCCTCCGAGCCCATCATCGCTCTACCCCCTCGCGCCGCGAAGATCGGCCGCCGGGGGCACCCTTGGTTCTACGCCGACGATATGGAAGGGCTCACTCTCCCGAAGAACGCGTTGGTGCGGGTCCACGCCCCGGGCGGACGCGACCTGGGCCTCGGAATGACCTCGGCCCGATCGAAGATCGCGCTTCGATTGTGCGGCCCTTGGCCGGGAGAAGGGGTCCCGACCCCACAGGAATTTCTCGACCAACACCTGACCCGGGCGATCGCCCAGCGCGCAGGCCTGAACGGTCCGACCGCCGGGGTGCGCCTCGTTCACTCGGAGGCCGATGGTATCCCCGGACTCGTCATCGATCGCTACGCCAGTGTGTTCGTCGTGCAGTCGACCTCTGCATTCGTCGAGGCGCACCTCGGTCTGATCGCCGCTTGGCTGGTCGAGCACTTCACTCCGTCGATGGTTCTCATGCGCGGCGACTTGCCGGTGCGGAAGCGTGAGGGACTCCCGGAAGAAGTGCGTATCCTCGCCGGCGAAAAAGTGGAAGAGGTCGAAATCGAGGAGCTCGGCGTGCGCCACACTGTGCGACCGTTCGATGGTCACAAGACCGGCTTCTATCTCGACCAACGACCCGCGCGCACGCGGGTGCACAGCCTCGCCTCGGGCGCCCGAGTGCTCGATCTCTTCAGCTATCAAGGTGCATTCTCGCTCGCCGCCCTCGCCGGGGGCGCGAAGGAAGTTCTGGCCGTGGATCAATCCCAGCCCGCGCTCGATCGCGCGACCGCGGCGGCTGACGCCCAGAAACTCGTCGGCCTCACGACGATGTGCGGGAACGCGTTCGATGTCGTCCGCGACCTCCGCTCGAGCGGCAAACAGTACGACATCGTCGTCCTCGACCCGCCCCCCTTCTGCAAGACGCGTCGCGAAGTCGAAGGAGGGAAGCGCGGCTATCGCGACCTCAACCGTATTGCGATGCGAATCCTCGCGCCGGGGGGACACCTCATCACCGCGAGTTGCAGTTACCATCTGCGCCCGGAGGTATTCGAAGAGGTGCTGCGCCAGGCGAGTTTCGACCTGCCGTTCCGCGTCTTTCTCGAAGAGCGGCTCGGAGCGGGCACCGACCACCCCGCGTGGATCCGGTTGCCGGAAAGTGAGTACTTGAAGGTGCGGGTTCTGCGTCGGGTGGATTAGGGCGTCAAGCGAGAGAAGTGAACGGCGCTTGGCCGTGACCGCGGAGGGAAAGGGATCAGCGGATGGGGTCCACGATGTTCGAAATGTGGGCCGGAGTGAGCCCCAAACAACGGCGCTCGATCGCGCTCTTCTTCATCGCGATCTCGACCGTTCTCTACTTTGCCGGAGAGCTGTGGATCTGGGGTTGGTGTGTCGGTTCGCTCTTGCTCATGTTCTCCGGCGCGTCGCAATCGGAGAAGCAGGGATATCTCTGGTAACGACTCGCTTCCGAACCGGGTGCTCGACCCGTCTCCTTCTTTCGCTGGGTGATCGAAGGGGTCGTGATGAGTCGAGAGAAAAAGCGCGGGCGGTGGTTCGGCTGGCTGGTTCTTGCTGGGTTCCCAGTCATGGTCGGCGTAGGCGTGTTTCTCTACCAGTCCGCTGGCAAGGGTCACCCCGATCGCATCTACCGAATCCAGGCGGACTTCGCCTCGATTCTTCAGGCACAGGCGATGTTTCACGAGGATCACGCGCGTTATCCCGTATCCCTCGACGAATTGGCGACCCCGCCACCCCGCTCCGACGGGACCACCGTCCGGTACCTCCAGGTGCCGCCGAACGATCCCTGGACTGGAGAGCACTACATCTTCCACGCCCTCCCCAATGGCCGGCTGATCCTCACCTCGCTGGGCGCCGACCAAGAGCCGGGAGGGGAGGGCTACGACGCCGATATCCACTCGAGCGATCGCGAAACCCAGTGGTAGCGACGGACGCAATTCCGAACCGGTCAATCGACCCGCCTCCTTCTTTCGCTGGGTGATCGAAGGAGTCGTGATGAGTGGCGAAGGATCGCGCGGTCGGTGGCGGTGGCTCGGTTGGTTTCTCCCCTTGGGGCTTTTCGTCTCGATCGGCGTGGTCTTGTTTCTCTCACCGAGTCCTTGTACAGACAATTCTCGCCTCTACCGAGTCCGAGCGGACTTCGAATGGATTCTTCAGGCATGGGCGATGTTTGAAGACGACTACGGTCGCTCTCCCGCCTCCATCGATGAATTGATGACCCCGCCACCCCGCCCCGACAGGACCACCCTCCGGTACCTCGAAGTACCGCCGAACGACCCATGGACTGGAGTGCAGTACCTGTCCCGCGTCCACCCCGATGGCCATCTGACACTCACTTCATGGGGAGCGGATCAAGTGCTCGGAGGGGAGGGGTGGGACGCAGACATCTCCTCGGACGATATCGGAAGGCCACGGTAGCTAGTCGCGCTTCTACTTCCGCGTTCGAATCTTCACCGTCACCGCTGCCGCAGGCTCACCCCCCTGGCTCCGAAAGCCGGTGTGGTTCGGGCCGTTGACTCCGAACTCGTAGTTCCTCTCGGGAGCGAGTTCGACGGGGAGAGTGAAGACGGTGCGCTCCGCGTTCCAGCGGGGGTCGCCGGTCGTCTTCGGGAATGTTTCGCCCCCGCCCGTCACGCTGTAGCTCTCCTGCATCGGGCGATCGAACTCGATGCGGATCACGGTGCGACCGGGAGTGACATCCGCGGCGCCGGGGGTCGGAAAGATCGACGCAATCTTCGGCGCACCGCTCACAACCGGGGGGGCCTTCTTCGCGGAAAACTCGAGCAGCTCTGCGATGAGCTCGGGTCCATCCTTGGCCCGAAAGTGCCCGAGTCCCGGCCCATTGACGCCGATCGAGTACTCATGCCCCTCCTCGAGGAAGATCATCGCAGTGAGCACGGTTCCTTCTGAGTTCCAGAGCGGCCCGTCGAGGATCTGAGGGAACTCACCCCGCGTGACTTTCAGGCTGAAGCCATCGTGCATCGGTCGATCGAAGATGATCTTCAGCTCGGTCGGGCCGGCGGGGAGCCCCTTCGCGCCGGGGGCGGGCGTCATCGAAAGAATCTTCGGGCGCGCCGGACCGACGATGTTGCGCTCCTCCGCTGCGAGGGTGCGCACTTCCTCGACGATGGTCGCGAGGAATGACGCCACCGGCTTCTCTTCCGGCTTCCGGCGCCGGAGATGACGGTCGAGTCTGCGTGAGATGAAGCGGGTCAGTACGAATCCGCGCGACGCCTGGTCTCCGAGGAACTGAATCGAAGCTTCGTGTCCCTCGTGATCGTGCACCCACTGGGCTGTGTAGGCTCGGACGATGGTCTCCCTGAGCATGATCTTCCACGAGCCGTAGCCCTGGTGTCGCATGCTCACTTCATGGACGGGGAAGAACACCGCGCCCGCATCCGCGAACGACTCGAGCGCCCCGTCGACGGCGGGGTTCACCTGGGGGTGACAGAGTTCGTGGACGAGAGTGCGCAGAATGGTGCTTCGCTCCGCGTCCCCGTACACGTCTCCGAGCGCTCCGACCACCGGGGAGAAGTGCAAACCATCTTCTTGGATGACCCCCGACGCGTAGGCGCTCTCCCCTGCGACCGGGGAGACGATCACGCGCAAGGGACCCGCCAACGTGAGGCCGATCCGATCTTGAAACCAGGGGAGGTCGAGCTCGGAGTAGAGTTTCGCGCTCATCGAGTCGCAGAGAGCGGTGTGCGACGCTGTTTGAGTCTCCCACCATTCGTTGAAGCCGGTTGCCGCACAAAAGGATTCGAGCGCGACGACGAATTCCTCGACCGACTTCTTGTCCCAGCGGGGGTCGAGCATCTCGGGCCACGGTTCGAGGGGCACGACGAACGAAAAGTTGCGGGTGTTGTTGAGATGGGTCGCGAGCGACATCGGAGCGTCGTAGGAGATTCCGCGCTCGCTGGTGAGCCGTCTGGCGAACTGCACGGTCGGGTGGTCGGAAAATTTCGCGAAGTGGGCGTCGATCGCGGTGCGGGCGGTGCTCCCAGCCGCGGGAGCGGAGTACTCGGGATTTCCGGCGAGCCGAAACACGATGCCGACCAGCTCGACGGTCGGGAGGGCGGACACGACGAGCACCGGTTGCGCCGCGCGGGCACAGGGAGTTGTGAGAACCAAGAGCGGGAGCAAAAGAGTCAGCGAGCGCATACGGCCTCCTTCGTGGGGGCTCCAAGGTGCGCGAGGAGGCACGCCACCGCAAGAGGAGGCCGCGAGACCGCGGGGGGTAAGGTGAGACGAACTCTCAACAGCGCGGCCCAAACGTGTTAGGAACGGGTCTTTCGCAGCAACCCCTCACTGGGTTCCGGAGGCTCGATGTACCGTTCGCTGAATCCGACCGCGATCGTCACGACGATCGAGCAACTAAAAAACCGGATCACAGAGCGCTTTCCCGATTCGGGGCTCACCCAAGTCGCAGGGGAACTGCTCGAGGTAGGACGTCAGTCGAGCCACCGGGTCGAGGAAATCCGAAGGCCGCACCTTCCCCTCAGGATCGCGGTGGGATTGTTGATCGCGCTCCTGGCAGTGATTCTCGGGGTGACCGCCAAGAACATGCTTCATGACCTCACCGCGATGAAGGACACCGCCGGGGTGATCGCCGCGACCGAGCCGGCCCTCAACGAACTGATCTTCTTCGGGGCGCTGACCATCTTCCTCGTCACCCTCGAGCGTCGGTGGCGGCGCAACCAAGCGCTCCGCTCGATCCACGAGCTTCGCTCGCTCGCCCACGTCGTCGACATGCACCAGCTCACCAAGGACCCCCAGCACGTTTTCGCCCCTTCCGATGTCACGAACACCCCCAGCTCACCACGCCGACAGCTCACCCCCTTCGAGCTGTCGCGTTACCTCGACTACTGCTCGGAGATGTTCTCGCTGATCGGTAAGGTCGGGGCGCTCTTCGTGCAGGGGTTCGACGACGCCGCCGTGATCGCTTCGGTGAACGATGTCGATCAACTGACGACCGGCCTCAGCCGCAAGGTGTGGCAAAAGCTCGTGATCTTGCACTCCCTCGAAGGGGGAGCGACTCCGGTCATGACGGGGAAGAGTGGGGGAGAGGCAGAGGGCCCGTGAGGAGTGGGTTCTACCCATTGACCCCGATCGGGTAGTGCTTGCGGGCACGATCACCGACACTCAGGGCGCGTCCCATCATCACTCCCTCGAAACAGAGAGGAACCGATGCGCGATCGGATCATCCGCCGCCTCCAACACGTCCGGCTGAGTCGGGAGAGCCTCATCCGGATGGCGCTCGGGATTTTCTTGGGGTTCATCGCGCTGTCGGTGGTGATCTCGTTCATCCACGATCGCCCCCAAGACCTCTCGAGCGAGGCAAGAGGACTCGCGTTCGAAAAGGGTCGCTACGAGGCAGAGCAATTCCTGGTGGAACGGCTCCGAGAAGATCCCGAACAACGCGAGGCGTGGATCACGCTCTGCCAGCTGCGCTCCGGCGGGACGACGGCCGAAGCCCGGCTGATCTTCGAAAGAGTCGTCGAGGAGTTCGAACGAGAGGGGTTCCGCCTTCCCGATCGAGTCACCGCTCCAGTGAACAACGCTCCATTCCTCTCCGACGCCGAGTTCGACGAGTTCATCCAGAGTTCGCCCGTAGAGATCGAGGTTCTGCGCGCCTGGTCATACGCCGATGATCTCGATCGCGCGCTCGCCCAGTTGGTCCCACTCGAGGATTCGGTCGCTGCGCAGCTCACGGGGGCTTCGATTTGCGTCCTCGCAAGAAAGCGTTCACGGGCGCTCGAGTACTACGACGGCGCCCTTCGCATCGAGCCCGCCAATTCAGAGGCGATCAATGGTCGGTTCAGAACCCTCCAAAGTCTCGGGCGCGACGCAGAGGTCGAACTCGCCCTCGAGGACCCGATCGTTCGCGCAGCCATCGATCCGCGTCACGTCTTCGACTACTTCCACGAGAAGAAAGATTACATCCACGCGTTCCCGCCGCTCCTCCGCATGCAATACCAGCGCTGGTCTTTCGGGATCTGGATTACCTGTCTCACGATCGGCGCCTGCTGGATGCTGTTCACGTTTCACCTCGGAGTCGGCTGGTCGTGGCGGCGCACGATTCAATGGCTCGTTCCCATCGCGCTCGTGCTCGGTTGGGTGAGCGCGGATCTCACGCTCGGATCGGTGATCGTCTTCGACGATTGGCTCGGGGACGAGGGTAACAAGGGCATTCCTTGGCACATGCTCCACGCCCTCTTGATCGGCGTGCGGGAAGAATTCTGGAAGCTTCTTCTGTTCGTGCCGCTCCTTCCCTATCTCCTCCGTGCGGCCTCAGAAGTGCAAGCGATCGCGCTCGCGTCGATCGTGGGTCTCGGTTTCGCAGTGAATGAGAACGCGAACTACTATCTGATGAGCGGCGGCCACGGGATCCTCGGCAGATTCCTCACCGCGAACTTCCTCCACATGGCGCTGACCGGCTACGCGGGGTACTTCCTCTTTCGGGCCCTGCGCCAAAAAACGAAAGCCCAGTGGATCGAGGCGGGTGAGGCGCTCGCCAAGGTCATGTTCTTCCACGGAGCGTACGATTTCTTCATCATTGCCCCGCAACTAGAGGACTGGGGTTTCCTTTCGATGATCCTGTTCATCCTGATCTCCCAGCAATACCTCCGCCTCTTCTTCCACATCCGCCCACACCGGAGTCAACGGGTCTCATCGACGCGGATCTTCGTCGCGACCCTCGCCACCGCGACCGGGATGCATTACTTGTATCTCTCCACCCAACTGGGAATCGGCGCCGCTGTCTGGCATACCTTCGGGGGTCTGCTCGGAATGGCGATCATCACCTTCATGTACTTCCATGAGTTTGACGAGCGCGTCGCGTAGCGCCTACCCAATGAGCCAGTGAGAATGGAGTCGGGGACGTGGAGAAGCTCCTGCGGGCGCTCGAACGACGGTTTGGTCGGTTCGCGATCCAGAACATCGCGATCATCCTGGTCGCGCCAAAGGTGGCGTTCTTCCTCTTCACCATGTCGGGAGAGCCATCGAATGCCGGCCACGTCGGGGCGGCGGTCCAGCTCGTTCCAAGACTGATTCTCGAAGGACAAGTGTGGCGGATCGTATCGTTCATCGTGACCCCTCCGACCTACAGCGTCATCTTCTTCCTCATCTACATCATGCTGACCTTCCTCTTCTGTAACGCACTACAGCAGCAGTGGGGGGCGCTTCGCCTGAACGTCTACATCCTGCTCGGCTGGGCTCTGACCGTCGCGGGGAGTTTCGTCGCCAACGCTCTCGAGCCTGGATACAGCCACCCTCAAGGCTTTGCGCAGGTCGAGTCGACCCTTCTTCTCGGCTTCGCGACCCTGTATCCGAACTTCGAGTTCCGCCTCTTCTTCATCCTGCCGGTCAAAGTGAAGTGGATCGGCTTGATCGCCGCGGGAAGCGCGATCTACGCATTCGGAACCGGCCCTTGGGACGAGGCCTACGGCTACGCCCATCGGGTCATGCTTCTCTGCGCCTTCGCCAACTACCTCCTCTTCTTCGGTCCCGCACTCATCCGCGGCACTCACCAGAAACATCAGGCATCGAGCCGCCGTCGTGACTTCGAAGCGGCGATGCGACGCGGGGACGAGGAGCGCAAGCGCGGCCAGCAAGAAGATTCGGAAGCGCGGAAGCGAGACGAAGAGGAGGATTGAGCGATGAGCGATCCGTCTGCCAGTGAGGGCTCTGGGGCGAAGATGGGACCGATGCCGATGCAGCACCGGATCATCACCATCGCGATCGGCGCCATCGTCTCGGCACTCCTCTCCTCCGCTCTCGTCATTGCGACCGCTAAGGCGGGGATCTCTCCCGGAGTGAGCCCGCTCGTCGTTCTCTTTGGCTGGATCGCGTGCGGCGCGTACCTCGGCCCCCGTCTCCGCCCATTCCTCTCCCTCTTGCAGGTCACCGGATCGGGGGGCGTCGCAGTGAGCGCCGGCGTGGTCTTCACCGCCCCGATCGTGCAGATTTTCGCGAAGAACCTCGGGATCGATATTCCCCCCGTCGATCTCCCCGTGATGATTCTCGCGTCTCTAGCGGGTTCGTTGATCGGTTGGGGATTCGTCGGGCTCGCGACCGAGCGCTTCCTCACCGATCCCAAACTCCCCGCGCCTGAAGCAGTGGCGTGCGATCGCTTGATCCAAACCGCGGCCGAGCACCCCGATCACCGCCCGCCGGTTCTCACGTCACTGGCCCCGGGTCTCATGCTCGGGGGGGCTCTCAAGGCACTTCTCCACTTCAAAGTGCTGCCTGACAAGATTGCCACCCTGAATCTCGGTGGCTGGGGGACCGGCGTCGCATTGCCGGTGCCGCTCTCTCCGGTCTACTTGGGGATCGGCGCGCTCCTCACTGTCCCGACGGCGCTGATGATTTTCGGCGGCAGTCTGATCCACGGACTGGCCACTGCATACTCGGGCGCAAACGAGATGCCTGATGACACGTATCGCTGGGTCGGGGGAGCGGCGATGTGCGTGGCGGTCGTATGGAGCCTGGCGCGGTACTCCGTGGAAGGACGCCGCGCCCGCAGGAACCCCGCTCCGGCGGCAGGGGACCTCGATGCATCGCTCATCGCCCTGCCGCCAGAGACAAAGCGTCGACAGATGATCGCCATCGCGATCGGCGCCGTCGGCATGCTCGCCATGATGGGAATGCTCGGTGCGACGATCGTTCAGGTCGCGGCGATCGGGGCGGTCGCCATCATCCTGGCCGCGTTCCTCTCCAGCCTCGGGGCGCTCCTCTCACTGCAAGTCGGCGCATCTGCCTCACCGGTGAGCGGAACCACGTTCATGGGGATGCTGGTCCTCAGCTTGACGGGTCTCGGCGTTGGTTTGACCGGCGTCAGCGGGGTCACGTTCCTCGTTCCGGTGGTCGTCGCTACCTGCGTCGCTGTGTGTGCGGCGAACGATGCGAGCCAAGATTACAAGACCGTGCAACTGAACGGGTTCCGGGTCTCGGACCACTTGAGCGGTCAAATGGTCGGCCTCGCGGTGGGGGCGGTGGTCGTCCCGATCACGCTCTCGATCGCCCACCAATCCCTCGGCGGACTCGGCAGCCCCGCGCTCCCCTGTCCCCAGGCGAGCTTCTTCGCGACGGTTCTTTCGACCCTCTTTCTCGACGGGACCATTCCGTGGGGACCGGTCCTGGTGGGGGCGGCACTCGGAGTCGTGGCGGTGGTCCTCGAAGAGGTCGGCCGGCTCCGCTCCGCGCTGCTCAGCTCGCTCGCCCTCGCGGTGGGGATCTACCTCCCCGCAGAGATCGGGTGCGGAATCATGCTCGGCGCGACGGCGCGTTTCATCGCCACTCGAAAGCTCTCGAGCTCCACCCACACCGGCATTCTGAGCGCCGCGGGTCTGATCACCGGCTACTCCTTCACTGCACTCGCGGTGGGCTTGGCGATCGTTCTCGGGTGGGATGGTGAGATCGGCCTCGCTGCGGAGTACGACCCGAGCACAGCCGTACCCCGCACGATCGGGGGGGGGCTCCTGGTTGTCACCCTCGCCGTCATCACCTTCAACTACGCGCGCAAGTGGAGTCCCTTGGATTCCGACTCCGCCGGAGGAGAGGAGACAAGTGTCTGAGCTTCGCGACCTGTTCATCGGTGAAACGATCCGCCGCTTCGAAGAGGAATACCTCCCTCGGCTCGAAGAGGCGGTCGCGACCCTTCCCGAAGGCAAAGTGTGGTGGCGTCCCCATGAGTCGATCACCTCGGTCGGGAACCTGCTGGTCCACCTCGAGGGGAATACGCGGCAGTGGTTTCTCGGGGCGCTCGGCGGGGGATCGATGGAGCGCGCGCGTGGGGCCGAGTTCGCCGCTCGCGAGGGAGACGACGCCAAAGCCCTCTGTCGCGCGCTCCGCACGACGGTCGAGAGCGCCTACCCGGTGCTCCGCTCCCTCGATGGGGCCGCGCTCGCGAAGACCTTCACGATCCAAGGATTCGAGGTGACCGGCCTCGCGGCGGTCTACCACGTCCTCGAGCATTTTGGGTGGCACACGGGGCAGATCGTCTGGATCGCCAAGGCGACCGCCGGCGCGGGACACGGCCTCGCCTTTTACGACGACAGCGCACTCGAAGGGCTCTAAATCAGAGGTCACGATTCGGAGTGCCCTAGCGATCAGCGCTGTCTGTCGTGACCGCTGATTGAGGTGCTTCTGCAATGGACAGACTGAGGTCCATTGCACCGTGGTGCGAGAGGGAAAAGCTCTCAGTATCTTGATCTCTGATTTAGGAGGGCGCCTCGTCTCCAAGACTGCCCCGCCGATCGCGGTGCCACGGCGGCTCCTATCCGGTAGGATCAGACTTCTGGTCTCTCTCGATCGTTCGACTCGATGAACAGGATTGCGAACCGATGAATACGACCGCGCTCCGGTGGATCGGCTTGGCGCTCGCCCTCGTCGCCGCCTATCTCTCGAACTCGCTCCTCAGTATGCATGCCGCTGGGAAGAGCGACCTTGGACTTCTCGCCGGCATTTGCGGCAAGGATGGCGAGGGGTGCAACAAGGTGGTCGCGTCGCGGTGGGGGGTCTTTCCCCCCGCACCCGCCGACGAGACGGCGGACCCCATTCCCCCTCCGAACGGAGCCGCGACTGGGAACGCTGACGGGACCACCGCTGGCGCTGGCGCAGGCGAGGCCTCCGCCCGTGCCCCGTCTCGAAGCGGCATTCCGGTCGCTGCCCTCGGCCTCTTCTACTACATACTTCTTGCGGTCTACCTCGGCTTGATCGGCCGGCCGAGCTGGCCGGTGCGCAAGCTGCACAAGGTCATCTTGGGGGTGAACGCGGTCGGGATCCTCGGCTCGCTCATCTACATCTGCATCATGCTGTTTGCCATCGGCGACAGTTGCATCCTCTGCTTCGGCACCCACCTCTGTAACTTCATCCTGTTCCCGATCCTCTGGAAGATCCGCCCCGACGAGCCGAAATTCCCCGTCGAGGGGGGCGGCCTTGTCAAACCGGTGCTCCCCTTCCCCGACACGCGACTCGCGGCGACCAGCTTGCTGCTCGTCTTCGCTCTCTGCTACGGGCAGTGGAATTCCTACCGGGCGTTGTCGGGTGGTTTGGAGGGGGGCCAGGTCGCTGAACTCGAGGCGAGTCTGAAGACGATGAACGCCGAGCTCGAGAGCATGGCAACTCTGCGGAGCGACTACGGGAGTCTGAAGGATCAGATCGCCGCGCTGGCCAAGCTGGAGTTCGACAACGAAGAGTTGAGAGCGAAGCTCGAGAAGGTCAACGAATTCGCAGAAGACGTCGAGAAGATCGACGCGGCCTGGATCGGCCAGGAAAAACTCGAGCTCGGCATCCGTCCCGACGATGCGCGGATCGAAGTCGAGCTCAACTCGGCGGGCAGGACCGGTCGAAAGATGCAGCTCACAGTCTTCTCCGACCTCGAGTGTCCGAACTGCGCGAAGTTCCACGACTTCTTGTTGGCCGAATTGCTGCCACTCTTCAAAGGACATCTCGAGGTGGTTTTCAAACACTATCCGGGCAGCATCCATCCCAACGCACTCCCCGCGGCGAAGGCCCTCGAGGCCGCGCGACAGCAGGGGGGGAACGAGAAGTTCTGGGCGATGCATGAGTACCTTCACGCGCGGTGGGAGAATCTCGCGGCGGTCGATTACACCCAAGCGGCGATCGCGATCGGCCTCGATCCCACCCGGTTCACGAGCGACATGTCGTCGAGCGTCACGACGCAGCGCCTCAACGGCGACATGATGAAGGCGTTCAAAGATCTCGGTATTAAAGGAACCCCCGCGGTGTTCCTGAACGGACGCCCGGTGGACCGTCTGTTCCGCAGCAATATCGGTTGGTGGAAGATCCGGGCGGATACGCTTCGCAGAGCGCGGGAGCAGTCGAAGCAGCCTTGGTAGGATGGCTCAGCCCCCTGAAGAGGCAGAGCGCACGAAATGAAACCGCCCGCCGCGCGACGAGTCGCCCGGCGGGCGGTTTCGTTGGTGATCGCGCGTTTGTCCATGATCTCCAAAGATCCTCCAAGATGTCGATGCGACTGACCTCTGCGTAGCCCGCCCGCCAGAGCACTGCGCCCGACCTTCCCTCGTCTCTCCTCATCCGCCGGAACAAACACGCCGAAACTGCCCTGACCCCCTTCTGTGAGCCAGTTCCGACCCTGCCGCTCTAGCGACTCACCCTGGGCTCGGGTAAGGTCGGGGGTTCCCGTACTGCCCTGGGAGGCTTTCAGAATGAGTCTCCCAACAGCTCCCATGGAATCTCGAAAGGACCCCGGACGTGCCGCCACTGGTCTCCGTGCGACGAGGTAACCCCAAAGAGGCGTCCACGACGCCTGCACTCGCCCCGTCGCTCCGCCGCACCCCGCCCTTCTTGCGCAGATTGTTTGCAGTCGGGCTCTTCGTCGGGTTGACCGCTCTCCTCTCGGGGTGCGCGGCGTACGCCCGCGGCAACACCGATCGGGAAGGATCGGGGATCCAGGAGCAGAAGACCGGCGAGGTCGAACAGTTCCGTCGCGACGGACTCATCGATCCGCGCGTCGACGGCCCCCCCCCGCCGACCGATGCAGAGTTACTCGCCGCCATCGATCTCCCCGATCCGATGTCGCTCGACGACGCGATCCGGATGGCCACCGAACAGAACCGCGACTACAAGGCGCGACGCGAGGCGCTGTTCCTGTCGGCCCTCGATCTGGGGGTGACGCGGCGCGATTTCCTTCGACCCGTCTTCGACGGCTCGATCGGTTGGGAGTTCACCGATGGGAGCAGCTTGCAGTACTCCGATGTCACTTCTCTCTCGGTCGGAGGCAGCTATCGGCTCTTCACCGGCGGGACGGTGCGCCTGAACTCGGGGCTCTCCGTGGACAACGCGGGGGACGGTGCGGGCAAGGATCAGTTCACAGCCGGTTCGAGCTCGATCTCTCTCACCCAACCGCTTCTCCAGGGGGCGGGGCACGACATCGCATTCGAAGGGCTCACTCAAGCGGAGCGCAGCCTGCTCTACGACGCGCGCAACTTCGAACTGTTCCGGCAAGACTTCGTGATCGGAATCATCGACGACTACTACGCTCTTCTTTCTCAGAAGCAGCAGCTCGTCAACACTCGACAAAACATCGATCGCCAGACCTTCGCCTTCGACCAGGCCAAGGCGCTCTTTCGCCTCGGTCGCGGCGACTCGCTCAGCGTGTTTCGCGCCGAGCAGTCCTTGCTCCAGGCGCAGAATCAGGTTCTCAATGACGATCAGGCGTACAGCGTCGCGTTCGACCGCTTCAAGATCCAACTGGGGTTGCCGACCGCAGCGGATTTCGACATCGAGGACAGCTTCCCCGAACTGATCGAGCTCGCCATCGATCTCGAAGGTGCGGTCGCCGCGGCCCTCAACAACCGGCTCGATCTCCGGACCGATCGTGACCAAGTGGAGGATCGTCGCCGTCGCGTCACGATCGCCAAGAATGATCTGCTGCCGAGTTTCGATCTGAATGCGACCTACTCGACCAGCACCGACGCCGAAACCAGCCTCATCGGACTCGATTTTCACGAAGAGGGGGTCGCGTCGATCGGGGTCGCGCTCGAAATCCCCTTCGATCGCAAGTCCCAGCGCGCCAACCTTCGCTCGGCGGAGATTTCGCTTCTACAATCGGAACGAAACCTGAACCAGCGCGAGGACGAAGTGATTCTCGAGGTGCGGAGCTCACTCGGTACACTCCGTCAGCGCCGCAGCCAGATCGAGATCGGAAAGCGCGAGATCACCTCTTTCGAGCTTTCTTGGGAAAAGGCGAGCTTGGAATTCGAATCGGGGCTCGCAACGAACCGTGACGTGACCGAAGCGGCGGACGAATTGACCGACGCCAAGAACCAGCAACTCGATCGCATCGTCGACCACGAGATCGCGCGACTGACTCTTCTGCGTCAGCTCGGTCTGCTGTTCGTGGACCCATCCGGAATGGTATCTGAATGAAGATAGTCCTCGTCCTCCTCGCAATCGTCGCCTTGGCTGGAGCTGCGCTCTGGCAGACCGGAGCTCTCAATTCGGGGATCTCCACCAATCTCGACTCCGGCGGAACGTACAGTGTGAAGCGCGGAGATCTCTCGATCACCCTCACCGAGCGCGGAACGCTGAAGACGCGTAACGCTGCTCAGGTGCGCAGCGAAGTCGAGGGGAAGACTCCAATTCAGTGGCTCGCGGATGAGGGAAAGGCGGTCAAGAAAGGCGATGTGGTCGTCGAGCTCGATCGTACCGAAACAGAACAATCCGTCGAAGAGCGTCGCAACCTCATCATCCAACTCGAGTCGGAGGACAAGGCCGCGCGGACGGAAGAGCTGATCCAACGTGAGCAGAACCAAACCGACCTCGAAAGAGCGTCTCTCACGCTCGAAGTCGCCGTCGCCGAACTCGCCAAGATGATCGAAGGAGACATTCCGACCGAGGAGCGGCGCCTCGAGCTTGCGCTCATCACGACGACGTCCGAACTCGAGCGCACCAAGGCTCGCTTCACCGAGATGCCGACGATGCAGGAAAAGGGCTTCATTACCGCCGACCAATTCGAGGACGAACGGATCAAGCTGCGCAAAGCGAATGAAGCCCTCCAGACGGCCGAGCAAGAGAAGGCTCTCTACCTCAAGTACAAGAAGCCCCTCGATATTCGCCAGAAGGAAGCCGCCGTCACAGAGGCGGAGCGCGGGGTCTCGCGGGCGACCAATCAGGCGGAGGCGCGACTCGAAGGAAAGAAGGCGGTCGTCAACCAGAAGGAGCGGCGCCTCAGTCGCGAGGTGCTGAAGCTCGAGGAGGAACTCGCCGACCTCGCCAAGATGACGATCACCGCGCCCGCCGACGGCGTGATCTTCTTCGGCGACCCCGATCGTTCTTGGGAAGCGGAAGAGATCAAGATTGGCAGCAACGCCTACTACAACAACGTGATCATGACGATTCCCGACCCGTCGGAGATGGCGGTCGTGATCAACGTGCACGAGGCGGACATCAACAAGATCTCCCCCGGGGTGGAGGCGGTGATCCGCTCCGAGACGCGAAAAGGGCGCACCTACGCCGGTGTGGTGAGCAAGGTCGACTCCGTTGCGAATGCCGGCAACCGTCGGTGGGGCGATACAATTCGTCGCTTCCGGGTCGAAATCAAACTGCAAGGTTCTGAGCTCGACTTGAAGCCCGGTACGAGTGCGTCGGTCGAAGTACAGATCGGTCACCTGGCGAATGTTCTGCACGTCCCGATCCAAGCGGTGCACAGCCGCGAAGGGCGCTTCTTCTGCTACACCCGCGGCCCCAATGGACCGACCGAAACCCGCGTCAAGGTGGGCGGGTCGAATGACGCCTTCCTCGAGATCGTCGAAGGACTCAAGGAGGGGGACGAAGTTCTCTTGTACGAGCCGGAGGCGGGCAAGGTTTCGGGAGGATCCGACGAGAAGGAAGCGGGGAGCGAAGAGAAGAAACGACCGGAAGGCGGCAAGCAGCGCGGCGGCGCAGGTGGCAAGCGACCCGGCGGCCGTGAGGGCGGCGGCGGAAAGAGACCACCGCAGCCGTGACCGAATCCGTCATCCAGCTGGTGGGGATCCACAAGTACTTTGGCGAGGGGGACGCGCGCCTCCACGTGTTGAAGGGGATCGATCTTTCGATCCGCACCGGGGAGTTCGTGTCGATCACCGGGCAATCGGGCTCGGGGAAGTCGACCCTCATGAACCTGCTCGGCTGCCTCGATCGACCGACCGAAGGGGCGTATCTCCTCGACGGCCGCGACGTCGCCACGATCGGCGACGACGAACTCTCCGAGAAACGAAACCAAGACATCGGGTTCATCTTCCAGAGCTTCAACCTGATCCCCCAGCTCACCGTCGTCGAGAATGTCGAAGTGCCGCTCCTGTACGCCCCGGGGGTGAAAGCGGGCCCCGGACGCGCCAAGGAACTGCTCGAGGCGGTCGGCCTTTCGCACCGGCTCGGGCACAAGCCGAGCCAACTTTCGGGCGGGGAGCGTCAACGGGTCGCGATCGCCCGCGCGCTGGTCAACGACCCCGTCATGCTCCTCGCTGACGAGCCGACCGGTAACCTCGACACCCAAACGAGCGAAGACGTGCTCGACTTGATGCGAGACCTTCACAGACAGGGGCGCACGATCGTCATGATCACTCACGACGAAGATGTCGCCGCCCAAGCCGAGCGTCAGGTGCACATCCGTGATGGGGTCATCCTCGAGGAGGCGGCGTGATCGCATCCAAACAGGTCGCTCTCCTCCGCCTGGCCCTGCGCAACCTCATCGGCTACCCGATGCGCACCTTCCTCACCGCGCTCGGGGTGATCTTCGGAGTCGGCTCCGTGATCGCTATGCTCGCACTCGGGGCGGGGGCGGAAAAAGAGCTGCTCGAAGAGATCGGGCGCCTCGGTATCCAAAACATCATCGTCAACTCGGTGAAGCCCCCTGAGACGACCCAGGGAAACCAGAGCCGCCAGTGGATCAGCAGCTACGGGCTGACGTTCAAAGACTTCCGCCAGATCCGCGAGACCGTTCCCGGCATCGAAAAAGTGCTCCCGGTTCACATCAGCCGCAAGCCGGTGTGGAATGGATCGAAGCGCGTCGAAGCCACTCTCTTCGCGGTGAAGTCGGAACACCTCGA
>CALEHF010000217.1 GCA_937876125.1 uncultured bacterium
CGCGCCGACACAAGTTCGAGATGGGGGACACGCTCCCCCTCCGCACACGAGCGGGCACCATCGAGTTCACGATCCTCGGGATCTTCAGAGACTACTCGAGCGATCTCGGCTACGTCGCGATGACGCGCACCACTTTCGAGCACTTTCAATCCGCGCCGGGTTCGACCTCGGTCGCGATCTACCTGCGCGATGGTGCCGATCCCGCGGCGGTCGCCGACGAGCTCCGCACCCAACTCGGAGATCTTCCCGGGCTGCGCGTCCGCCCCACGCGGTCCCTGCGTGACGCAACCCTGGAAGTCTTCGATCGCACGTTCCAAGTGACCGAGGTGATCCGTTGGATCGCGGTGATCGTCGCAGCGGTGGGAGTCTTCGGCGCACTGGTGACCCTCGAACTCGAGCGCGTCCGAGAAATTGGCGTCTTGCGCGCATTCGGACTGACTCGGATGGAGTGGAGCGGGGTGGTCTTGATCCAAACCGCGGGGATCGGCGCAGTCGCCGGCCTCATTGCACTTCCTCTTGGCGTCGCGTCCGCAGCACTCTTGGCCGTGGTCGTCAATGAGCGGAGTTTCGGGTGGACCATCGATCTCACCGTGACCGCCGGACCCTTGTGGCGCGGATTCGCGATCTCGGTGGGTGCTGCACTGGCCGCCGGTGTGATCCCGGCACTCCGCATGAGCCGCATTCCCATCTCGGAGGCGCTCAGAGAGGTGGAGTCCTGATGGACGGAGGTCTCCACTGGCGGCGACTCGTCGTCCTCTCGCTCCTCGTCTGCACTTCACTCAGTGCCTGCGGAGATCGGAAACCGGGCGTGGACCCAGAGGTGACCACGGGCGTCATCTCCATCCTCGGTGGAAAAGCCCCCGAGGGTTTCGAACCGGTGCTCGCCCCACGACCCATCGAATTCCCGCCGGACCACGGGGCCCACTTCGCGCAGCAAATCGAGTGGTGGTACACGACGATCCATCTCGAGAGCGACGCAGAGACACCCGGTGCTCCCAAGCGTCGCTTTGGGGTCGAAGTCACCTTCTTCCGCTTCGGACTCGATCCAAACGCAGATCCCGCCGCTCGCCAGAGCGAGTGGGCGGCCCGCGATCTCTACATGGCGCACTTCGCGGTCACCGATCCCTCGGGTCGCAGGTTCCGCGCATTCGAACGGTTCTCGCGCGGTGCGGTCGGTCTCGCCGGCGCCAGCGCAGATCCTTGGCGCGTGTGGAACGAGACGTGGAGTTTGACCGGGGTAGATGGCAGCGCGATCCCGTTTCCGATCACCCTTCGCGCGTCCGATCGCGACGAGACGGGCGCCGTCTCGATCGACCTCACCCTCACGGGGACGAGTCCTCCGCTCCTTCAAGGAGATGCGGGATTCAGCCGGAAAGGTCCCGAGCCGGGGAGCGCGAGTCACTACTACTCGTATCCATCGCTCACGGCGCGCGGGACGCTGACGCTCGAGGGAGCGGTGCACTCGGTCGCGGGGAGCGCCTGGTTCGATCACGAGTGGTCGACCAGCGTGCTCGGCGCGTCGCTCGAGGGGTGGGATTGGTTCGCACTGCAATTCGACGATGGGTCGCGCCTGATGCTCTACGAGTTGCGTCGGCGCGACGGGACCGACTCCGAGTACGGAGCAGGTGTGTGGATCGGCGCCGATGGCTCGGTGCGACCTCTGAAACCAGAGGAGATCTCTGTCACGGTTCTCGATCGCTGGCGGAGCCCGGCGACCCAGATTGAGTACCCGGGCCTTTGGAAGATCGAGATTTTACCGATTAGTTTTTCGGGTGTTTTGAAGCCGCTTCTCGAGGACCAAGAGCTCCGACTCTCGACTCGTTACTGGGAAGGAGCCGTCGAGGCGACCGGCACGATCGACGGAAAGCACCTGGCAGGTTGGGGATACGTCGAGCTGGTCGGTTACGGCGAGTAGCGCATCCCAACCGAGCGGTCGACCCGGCGATCCATCAGAAACTTACGGTCAATGGATGGTTTGCGATTCTTCAATCTACAAAACCGTCTCCAACACTCCGATACGGCTTGCCGTGTCGCGCGTGATTCCTAGTCTATCTGCGCAACGCGCGCGGTGAGCGGCTATCCCCCGCCCCGACTCTCCGCAAGGATCGCGCTGCCAGAGGAGCGGTGTGTCTGTGCCCGACGATGAGTGCCCGACGATGAGTGCCCGACGATGAGTGAGACGATGTTGAGAGAAGATGGGGTCCCTTCGATCCGCGATCAAATCGCGGAGGGGCTCCCGCTACGGCCGGAGCACGACCGACGACGTTGGCTCGCTGCAGCCGATCGTTGGCGTGTGGGGGGACTGCGTCGCCGCTCGGCGGCGGAGCAGATCTACCGCGCCCTCGCGGCGGACCTCGACTCGGCCGACGCCATCGGCCGGGGCCGAGTGATGTGGTTGATCCAAAGCGCCTCGATCCTCGATGAGCGGCTCTACGAAATCGCACTGCGGTTCGAATCTCCGAGCCACAAGATCGATCGTCATCTCGCCCGGCTCACTGCCGCGAAGTGTCTCGGGACCCTCGGGCGACTGAACGAAGCGACTCGACTGACCGAGCTACTCGTCGACGAACACTACGGGGCCGGCACTACCCACGAAATCAACGTACTCTCGTTGTATGTCACTTTGCTCGGATGGCAACAACGCGAGATCGAAATGGCGGCGGTATGCCGCGCGCTCGAACATAGAGTGGCTGAACTCAGACCGCGGAGTCCCACTCTCGAATTGATGGTGCGACATCGGCGCAGCCTCACCCTCAGTGTTCTCGAAGTCCCCAGAGAGCGCATCCTCGAGGACATTCAGGAGCTTGCGGCATTCGAGGATGAGACCCAGCCGATCTCGGAATCGTTACGGTGGCGCACGTCTGCCTGGATCGAGTATGCCCTCGCCGAACAAGCGGCGAGAGTCGGGGACACAATGCAGAGCCGCATCCACATCGCCGCCTTCGAAGCTCTGACCCCGGACGGCGCGGCGACTCCGTGGAGCCTGAGTGACGTCGCGCCCATTCTGGGGCGAATCGAATTGCGCGACGGAAACCCGGAACGCGCGCTCAAGATCGCCGAAAGGGCCCGTGAGTCGACGGACCGCTCGGGGCGCCCCTTCACCCGGTCGCGGCTCCAACTGCTCGCCCTCGAGGCCGCGCTCACCATCGGCGATTCCCGAGTGATCGATCGTGAAGTGGGGCATATCCTTAAGGGCCTGGATCCAGAGACGTCGCCGTGTTCTGAGTGCGCGGGAGTCATCTGGCGCTCGGGTGTGCGCCTCGCTCGACTCTTGCGATCGCACTCTCGCGACGAGAGGTCCGCTCTCTTGGCGCTCGAATTCGCCGCCGACGCGCTTTTGCGAAGGGTGGAAGAGACCGAACGTCTGGCCCTCGCTCGCCCTTCGATGTTCGAGTCGGAAGATCCGGACGCTCTCGAATTCCGCCAACGCTTCGCCGAGGATTACTTCGATCTCGTCGAACCGCTCCAGACGGCGATCACCGAACGAAGTCGACACTGGTCGACGTTGTTCGATCTCCACGGGCAGCTGCAGGTGTGTGCATGGTGTTTGCGTGCGCGCGGCGAGCATGGCTCGTGGATTCCGGTGGGTCACCTCATGCCCGCGAACGAGCGAGTCAGCGTCTCCCATGGGATCTGCGAGCGGTGCGCGAGCGATCAGCTGGCGAAACGGCTCCCCACCTGAGAAGGCTGTAGGAAGACTCATCCCGACCGACGATTTGAGCTTTCGGCGCCCTGCACCCTCGGCAAAACTCGAACGAAGAGATCAGCTCTCTTCTTCCTCTTTGAGGTAAGTGTTGGGACGCACTGTCTCGACGACCTCGGCATCGACCCAACAGTCATCGATGGTGACCCCGGTGAAGTAGACGCGGGTCACACCGCGGAGCCGCTTGATCTCCTGGCCGAGCACTTCGATCAGAGGTGCGCTCAATGGGTGGCGTCTCTCTTCCGAGGCAAGTCGCCGGAGGATCCCCGTGAAGCGGAGAGTTCCTCGCGTGCAGGAGAAGCGGAGCTCGCTCAAATCGATCCAGAAGCTGGTCAGGATCCGACGGACTTGCTCGGAAACTTGGCGATCTTCGTTCGACATGGAGGGTCTCCTCTTCCCCTTACCATCGACTCCTCGAGCCAAAACCTTGATCCTGCGGGCGGAACCGCGAGGTCCTGGGCTGGGGTCTGGGGAGCCAAATCCGCGAATCCCGGGCTGAGAGCGCCACCTTTGCGAGAATTGTGACGACAGACGTGACTTCCGAGCCCCGATGGTCGAAACTTCCCTGAGTTACGCCCACCGGTTGCCCAGGGTGGAAAGCTGCGGCGGCGGGGATTCCGCTATAGCAAGAACGTCCCACCACCCGATGATGCTCATAGCCGATGATGGTAATGGGGTCACTTGAGACCCCAAGCGAGTCACCTCCTCTGCCAGCAGAAAGTCTGACAGCAGAGAGTCTGACAGCAGAGAGTGCTGACCGAAAGCGCCCCCCCTCCAGGAAGCGGGCGCTTCGGGACGAGACGTAGGAGCCACGCTTCACCGCGGTGCACAGCTCGCTCCAACTCTCCATACAGGAGAGGCTGGACGACAAGAGTCGGCCAGCGAGCGGCCTGAGCGCCGGTCATCGCAAGACTGGAGAACCGGTGCCGAAGAAATGGAGAAGCTCATGAGCAAGTCCGCCCCGTCGGCCCCTGTCGCGTTGGCTCCAGGGGAGCCCGCGCAGGAAGAGTTCCACAACGACATTGTCTACCCAGCAACCATCCCCTTCGTGCTCGCCCACATCGCGTGCTTCGGCATGCTGTGGACGGGAACCTCCGTCGAGATCTTGATCGTCGCGGTCGTGCTCTACTTCACGCGCATGTTCGGAGTCACGGGAGGTTACCACCGCTACTTCTCGCACCGGTCGTACAAGACGAGCCGCGTTGGCCAGTTCTGCCTCGCCCTGCTTGCCCAGTCATCCGCCCAGCGCGGGGCGATCTGGTGGGCCGCGATGCACCGTGCGCATCACAAGCACTCCGACACGCCGAAGGACGTCCACTCGCCCCGCCACCGTGGGTTCTTGTACTCACACATGGGGTGGATCTTCGCGCGGCAAGAATCCGACGGAGACTACGAACTGGTCCCCGATCTGGTGCGGTACCCCGAGCTCGTGTGGCTCGATCGTCACCGTTACCTCCCGGCGATCGCGCTCGGGGCCCTGGTCTTCGCCATCTGGGGTTGGTCGGGACTCTGGGGCGGGTTCTTCCTCTCCACGGTGTTCCTCTATCATGGGACCTTCATGATCAACTCGCTCGCCCACGTCTCGGGGAAGCAGCGCTACATCACTGGAGACGACTCGCGCAACAACTGGCTGCTCGCGCTGGTTGCCATGGGTGAGGGGTGGCACAACAACCACCACTACTACCAGACTTCAACGCGTCAGGGGTTTCGCTGGTGGGAGGTCGACATGACCTACTACATCCTGCGCATTCTTGCGGTGCCCCGTCTCGTCTTCGACCTCAGGTCCCCTCCGCAAGACATCGTTCGCGCCCAGCGCCCGCTGGGGCACGGGGTGCTCGAGCGAGTCGCGCACCAACTCGCCGCGAGTTTCCCGGTCGACACGATCGCCGAGGGAATCAAAGAAGGCTGGTGGGAGAAACGCGCTGCGCTCGAACTCCACAGCAAGGAAGCAGGGCGCATGATCGCCCAGCTCCAGGAGTCGATCGCCGAGTTCGCCCGGAAAGACCTCCCGACCCTCGACGAGATGCGCGCGCGTGCGAAGTCGATGTTTGCGGAGACCCCCCAACTCGATCAGATTGTCGAGCGTGGTCGCCAGCTCGTTCTCGAGCACCTCTCGAAACGTGTCCTCGATGAAGGGCCCACTCCGGCCGGATCGTAAAGCGAGTGCTCCCCGATCTCGACCCCCGAACCGACCTCCACGGCCTTCTAGTAGAACTCGCACGCCTCGCCGCGGTCACCCCGGCGGAGTGTGCGAGTGTCTCTGTCACCGAGATCAGCCGCTGGTCGGTCGGGCAACACCTCGAGCATGTCCTGCGCGCGGACGAGCTGAACCTGCGCGCGATCGAGGCGATTCTCTCGGGGCGCGATGACACCGCCCCGAATTCTTTGGCGAGCGAGGACAGACTCACCGATGTTGCCATCCAGATTCTGGAGAGTGGCTCCATCCCCCGCGGAATCGCCGAATCGCCCCAAGTCGTACTTCCCCCCCTCGACCCGGATGCCGAGATGATCGAAGAACTCAGGCAGCTACAGATTGCACGCTGGCAATCTCTCGATGAGAACATTGGCCGCCTCGCACCCGCGACCGGCCGCATCCGTCACCCGCTCCTCGGCGCGTTCCGAGCGGTCGACTGGTTGCGCTTCGCTCGTATCCACACCCGTCACCACCGCGAAATCGTCGAAGAAATCGTAGGAAGCCGTTAGCGGTGTCATCCCCCACTGGACCAGAAGCCGAGACGAGAGCCCGTGCCCACTGGAGCGAGCAGCGCCTCGCTCTCGGACTTCCGGAGTCGAGCGAGACTCTGTTCGATGCCTGGCATCGCCCCTTCGCGGATGCTCTCGCACGCTGGCACACCGAGGCGGGCGCTGCGTTGATCGTCGGGGTGCAAGGGTGCCAAGGGGCGGGAAAGAGCACCCTTTGTGCGCTGGTCCCCGCACTCGCGCAAGAGTTGCACGGGTTGCGAGTCGCGGTTCTCGCGCTCGATGACATCTACCTTCCCCGCCGCGATCGCGAGCACCTCTCTCAAACCTGCCACCCCCTGTGGCAGACGCGCGGAGTTCCCGGGACCCACGATCCGGTGCTCGGCGCGATTCTGCTCGAGCGACTGCGCACGTCGACGGCAGCCGACCTCGTTCGCCTCCCGGTCTTCGACAAAGGCCTCGACGACCGCCTGCCCGCCGACTGCTGGCGCGAAATCGCGGGCCCGTTCGACGTGATCATTTTCGAAGGGTGGTGCATGGGCATTCGCGCTGCGGACATCTCCGACTGGTCCGAGCCAGTGAACGACCTCGAAGCGAACGAGGACCCGGACGGGCTCTGGCGGGGGCGTATCGAGCGTCAGTTGTTGGGGCCGTACGCGACACTGTTCGGATTACTCGATCGCTTGGCTGTGATGCAGGTCCCCTCGTGGGAAACCGTCGCCTTGTGGCGGGGGGAGCAAGAGGCAAAGCTGCGGGCCTCGCGTCGCGAAGGTGCGCCGCGCTCGCTGGACACTGCCCAACTCGCCCGGTTTCTCGCCCATTACGAGCGGCTCACGCGGGCGATGATCGCGAACCTGCCGGGGCGGGCCGATCTCCTCGCGATTATCGCGGAAGACCGCTCGATCTCGTCGGTTGCAACGCGCTGAGCCTAGTGCGGTCGGTCGGAAGTGGATCTGGATTCTGGGCTCCTCCATCGACAGGACCATCCGGAACGGCCATGATTCCAGCCACGCTGGCCCCCGGCATGGCGCGAAACCGTGTCGAAGCGTCGAGGCCGCGAAAGGAGAGACCCCATGCCTGATCAGATATGGGACGAGATCATCGGAGATGGTCCCCTCGTCGCCACCGCGATCCATGACGGAACCGAGGTTCGTGAGGAGTTGCTGCGCCTCTTTGCACTCGATGCAGCGGGCCGCCTACGCGAGGAGGATCCGTTCACCGCATTATGGACCGCAGCCGCCCCCACGCGCCTCATCGGGGTTCGCTCTCGCTTTGAGGTCGATCTCAATCGCCCCCGGGAATCTGCGGTCTATCTCACCCCCGATGACGCCTGGGGGTTGGAGGTGTGGCGTGAGCCGCTCGGCGAGGAGATCAAGCAAGCCTCCCTTGCCGAGTACGACGCGTTCTACGAGCGGCTCAGGGAGATCCTCGATGAGAAAGTGGAGCGTTACGGAAAATTCATCGTGCTCGACCTCCACAGCTACAACTACCGGCGTTCGGGCCCCCTCGAGCCAGAGTCCAGCGCAGAAGAGAACCCAGACGTGAACGTTGGTACGGGGACAATGGACCGCGAGCGCTGGGCTCCGGTCGTCGATCGATTCATCTCCGATCTCCGCGCCTTCGACTTTCTTGGTGACACTCTCGACGTGCGGGAAAACGTGCGATTTCGCGGTGCACAGCTCGTGCGGTGGATTCACGAGAACTACCCAGAAACCGGCTGCGCTCTGGCGATCGAAGTGAAGAAGTTCTTTATGGACGAGTGGACTGGTACACCAGAACCCGAGCGGGTAGACGCAATCGGATCTGCTCTCGCTTGGACCGCTCATGGCCTCATCGAAGAGCTCGCGAGCCGCTGATCCGGATCCCGAAAGGAAGTCGACACCATGCGACTCGGACTACTCGTGAACGACGTCATGACCGAGGAAACGGGATACACCACGACCCGTCTGGGGCAAGAGGCGGTGAACCAAGGGCACGAGGTCTGGGTCATGGGGGTCGGCGATCTCGCCTATGACCCCGACGAACACATCCGCGCGACCGCGCGCACCGTCCCGAAGAAGAAGTACAAGACTTCGGAATCCTACTTGAAGGACCTTCAGGCGAAGGAAAACCGGGGCGAACGGATCACCGTCGACGAGCTCGATGTGTTCATGCTCAGAAACGTCCCATCTGACGACTACATGACGCGCCCTTGGGCTACTGGAGCGAGCGCCGAGTTCGGGCGCGTGGCGATGCGCCGCGGCACCATCGTCGTCAACGATCCCAAAGGTCTTGCCGAGGCCGCCACCAAGATGTACTTCCAACTCTTCCCCGAAGAGGTCCGCCCGCGAACGTTGATTACGCGCGACGCAAATCAGATCAAGGCCTTCGCCAAGGAGCAGGGGGGAACCGTTGTCCTCAAGCCCCTTCAAGGGTCGGGGGGAGCCAGCGTATTCCTCGTGCGCCCCGATGACATTCCGAACCTGAATCAGATGATCGACGCGGTCAGTCGCGATGGGTTCGTCATCGCGCAGGAGTACCTCCCCAAGGCGAGCGAGGGGGATACGAGACTGTTCATCATGAACGGTCGCCCCCTGCGCGTGAAAGGGAAGTACTGCGCCTTCCGCCGCGTGCGCAGAGGAGGGGACTTGCGCAGCAACATCCATGCAGGAGGGAGTCTCGCACCCGCGGAGGTGACCGATGAAATGCTCAAGGTGGCGGAGATCGTGCGCCCGAGACTGGTACAGGACGGCATGTTCTTGGTGGGACTCGACATCGTCGGAGACAAGCTGATGGAGATCAACGTCTTCAGCCCCGGCGGACTCGGCAGCGCGCAGAAGTTCACCGGGATCAACTTCTGTCGAGTCGTCGTCGAGGCCCTCGACCGGAAGGTCAACTACATGGGCTACTACGGCCGAAACTTCGACAACATCGACATGTGCACTCTCTGAGCGCTGACGGGCGAGCCACGACCGCCCCGACCGACAAAAAACCGACGGCCGGAGGGCGTGAGCTCTCCGGCCGTCGGTTTGTTTCAGGTGAGCCGCGCAGGAGCACTCAGCTAGGCCTGGAATAAGCGAATGATCACGGCTACGGCTTGCCGATTCGCCGGCGCCTCGCTCGCAATCTTCCGCTTATTCCAGGGCTAGGAGGCTGTCGGAAAACTCATTCCGACAGCCTCCTAGCACGCCGACTGCGTTGTGCAGCTCAAGCTGTCGGGATTCGCGCTGTCCTCTCCGCAGGCGCCGTTCGGAGCCGGCAGCGGCGCCGGAGGCGCTCCAAAGAGGGAGTTCAACACGGCGATGGCATCGGCGATGTTCACCGCGCCGTCATCGTTGCCGTCGCAGGCCGAATCACAGCCGGGAACCGGCGGACCGGTCACGGGCGGGAAGAGCACCGACAGGAGGTAAATCGCATCTGCGATGTTGTTCCCCGCATCGCCGTTACAGTCACCGCGCACGAACAACTCCGGAGCGGGGCCCGTCGACAACGTGATGTCCTCGAAGATCAGGCCCATCGCATCGAACGGCCCGTCGGTGATGGTCCAGTTGAAGACGGACAAGCCGACAAAAGCGAAGGTGCCGAGCGCATCGAGAACATCGAGGCTCGGTAGCGTGGTGCCGGAGTAGGTGACGTAGAAGTTGTCCTTGAACTGACCGAAGATTCCCGTCTGCGCGAGCGGCACGCCGTTGGGAAAGTCGATGCTGTCGGTCAGCATGAAGCCGTCGACTCCGGGGTCGTTGTTCCGGATCGAAAGGTACGGCGTCACTCCGGCGGGGAACGGACTCTGAAGCCCCATCGTCACCGTTCCGAGAGTCATGGAAAAGGTACCCGCGACAATCGGATAGCCGCGTGTGCTGAACTGGGTCGAGTTGACGAACACGTCGGAGTCGACGTCGAAGGTGATCGACGCAGGCGCCTGGGGCGAGACCATTCCCAATTGTCCGGGATTGATCTGGTTGAACTCAACCTCTCCGTTGATCACGACCGACACGATCGTCGCTCCCGCATCTGGGGCGAAACCGAAGAACAATCCGGCCACGAGCACGAGTCCCGAGAGAGTCGACGAGAGGGGTCGACGGCGAGGATTCCGCATCGATCTATTCCTTCCAGGAAATAGCCATAAAGTGCAGTGCGTGCCTGAGCCCCGATTCTACTGGAGGATGGACCTGTCCCCCACGGAGAGTTCCGAGACGCCCCACCGAGGGGGAGACCGACCCTCATTTATTGGAACCATCGCACTCGCCTCGGGTGAGCCGAGGGTGCGAAAGGGGCGGCTAGGAGGCGGTCGTGACTCGTGACGACCGTCATGGGTATCACCGCTTCTTGCAGTAGAGGCGAGGTCATGCGCGGTGACGGGCTGCTTATGGACGGGCTGCTCCGTTACGGGCAGCTCGAGAACTCCGCACAGCGCAGGCCATCCCCGGTCGGGTCGACCCCGCAGGAGGTCGGCTCGGGGATCACGTTCGCGGGTTGTTGGAAGAGCGATCCGAGCAAATAGATCATGTCGGCGATGTTGAAGCTGCCATCGTCGTTGGCGTCGTTCGCATCGTCGCACGTCGACACCCCGTTCCCGAACAGTATGCCGAGTCCAGAAATCGCGTCCGCGATGTTCACGCTGCCATCGCCATTCACGTCAGCCCGCTCGAACTGCGGTTCGTCGGAGACGAACGGAGTCTCGACGAGCGCCGTCGCGATGCCGATGAAATCGACCGGTCCGGAGAACGGATTCGCGAGCGGGAAGTCGTCCCCCGAGGTCCACCCCGCGATCGAGAGCGTCTGGGCCCGAGCGCTGACGCCCCACGTGACGCTGCCGCCGGGGCCGGAGAGGTAGGTCGAAAAGAGCATCTGCCCGTTCCCTCCCGCGTCGAGATCAAAGATCTGCAAGCGCCCGGCGAAGTTGTTCCCCGCAGTGAAGTTGGGAAAGAACGCGTCGCCGGTGGTGATCACGGGACCTCGGCTGTTCCCGACCACTGCGACCGTACTCGCGTCAATCACGGCGAGACCGGTGATCGAATCGTCGCCGCTTCCTCCGAAATAGGTGCTGGTGATCATTCCCACGACGCCGGCGAACGCGGGTTGGATCCGCGCGACAAAACCGTCGAACGCGCCGCCGCCATAGGTGGTCTGGAAGGCATTGAGATGCGTCGGGAAGTTGGCCGAGACGGTCGTCCCCGCGAACGCGCAACTCCCGTCCTCGAGCCACCGCACTTCGAAGGCCTGCTCTTCTGAGCTGCCGCCGAGAAAGGTGGAATAGATGAGCTGGTTGATCGGCAGCTCACTCGGCGCCAGGATCGTCAAGCAAGTGTCTCGATCCCCCGCGATCGTCGGTTGAAGGCTCGTCGGCGTCACCGGGAAGTTCGCCGAAGTGGTCGAGCCCGCGATCGCAATATGTCCCGCGGCGTTCCGATCGATCGACACACGGTCGACGTCGAACGTGGCACTGCCGATCGAGGCGGGGAACAGTCCTTCCTCACCACTCCCTCCGAGATAGGTCGCGTACTCGAGGGACGCGCTGCCGCTCACGGCGGGGTTCAAGTGCGCGAGAAAGATGTCGAGCGCACCGCCGAAGGTCGGCTGGAATGCGGTCGGGGTGGTCGCGAGGTTCGAGGAGCCGGTGGTCCCTGCGATCCAGGCCGTGACACCATCCACGAAGAGTGCCGTGGAAGCGTCGCGCAGAGCCCCCCCGAAGTAGGTCGACCATTCGAGTGCGCCGCCTGAGTCGAGGCGAGCAGCAAAACCATCGCCCACTCCGAGTCGCACCGTCTGATACGCCCCCGGAGTGGTCGGGAAGTCGTTCGACTCGGTGTAGCCCGTGACCCAGACGCGATCGGCGTCGTCGACGACGAGCTCGTAGATGACATCGAGACCGTTGCCCCCGAGGAACGCAGTCCATACCAGTTGCGCAGCGCCGGTCTGAGCCGGATCGAAGCAAAGGACGAACGCATCGTCGTTCCCCTGGCCGGTCGGTGGAACCACGCCGGGGATCGGAAAGGTTCCCGAACTGGTGCTCCCCGCGATGACCACGGTGCCATCGGAACGGAGCGCCGACGCAAATGCGGTGTCGAGGAGCGCACCGCTGGCGGTGGTCGACCAGGTGAGATCGATGCTCTGCGCGGTGGCTCTGTCCGGAACGAATGGCATCGCGAGGACGGCGAGGCCGAGGGCCAGGATGAGTTGAGTTGGACGGCTCGCCAGCGACATGGGACCTCCTCGAGGGGCAGTTCAAGTAATGACCAAATTATACGGCCACCGGCCACCGGAGAGGACCAAACCCCGCGGGCTCGTAAGGTTGAGATCAGTCGAGCGTACGGAGCACCGCGCGCACCGGGCTCGCGTCAAAGCCCACCAAGGGAAGAGGGAGCGCGATCAGCTCGTACCGCCCCTCGGGAACCTCCGACAAAACGATCCCCTCGAGGATCGAAACACCCGTGCGCAAGAACGCTTGGTGCGCGGGGAGGTCCTTCGAAGTCGGCGGATCCACGCTCGGCGTATCGATCCCGACCAGAGTCACGCCGCGCGCCGCAAGCGCGTCGACCAGTGCGGGCTCGAGTCCCGCGAAGTCATCGTTCCATACGGTCGGATCGGGAAAGCTGCCCGTCGCGAGCAGCACGCGCTCGGCGACCACCGCCTCGACCCAATCCCCCGGAGCCACTCTTCCGCCGCGCGCGCCCGGGACTCGAATGACCTGACACTCGCCGAGGTAACGCTCGAGCGGCATCCCCTCGATGGCACTTCCGTCCGTGCCGTAGTGGTTCGACGCATCGACGTGCGCACCGACATGCACTGTCGTGTGCAAGGTCGATAGCGTGATCGAGTCCCCCCTCGCCATGTCGAGAAGCACCTCCCGAGAGGGCGGCGTGTCCCCGGGGAAGACTTTCAATTCGGGAGTGATCGGCGGTGAGATGTCGTACAGCATCGGGCTCTCCTGGCAGAGGGGAGTTTTGGCGGAGGAGTCGCGCGATCCCTCGAGGTGGGCCGGGTGCGGGACCGGCAACTATAGCTCGTGCCGCATCGCCCACAAGTCCGGGAAGGTCGGGAGGAATAGCGACTGCTTCAGGAAGTCGACTCCCAGCGATCCTCCCGTTCCTTTCTTCGCGCCGATCGTGCGTTCGACCAACTTCACATGGCGATAGCGCCACTCCTGAATGCCCTCGTCGAAGTCGGTCATCAGCTCGAACAGGATCGCGAGGTCGGGCTCAGTCTTGTAAAGCCTGAGGAGTCCCTTTTGCACTGCCGCGTTCGGCTCGATCTGCTTCTTGACGTCGCGCTCTCGTACTTCAATCGGCAGGTCGACTCCGCGCTGCCCGAGGAAGTCGACGAAGAAGTCAGTGAGGGTTCTCCCCTCGAACGCGGCTTGCAGCGCTTGGTAGCCATGGTCCGCGGGCCCGAAGAACGACATCATCTTCTCGCGCTTGTAGCCGAGGCGGTATTCGAAAATGCGGAACTGTATCGACTGGAAGCCGCTCGAAGTGTCGAGTCGGTCGCGAAAGCTCGTAAACGACATCGGGGTCATCGTCTCGAGGATGTCCATCTGTCCGACCAGCACCTTGAAGATGGTGCGCATCCTCTTGAAGGTGTGAATCGCTCCGTAGAGGTCATTCCCCGAGAGATCCCGCTCGACCTTGTCGAACTCGTGCATCAACTGCTTGAACCAGAGCTCGTAGGTCTGGTGGATGATGATGAAGAGCAGCTCGTCGTGCTCTTCGGGCTCGGAGCGCACATGCTGGCAGTCGAGAAGCTTCGAAAGTTCGAGGTAGGTTCCGTAGTTCAGTTCCACAAGAGACTCCCCAAAGTGATGAACAGGGACAACAAGAGGACGGCGAACCCCGCGAGACCGATGGCGACCGCGCGATCTTGCCGCTTCGATCGCTCGACCGCATCCGAGTAGGGCGTGTTCGAAAAGCTGACCATCGAGTAGAGCGGCGTGTAAAGACCCGGCAGCCACTTGTGCAGGAGCTTCTCGAACTTCTTCTTGAGGAGGAAGTACGGGCTGCCGACGTGGTCGCGCATCTCGTAAAAGTTCGCGATGGCGAGGTCGGCGATCGCGTCGCCCTCCGGCTTGCGCGCCGCTGAATAGTTCGCGATCGCAACCGGCCAATGCTGGCGATTTCCCTCGAGCAGCCCGTTCAGGATCCGACAGTCCTCGAATCCCGCGTTCATTCCTTGACCGTAGAATGGAACGATCGCGTGGGCGGCATCCCCGACGAGCACGACCTTCCCCACCGCCCACGGTTTCGCGCGCACCGTGACCAGAGAACTCGGCTTCGCCTTTATATAGTCGCTCATGAGGTCGGGGATCAAAGGCACCGCATCGGGAAACCAGAGTTTGAAGTACTCGGCGACTTCCGCCTCCTTGGTCAAGCGCCCGAATGAGCTCTCTCCATCGAGAGGCCAGAAGCAGGTGACGGTAAAAGTGCCGTCCTCGTTCGGGAGCGCGATCATCATGAACTTCCCGCGTGGCCAAATGTGGAGCGCGTTCTTCTCCATCGCAAACCCGCCTCCCGCCGCGGCGGCCGGGATGTGCAGCTCGAGATACCCCGCGTCGAGGTAGCTCTGGGAGTAGTCGAAGCGATCGGTGCGTTGCAAGTGGGCGCGCACCGCGCTGAACGCGCCATCCGCGCCGATCACGAGATCGCCCTCTGACTCGCTCACGTCTCCCGTGCGTTCATCGATGAAGAACGCCTTCCCCGCATCGGGATCGACATCGATGCAGCGCTTCTCGAAGTGGAGGTCGACGTTGTCGTGCTTGCCCGCCTCGGTGAGCAGAAGTTGGTTCAACCCCCCGCGCGAGATCGATTGGATGCACTCATCCGGGTCCTTCGAGTACGGCTGAAAGGTGAGGGTGCCATCGACCGCGTGCATCATGCGACCCCGCATCGGAACCGCTTCCTCGAGCACGCGATCGCGGAGCCCCACTTCGTTGAGCGCGGTCAAGCCGCGGGTCGACACCGCGAGGTTGATCGAGCGCCCCCTGACGACCGTGGCGTCGCGAATGTCTCCGCGGCGCTCGAACAACGAGACCTTGTGCCCCGCGAGTCCGAGGTACTTCGCCATCAGCGCCCCCGCGAGGCCGCCCCCGACGATGGTGACCTTCTTTTCGATCATCGCGCCTCCGTCATGATTTGGCCCCCACCTCTGCGAGGACCCTGACGAACGAAAGCACGTCTTCGAAGGTGTTGTAGAGCGGCGTGGGGGCGACCCGGATCACGTCCGGCGGCCGAAAATCACACACGCACCCGGCGCTCTCGAGAGCATCTCGGACTGCGCTCGGATCGCTCTTGAAGCGGACCGAGAGCTGCGCGCCGCGGCGGTCAGGGTTGGTCGGCGTGATGATCTCGACGGACTCGCCGAGGGTCGCGAGACACGTCTCGAGGTAACCGGTGAGTCGTTTCGATCGTTCGCGGAGGGCTGGCATCGTTGCTTCGTCGAAGAGCGCGAGAGACGCATCGATCGGAGTCATCGAAAAGATCGGTGGGTTCGAAAGCTGCCACCCTTCGGCGCCGACGTGCGGGATGAATGTTTCATTGAGGTGCATGCGGAAACGAGTCTCCGGATCGTTCCCCCACCACCCCGCGAACCGCGGTAGCGATGGGTCCTTGCCGTGTCTCTCGTGCACGAACGCGCCGGCGATCGCACCGGGTCCCGAGTTCCCATACTTGTAAGAACACCACGCAGCGAAATCGACGTCGTCGTCGTGCAGAGTGAGGGCGAGGTTCCCTGCCGCGTGGGCGAGATCGACTCCGAAGATGCACCCCTTGGCGTGCGCCGCAGCCGCGATCGCTTTCAGATCAAAGGCCTGCCCTGTGTAGAAATTGACCCCGGAGAAGAGGACGAGAGCGATCTCAGCCCCGTCGCGCTCGATCGTTTCGAGAATGTCCGCGTCGCGAAGGTATGTCTCTCCCTCCCGCGGCGCGAGCTGGACAAGATCAGTGGCGGGATCTCCGCCGTGGAATCGCACCTGGCTCTCCATCGCATAGGTGTCCGATGGAAACGCGGGCGCCTCGCCGAGGATCTTTCGGCGGGAACCCTCCGGGCGATAGAAACTCACCATCAGGAGATGCAGATTCACGGTCAGGCTGTTCATGTAGACGATCTCGGAAGGGAGAGCGCCGACGAGCCGCGCGCCGCGGTCACGGAAGCGGTCGTGGTAGCTGTACCACGGATGCTTTGCGTCGAAGTGGCCGTTCACTCCGAGGGCACCCCAGTCGCGGCATTCTTCGGCGAGCGCGTCGGGCACCGCCAGCGGCATGAGCCCGAGCGAGTTACCACAGAAGTAGCGGAGCTCCCCACCGTCGGGGCCCTTCGGGATCGCGAACCGGTCACGGAAGCGCGAGAGGGGATCCTCGCGATCGAGGGCACGCGCGCTCTCGAGATCGGGGAGTCGGGGGGGGCCATTCGTCACGAGATGGGTCCTTTCTCAGGTTGGACCCCGGAGTGTACTCGGAGCGCGGGGCGGGGATCGAGCGATTGAGACACGTTTCCCCGAGGAGCCGGCAGAGGAAACGAAAAAACCCCTCCCGGTGCAGGGAAGGGGTCTTTGCCGCTCGCATTCCAAGGTGGCGCTAGTCCAGAGCCGCCATAGGGATGTCAGGTCACTGCGCGAAGATCTGAACGTACTCCCCGAGGAACTCCGGCTCGAAGTGCCCGGCCATCTCGACTCGCATGAGTTGAAGCGCTTGGAACGTGTTCATCCCCTTGCGGTAGGGGCGCGTGGTGGTCAAGGCGTCGAACACGTCCGCGACCGAGCAGATCCGCGCGTAGATGTCGATTTCATCCCCAACGAGCCCCGCCGGGTAGCCGGTGCCGTCGAGACGTTCGTGGTGCTCGAGAATGATCGGCATGATGACCTCGTCGAGCCGTCCCGCCTCCGCCAGCACGCGGTAACCGAGCTGGGGGTGGCGGCGCATTTCCGCTTCTTCTTCGGGAGTGAGCCGGTTCGGGCTCTGGATGATGTCACTGGAGATGCGCGACTTCCCGATGTCGTGAAGGAGGAATCCCTCCCCCAGCCGCGGCAAGTCGTGCTCGATCGACTCGGAGCCGAAGATGCGCTGTGCGAGAGCCACTCCGTAGATCGCGACGTTCATCGAGTGGGTGTGCGTGTAGTAGTCGTGATGGGTCATGAAGATCATGCTGTTCATCGCTACTTTGTCGTCGAGGATGAATCGAACGGTGTCGCGGACCACGCTCTTCGCCTGATCGATTCGAGGCACGCAGCTCGGGTGCGCGAAGAGATCTTGAACGATCGCTGCCCCGGAGCCATAGACGATCTGGGCCTTCTCCTCCGACGGAATCGATGCGTCCCCTA
>CALEHF010000218.1 GCA_937876125.1 uncultured bacterium
GGTGGGTTTGGCGGAGGGGGAGGGGGCGGTGGCGGCGGATTTGGGGGAGGCGGAGGGGGCGCCCTCTTCGATGGGTTTCTCCACCTCGTGATCTACTTGAACGTCAAAGTGCCCTACTTCGGGATACCTCTCGATCTCCTTCTCGTGTACGGCGTGTATCACGTGTGGGTGAAGGGTTGGTTCAGCCACCAGCAACGCGTCGTGCGAGGCGGAGTCGGTCAACGCACTCATTGGCAGAACAAGGCCTCGACCCTGGCCCTCAAAGAGCGCGACCCGGCCTTCGATCCAGAGAGTTTTCTCGAGCGCTCGAAGAAGGCCTTTCTGATCGCTCAAGAGGCCTGGTGTCGACAAGACCTCGCGCCGCTGCGCCACTTCGTCTCCGACGGTATCTTCGAGCGTTTCTCGCTGCAGATCTCAGAGCAGAAAGAAGATGGTTGGCGGCAGGGGATGTCCGAGGTGAAGTTCATTCACGCTCCCGCCATCGTGCACGTCGAAACCGACGCCCAGTTCGATGCCATCTCGGTTCGTTTCAGATTTCAATCGAGGATCTCGCGCCTCGACCGAAAGACCGACAAAGAGATCTCCGGTTCGCTGCTTCCCACCCGAGAGTTTCACGAGTATTGGACCTTCCTCCGTCGCCGCGGAGCGCAAACGCTCGCGGCGGAGTCGCCCCCGGCTAGCGAGTCGATGAAGGAAAACGCAGCTGCTGCCCCGAAAGGTCTCATCGAGGGGCACTGTCCGAACTGCGGTACTCCCCTCGCGATGAATGCGAGTCTGGTTTGTACGAGCTGCAAGGGGAGAGTGCGGAGCGGTGAGTACGACTGGGTGCTCACCGAGATCACCCAAGCGAGTGAATGGGTCGCCACCGGACACGAGGATGTCCCGGGTCTTGCCGCGCTCCGCGCGAAGGATGCCGATCTCAACGTCGCGGCGATCGAAGATCGCGTCTCCGTCATGTTTTGGAGAAAGATCGCGGCAGATCGCAGTCGTGAACTCACACCCCTCACGAAAGTCTCCTCCGAGGCTCTCCTCACCTCAGTTCGAAAAGGTTGGCGCGAGAGCGACGCCAAAGTCGGCTCTCTGAGCGCGGTCTACGAATATCTTGGTGACGCCGCGGTCGGTGCGGTGAAGACGCGCGGGTTCTTGCGCGGGGACGAGTGGGATCGCGTGATCGTCGAGATCCGCTGGGACGCCCGTCGATTCGAGGTCAACGCCGGGGGGAAGAGAACTCCCGTGACCGGTCGCATCCGACAACGAAGCCTCTTCGAACTCAGGCGCCGCGCCGGTGTCTCGACCGGTATCGAAGACGCGTTCGCCGCCGCGCACTGCGCGTCCTGCGGCGCGCCGGATGAATCGCTCGCGGACGCCGCCTGCACGTTCTGCGGGGCACCTTTGCAGAGTGGCGAGACCGAGTGGCTCCTCGACGACCTGTACGGGATGTACTCCACCGAGTGGAAAACAGTTCGGGTGGAGATCGATGCCATCGTGGATCCGCTCCGGGGGGGCGCGGCTGGGGGAGCTGCAGCGGTGGGCTCCGTGGGCTTTCTGCTCCCCTCTCTCCCTGAGTCGCGCAGCGGTCTGCTGGAGTGGGGGATACGCATCGCGCACCTCGATGGGGCGCTGAAGCAGAAAGAGCGGTTGGAGTTGTCGCGACTCGCCGAGAAGTGCGCCGTGGATACCGATCGTTTTCAGCAGCTCCTCGACTCGGCGAGCAACGGGGCGAGCAACGGTGTGGCGAGCAAGGGTGTCGATGACCCGCCGGATGGGCCGAAGAGCGCCCGCGAGTCGAGAGAGTGGTTGGTCGCTCTGATCGACGTTGCGCTCGCGGATGGCCAGTTGCACCGCAGAGAGAGCGACCTCCTCTTGAGAGTCGCGAAGGCGGCGGAGGTGACGAAGTCGCAGTACATGCGGATGCTCCGTCAAGGAGAGGCTCGGGTAGTGCGGGCGACCCGAGAGGCGAAGCGGGCCGGGCGCTGAGATCGCCCTTTTCCCGTCAAGCGCCCGTTTCTGTCGTCAACCTTTGCCTCCTCGCGACTCCCCAGTACTGTAAGTGCACGGATATCGCTCTTCGGCTCCCGAAAGGAACACCTATGCGAGCTCTTCGGCTTGTCACTCCAGCGCTGGCGTTCTCATTGCTGCTTCCGAGCTTCCTCGACGCGCAGTGGTCGACCAACCCGAGCGCGAATCTTGCGATCGCCGATCGCCCCGGCGACCAACCGGATCCGAAAATCGCGACGACTTCTGACGGTGGTTGCTACATCGGCTGGTTCGACAATGCATCCGGCAACTACGACGTCTACTTGCAACGCCTCGATGCCAATGGGGTCGAGCAGTTTCCCCACAACGGGATTCTCGTGAGCGGCAACCCGCAAAACTCGTTCATCGTCGATTGGGATCTGATCATCGATGCCACCGACCACTGCGTGCTCGTCTTCGCGGACGACCGAAACGGCGGCGGCGACTTCGACATCTACGCCTACCGCATCGCGCCGGATGGAACGTTCGTCTGGGGCGCGAATGGTGTGACGATCTCCGCCGACCCCGGTTTTGAGCCTGCGCCCCGAGTCGCCGAGCTCACGAACGGCAACTTCGTCTTCGCGTGGTTGCGAGACAGCGCGGGAAAAATCATGACTCAGATGGTGACGCCGGCGGGAGTCAGCATGTTCCCTGCCGCCGGGCTTCCCGCCGGTGGTCTCGCCGGAGAGACGCCGGGGTTCAACGATGTGGTGGCCAGCGACGCCGGGAGCTACATCATCTCCTGGGTGCGAAACATCGCGACCTTCCAAAGCCCGCGCCACGTGCATGTGATGAAGTACGACTCTCTGGGAACCCCGCTGTGGGGTGTGAATCACGTGGCCGTCTACGACGCGTCTTCAGTTCCGATCGCCCACCTGCCGCGCCTGGCATCCGATGGCGCCGGCGGAGCCGTTCTCGCCTGGCACTCGAGTCCGACGACGACGTTCAACGCACGCGTGCAACGCATTGATGCTTCGGGGGCCGAGTTGTTCGCGCACAACGGAGTCACAGTGTCGACCGACACGACCCGTCAGCATCTCGACCCGACGATGCTCTACAACGCGTCAAGCCAAGAGATCTTCGTCTTCTTCAGCGAACGCAACGCCGGCCAGAGTCAGTTCGGGATCTACGGACAGAAGTTCGACGCGAGTGGAACTCGGCAGTGGGGTGCGAGCGCGATGCCTTTCATGCCCGTCGATGCTTCCTTCAACGGCCCGTCAGAAGGGGTCCTGAGTGGAACCGGTGCAATGCTCTTCGTCGCCGAGCAGATCGGCGGCGCGGCGGGCCCCGAGGAGTTGCTCGGGCTCCGCGTCGATGGCGCGGGCGCAGCCCAGTGGGTGGGGCAACCGATCGTGCTTTCGAACGCGGCGAGCGGAAAGGCGGACCAGCAGGTGGCGCTGACTCCGGACGGAGGCGCGCTGGTCGTGTGGCAAGATAACCGAACCGACATCTCCGACGTGTACGCCCAACGTATCAATGAAGACGGCACGCTCGGACCGGGGGTCGTCGTGATCGTCGACCCCTTCGTGCGCGGTGATTGCTCCGCCGATGGTCAGTACAACATCGCAGATGCGATCGTCGGGCTCTCGGCGCTCTTCCCTGGGCCCGGCGGGGCGCCCGCGCTCACCTGCGACGATGCCTGCGACTGTAACGACGACGGAGCGTTCAACGTCGCGGATCCGATTTGCATCCTCGCAGGTTTGTTCGGATCGCCAACGACGCCCCCCGTGGCGCCGCACCCCGCATGTGGTGTGGACCCGACCGACACTGATCCCCTCGATTGTGCGACGTTCGCTCCCTGCCCGTGAGCGGGTTCCGCGGAACCGCCGAATCGTGGCTGAACCGCAAGAAAGTCAACAGGCAACATGATCGCAGTTCTTCTCGCAACACTCTTGGCCCCGGCGGTTGGTTTCAGCGCCTGGCGTGCCGATCAGCGCCTGTTGCGTTGCGGATCGAAGGTCCGTGCACGTCTCGCAATCGCCACGCTGCTCGCCGGTACTTGGGTCTGCACCTTCATTCAGGCTATGTTCATCTTCAAGATTCCTGGTGCTGACGGCCCCGTCCAGTACTGGTCGATCGAAGACGCGACTAGCATGACTGGCCCACGCATGCTTTCTCTGGCGTTGGTTTTTGCCGGTCTCCTGCTCGGTGCAATCACGATGGTCGCTGCGGTTCATTCCTTTTCCTCCGAGAGCCGGGTTCCTCGGTGGCGACGAGCATTGGTCCCCTCCGTAGCCATGGCTACCATCGCCATTGCGGCACACTGGTACGACTACTATGGTCTCTTACCGACGGCTTGAAGCGGAAAGCCACCGCACCTCATTCCGGCTGCAGAAAACCCACACGGCCCCACACGACGAAAACCCACACGACACAGTCCCCCGAACCTGGAGGCACGATGCGCCCGCTCCGAACCCAGCTCTTCGTTCTCGGTACTCTCCTCTCCCTCTGTTTCCTCGCGCCTCACTGCGCCCACGCCCAAGAACTCAAACCCCTCCCGACCGGGGACGTCGACCCCGACCAAGAGCGGTGGCTCGAGAAGCTCGCGACTGCGGCCGACTACTACTCGCCAGCCATGCGCCTTCAGAAGAGCGCCAACAGTGGAGTCTTCGCAAAGCTCAATGAGCTCGCTAGCGACAAGAGCAAGAAGAAGCGGGCTCGCGCGGGGTTTGCGCTCAGCTTGATCCCGACCAAGGAAACTCTGAATCGTTGCCTCGAGCTGGCGCTCAACGACAAGGACGCGGGAGTCAGAACCCAGGTGGCGGGTTCGCTCCTCGCGAACGACAACCCGGTGCTCTTGAAGAAGGCCGAACTCCTCGATGAATTGAAGAAAGGGCTCGAGGACCGGAAGCAAGACGTGCAACTGACCTTTGCTCTGATCTTGGGGCGCAATCAGGACGCCTCGGGAATTGACGTTCTGAAGAGGGGGCTGCACCACTCAGATCATCACTGGCAGGAGACCTCGGCCGAGGCGCTCGCGGAGTTGGGGGATGACGCCGGCGCCCTCGTGCTGATCAAAATGTTGAAGTACACCGACAAGAATCACCCATTCCTGAAGGCGAACGCAGACCTGCGGAAAGACGAAGAGGCTTGGAGGGATCTGCTCAACACCGTCAACGAGGAGCGGGTCCGGGTCTGCGGTCACCTCGGGCGGCTTCGGTGTGAGAAGGGTCTTCCGGTGCTCGAGAAGCTCACGACCGCGAAGGACGCGAACGTCGCGAAGGCGGCGACCCACGCGATCGCGTTGATCAAGAATCCTGCGGGGAAGCCGACATCTGATCCTCGGCCGTAGATCCTCGGCAGCAGTAGCCCGTCGGAGTGAACCGAAAAACGGGGGAGACGAGCCACCGGCTCGCCTCCCCCGTTTGATTGCCCACTCCCCGCACGACTCCCTGCGCGAGTCCCAACACTACCCCATGCCGGGGTGAGCGAGCGCTGTCGCACTATCCAGTCGCGGGTGGCCGGTGCGGAGGTCTTCCGCGGTCATTCCCTTGCCACCATTCAGCGCGTCCATCGCCTTCAGAGCGAAGAAGGTCGAGTGGATCGAGGCCAGCACGTCGCCGGTGTGCGCGCACTCCGACATCGTGTGCATGTTGCGGATCGGGAAACCGATCGAGGTCGCGGCCGAGTCGACGCTCGCGAGGACCGCCGCCATGCCGTCGGTGCCGGTGTCGCGCCCGCACGGGGAGAGCTGGATCGGAATCTTGTTCTCGATGCACACCTGCTGGTAAATCTCGTTGATCGTCGGGGTGATGATCGCGCCGACCGAGAGCGTCATCCCCGCGCCCATCTTGTTCGGGGTGTAGCGACGATCGCCGACCCCCGGGGCCGCATCGAGGTCGTGACTCACGTCGACACCGATGACGACATCCGGCTTCATCACGCCCGCCATCACTCGGCTGCCGAAGCGGCCGATTTCTTCGTAAGCGGCGAAGGCTCCGAGATAGCGGATGTTCTGGAGTCCGCCATCCTCGGCGAGCATGCGCGCGACCTCCGCCGCGACGAAACAGCCGAGACCGTTATCGAGGTAGGCGCCGTAGAAGCTGTCGGGGCCGAATCCACGCTGGATCGGGCGCTTGAGGATGATCGAATCCCCCGCGCGAATCCCGAGCCCCTCGACCTGCTTCTTCCGCTCTTCGCCGTGCAGTTGCAGTTCGAGGTAGAGCTGGTTCGGCTTGAGACCCTTGGTGCCATCGCGGACTGGGGCTTCTGCGAAGTGAATCGCGCCGATCGCCTCGATCGTACCCCCCTCGATCACCCGGAAGTTGCCGGGGGTTTCGGGGTTCTCGCTGAAGAGCTGCACTTCGTGGCCGACCAGCGTGATCGGAAGGAACGAGTCGGAGTTGATCCAGATCTTGCCATCGTCACCGACGCTCCGGACCTGCATTCGGATCTTGTCGGCGTGGCCGATCACCATCACGGAGAGGGCCGTGTCGTCATCGGGTTTCGAGTCGACGACGATCCCCGCGTTCCCGCGGAAGCGATGGATCTTCCACTCGGGGCAATGCTTCTCGAGATAGGGTGCGATCACCCCCTCCGTCATCGCTCCTTCGAGTCCGATAGGACTCGGCGCCGCGAGCATCTCTCGCATTCGCGAGAATTGCTCCTCGGGCATCGATTGGGTCCACGGTTGGTCGCTCATCGTTTCGTTCTCCAAGTGTATCTGGCGTAGAGGAGTTCACTGACGGAAGCGGAGATCTTCGCGGTTGTCAGGCGGGGGAGCAAGGCAACTGGGGGGGGTCGATCAATTCGCGTGATTCGGGACCCTAAGGGTGGGTTCTGACTCGTCGAATGAGCTGTTTGGGGTGCTCAGCATTCCGCCGGAGTCAACGTCGTCGGTTCCGACCGACCAGACCGCCCCCCGCGTCGGATCGTATCGGAGAGCGCCGCCGCTTTAGGGGTCGACCGGAATCTCGGGGAGGAGGTGGGGGACCAGCTCATCGAGGGTCTCGGGCAGTGAGCCGTGGCGGAGGCGGTGGATCTGGAATCGATCCCCAGCAATATGGAGCTTCAAGGCGCTACTTTCGGAGAAGTCGACTGTCGCCGGCTCCACGATGAGATCCCCGTCGTCCGGCAGCCGCGCGTCACTCAACATGAGCAACGCGAGCTGGCCCCTGCCGAAGAAAAGGACACACGGGATGATCACGAGTCCGATCCGGCTTCGTGCTGGTGTGGCTTCGACGGCGGCTCGGCTCAGCCGCCGTACTTGGTTTCCAGAACGAGGGTCGGGGGGACTCCGAAGGGAGTGGTGAGAATGGTGACCATGTGGTCGATTTCGCTCGGGGTAAAGCTCCCCGTAATCCGGCCGCTGCCCTGAATCACAGTCTCGATGATCGCGCGTTGGATCACGACGCCATCGACGGCCATCGCCATGGATTGTCCGATATTCTCGGACGTGAGCTTCAGCAATCGCTCTCGGTCGGTCCACATATGAAACTGGAGCGCAGGTGCTCCGGTTTCATCGGTAGAAGGGGCTGCGCTATCCAAGATCGCCCGCTCGATCTCTCCCGCACCGCGCCGTGCCAGATGCACTTTCTGAGTGTCGGCCAGCGAGGAGAGTAACCGATAGCGTTCCGTCTCCCCCCCCGCCGCGCGCACCGACGCGATCAACTCCTCCGTCGCCTCCTCTTCCAAGAGGTAGAGGCTGAGCACCCCCGGGCGCGAGAGCAGACTCTTCACCGCTTCGACATCGGCATCGGAGACATTGGGGAGATCGACGATGATGCGATTGGGAGGCTTCGCGGCGATGTACGCGGGAGTGATCGATTCGACTCGCCGCCGCACGACCGTTTCGATGGCACCGAGCATGTCTTCGTGTCCGGGCTCCTTCTCGAGTGCGAACTCGAGACTGACGACATACTCGAGCCGGGCTCCAGAGGTCGGCGGGGGCCCGGAATTGGGGGTGCAGCCGTTGAAAGCGAGGATGACGAGGAGCATCGGGCAGGTGTAGCGGCGCATCGCGTGGATCTCCAGGCAGCCCAATGGGCAGTCTCGCGGGGAAAGGAGCGGTGGTTCAAACGCTAGATTTCGCACGCAGGGGGCAAAAGTCGACTCATTTTCCCCCTGCCCGACAGCCTCTTCGCCTTGGTTTGGCCAGCTTTCCTCGGAGTCCTCCCTTGCTCCGAGGCCCCCGGAGCGATTCAATGGGGCATGTTATCGGGCCAACTCAGGTAAATCGGGGCTGAACCTTTGAGCTAAATCCGCATCTGAGCTAAGTCTGATCGTGGGCTGTTCTCTCTGAATCTTTACCCAACGTGATTTCTCGATTCACAGAAATCGATTCACAGTTCTCGGCTCACATCTCTCGATTCACATCTCTCGATTCACACTTTTCGACTCTTCGATTCACAGTGACTTGGATAACGACGGCCCCGGATCTCGGGCGTACAAATTTCGGAGTCGCGACCTAGGGGTCGCCACTCGAAGTGACCAGCGCTCGCACCGGCGGGCCGCTCTACGAGGAGGAAGCGTGATTCGTCACACCCGCACCGCAGTTCGCTGTCTTTCGTTCGTGATCGCCCTCGCCTGCGCGACTTCGGTTTACGCGGGGCCCGACGACGGAGACATCGTGACCGACAACGTCTTTGCCGGCGCCCCGGCTCAGATCGACGTCCTGTTCAATCTGACCCAGCCGATTCTTGGCTTTTCGTTCGGAGTGAGCCATGACGCAGCCGTGCTGACCCCGACGGCGGTGAACCAGGGCGCTGCAGTCCTCGCGACCAACGCCGGCACGGGTGCCGACTACTTCCTCACCGAACTCGCTCCGGCAAATGGCCCCGGGCTGTTCGTCGCCTGTGTGTTCTCTCTGAGCGCTCCGCTCGACTCGCTGCCGGTCGGAGTCAATCAGCAAGCGGTCGTGATCGACTACGCCACCTCCCCGACCGCGGCGCCGGGATCGACGTCGGTCCTGACCGCGGTGAACACGCTCGGATCGCCCCCCACGAGCATCGTGTTCACGATCTTGAACGGGACCAGTGTGACGCCGGTGATCACGAGCGGTGGGGTGACCTTCGAGGTACCCGAGCCGACCGGCACTACCTGCACTCTGACCGATCCATGCGCATGCGACTTCAACATCACCTGGACCAACGGCGCGGCCTACTCCGCAGTCGAAGTGCGCGTGGATGGCGTTCTGACCCAGACTCTTCCGGGAGCCTCGACTTCGACGACCCTCAACCTCGGTGCCACCGGCTCGAGCGCGACGGTCGACGTCAGAGGCGTGATCGGAACGCTCTCTTCGATCGACGACACCTGCACCGCGAATTGCCCGCTGATTACACCGGCGCCGATCCCGAGTGGTTTCATCTGCTCGATCGCGACCTCCGATGCGATCCTCGGTTGCACCGTCGACGTCAGCTGGACCCTCGAGGGCACCTACTCTGCGCTCGAGCTCCTCGTCGATGGCGTGTCGGTTTCCGTGCTGCCGGGCACCGCGACGACCGACACCATCTCGCTCGTGGTCAGCGCGACTCCCCAGCAGATCTGCCTTCAGGGCACCGACCAGTGTGGCGCCCCGATCGCGGCCAACGCTTGTTGTAACGTGACCTGCTTCCCGGGCACCTTGTTCGTGCGCGGCGACTGCAACGTCGATTCCGGATTCGATATCGGTGACCCGATCTTCATCCTCGGCGTACTCTTCTCAGGTGCCGGCCCGGCGCAGTGCAACGATGCCTGCGACGTCAACGACGACGGTCAGGTGGATATCTCCGACCCGATCTACTCCCTGGGAGTCCTCTTCTCTGGCGGCAATCCGCCGCCGGCGCCGTTCCCGGGCTGCGGCATCGACGGAACCGACACTGATGCGCTCGATTGCCAGAGCTTCCCGGCCTGCTAGTTCCTGGCGCTGTGACAAGACGCTGTGATAAGACGCTGTGATAAGACGCTGTGACAATTGAGCCGCGGGCCCAGGGGCGATCGCCACTGGGCCCGCGGTTTTTTGTGGGGTAGCCTGGGATCGATTCCACGGCAAGATTTCTGACCCTGAAGGCGGAACCGGTCGAGAACGACGAGCGTCTTCCCAGCGCCATACCGTTTCTCTTCCCTCTCCGCCGGCGACCGACCCCCCCGTTGGTCCCGGCGGGGTTCTTCCTGAGTTCGACCGCCTGATCTGACTGCTCTTGATCTGACTGCTCTTGATCTGACTGCTTTTGATCTGACTGCTCTTGATCTGACTGCCTGGAGTTTGACCCGTCTCGCACCCGGAGGATCGATGAACTTCTCACAACCCACGCCACACGTCGCCCGGCGTCTCTCGCTGACCACCCTACCCCTCGGCATCCTGCCCATCGCTTTCGTTCTGGGCCTGTTTGTGCAGGGTTTGTTTGTGCAGGGTTTGTTTGTGCAGGGTTTGTTTGTGCAGAGTGTCGGCGCCGCTGAATTCCATCTTGTCGAGGAGACGGTTCGCGGCGCGTGGATCGGTGAGGCGGATGGAGCGCTGCACATTCTCACCGACGAGGGGAAGAAGCGGACCTTCGAGAGAAACGATCTGCTCTGGATCGACTGGTCGGTGGAGGTGCCGAAGAAGCATGCCAAGCGCGTGATCCGCGAGCGCTTCCTCGAAGAGCGACGGAAGATCGCGCGAAAGTTGATCCAGTCCCTCGAGCGCTCCGGAGTCGAAGAGCGTCCCTCCCTCATCGCAAAGTTCGATGGCTTTGACGAGGCGCAGTCTCTGCACGCATTCTCTGGGGGTCTCGATTCGCGAGCGGAGCACGTCCGCGAGCTCTCCTTCGGGCGGCTCGCGACATTCCAATCAGAAGCCGCTGTGGTTCCGTTCATTCGAGTCTATCTCAAGTCCTCCGATCCCGCCTACGCCGCGAGAGCTCTCGAGCAAGCCAAGCAAATGGATCCAGACCTCACTCGCCGCATCTTCGAGTTCGTTTCGATGAGTGCGCCGATGCCGTATCGAGTGAAGTCTGTCGAAACCTTGGGGGCGCTCGGCGATCGAGCCGCGCTTCCGAGCTTGGTGAGGGTGCTCCATTCGGTCGGGATCGACATTCGCGCGACGGTGGCACGCACGAAGAGCATCGACGAGGTGCCCGTCAATCTGGGGGGTATCACTCAAGCGGCTCAGAACGTGACGATCGACCTTCCTCAGCTCGAGCTGATCGAGATCAACTCGTCGCTCCGCGTTCCGGTCGAGGCGCTGCGTCGCTTGGAGGCGGTCACGTCTCAGGCTCTCCATACGCTCTCGGGAGAATCCCACGGCACGAACGTGGGGGCGTGGGCGAAGATGGTCCGCGAGGCTGCTCAGGCTGCTCAGGCTGCTCAGGCGGAAAAAGCGGAAAAATCGGAAAAGGCGGTGGCTGCGCCGAAAAAGCAGGGCGACTGAGCCGCGGCACATCAACGCTTCAACACGACGGGTGGGTCTCGCACGTCTGGGTATCCGGGGTCGGGTCGAGCCCGCAATCGGGGTTCGGAGCCGACGGGGGCGGATTGCCCGAGAAGAGAAACCCGAGGAGATAGATCGCGTCTCCGATGTCTTCGAGCCCATCGTCATTGGCGTCGCATGCGCGCTCGCAGTCTGGGGATCCTCCCACGAAGAGATGCTGGAGCGTGCTCAGCGGATCTCCCAGATCGATCATTCCATCCAGATTGCAGTCCCCCCGAATGAACTCGCCGTCCGGGAGCAGGATGACGTTTCCGTCGATCTGCACCGGCGTCGAAGTGCCCCCGACTGGAGTGACGAGCACCGCGCCGATGATCGGTACTCCTTGGAAGACGAACGTATCGTCGAACCTGAGGGGGGTGATCACCGGGGTTCCGACCGACTGCAGGGCCGGTGTTGTCGTGACGTATTGGATCGCGGCGAGGGGGACCTCTTGGGCGAAGGGGATCGTCGTCGGAACCGTGGTGCTGAAGAGCACGTCGAGGGTGATCCCCCCCGGCGAGATGTTCGAGTCGAAGAACTCGATGCCCTGCCCCGCCTCGAATTCGGCGATCGGGTCGACGATATCGATGAGCGGCACGTCAAAGAGCCCCAGCGGATGTCGAATTCCGAACCGAAATCCGAAGACCGGCGCGCCGGTGCCCGTCGATTCGACGAGGGTCGGACGTACGAAGAATTCTGCGTAACCGGACGTGAGGTCGTAGGTCGAGACTAAGGCCGGAATCTGCAAAATATAGAGCGGCGAGCTGTTGGTGAGAATCACCGTACTTGGCTCGAAGAATGACACGATCGTGTCGGATCCGCTCGTGGCGATGTTCTGGACCGGTGGAACGCCGAGCGTCTCGCAGAACTCGATCGTCGTCGACGCCGGTAGAGGGGGTAGAGGGGGCAGGGGGGGAGGCTGCGGAAGGTAGACGATTTCGAGCACCTCCATGCCGATCCCCGGCGGCAGAACTTCGACCCCTGTGACGTCGATGACGACGTAGCTCCGCACCCCCTCGGCGTCGATGAAGATGTCGTGCCGGTCCGGTCCGTTCCCGCCACGAATCTGGGCGAGATCCGCCCCTTCGATCGCACTCGAGACGCTGAGGATCGTCGAGTCGTGGCAGAGGCCGAAGGACCACGCGGAGATCGGCAGCATGTGATCGACGAGGATTCGAGTCGACTCCGTGCCGTTCGCATCCGCGAACGAATAGGGGCTGTGGAACCGCGCTTCGAGGGGAGTTTGGGCCGAGGCGAGGTCAGCGGCCAAGCTGGTGACCACCAGAGTCGAGATCAGCAGTAGGGGAAGAGCTGCAGAATGGAGCGCTCGGAGGCTACGTCGGAAACATACCGGTAGGGCGGACTCGATCTCCATGACGCACTTTCTGAGGAACAGCATATTAGATACGAAACCAGACGAAGACTCATCATATCGCGCGGTCGCAGCGGTCGAAACTGCAGCAGGCACTCGCACTCGAGCCTTAGAGGCAGACTGGGTCGATTGGGCAGGGCGCAAGCGCGTCATCGTTCGTCGGGTCGACTCCGCACGAATAGGGTGCCGCGGGAGCGGGTCCCGAAAGGAACAGGTGCGTGAGCAGGAACAAAGGATCGCCGATCGTCAGCAATCCGTCGTCGTCGGCGTCCCCCGCGTCGGGGCAGAGCAACGGTTCGGGGTTCTGACCGAACACTGCGTCGAGCACCCGAATCGGATCGCCGATCGTCAGCATGGTGTCCTGGTCCGCGTCTCCTCGGAGGAACAAGCCTCCCGGCAAAGTGCGATTGAGAAGGATCGAAACCGTGCCGAGATTCTGACTCGCCACGATCAAGTCTTCCTGATCGTCGCCATCCAGGTCGACCGATCGCAACGACACGGGGTTCGGTCCCGACTCGAAGTTCTGGACCATCGAAAAGTTACCGCTGCCATCGTTCAGTGACAGAGACATGTTCCCACTGCCGTAGTTCAACACGCCGACGTCGAGACTCCCATCGAGATCGAAGTCGTTGATCATCGTCTCTTTGGGCTCATCGCCGGTGAGGATCGGCGCCATCGGCAGGAATCCGCCAGCCGGAAGTGCCCGGTAGACGATCACCTGATCGAAGTTCGGGCAGGGAAAGATCAGATCGACTCGGCCGTCGCCGGTGACGTCCTCGGCAGAGACGCTGAAGAGCGCGTCATCAATGCCCATGTTGTAGTTCTGAATGACCGGGAAGGCGCCCATGCCGTTTCCGTACCGCACCGAGAAGTTGCTGTCGTCGGAAGTGGTGGTCGCGATATCGAGGTGCCCGTCGAGATTGAAGTCGGCGACGGCGAGATCGGTCGGGAGCACGTAGTTGAACGTGCCCCACGTGTCCTCGAATCCGCCAAAGCCGTCCCCCCGAAGCAGCGAGACGTTGTTGGATTGATGGTTTGCGACGGCGAGGTCGGGGATCCCGTCCTCGTTGAAGTCGGCGGCAACGATGGCGTACGGCGAGGTGCCGACGGCATGGTTCTGGGCCGGCCAGAAGCCACTGCCGGTTCCGAAGAATATGGAGATCGAGTTACTGAACGCATTGGCGCAGATGATGTCGAGGTAACCGTCGAGATTGAGATCGTGAGTCTCGAGGAAGAACGGACCGGGGTGGGCGATCTCGACCGGGGGAAAGAAAACTCCTTCTCCGCCGTTCCAAAGGATCACGATCTTGCTCTGAGCGGTGCTCGCGATGGCGATATCGTTGTCACCGTCGTTGTCGAAGTCGCCGGGTGCGATCGACTGTGGGTTCGGCATCGAGAAGGTCGAGCCGGGAACGAATTCGAGTCCACCGGGAGTGATCGGTTGGGCCGCGAGCGGAGTGCTCAGAAACGAGCCCAACAGACATAACTCACAGAGACCCAACACGGAGAGTCTCAAAACAGCCGTGATCGTCGTTCTCATTGAGTGAAACACCATCACTCTCCTCCATCCTGCGTCTTCTTCAGCTCCGGCGCTTCGGTTGCAGCCTGGCGCAGGGGCTCGCGGGAAACACGAACGTCGAGCACGCGTCCTCCCGCCATCGGAATCTCAAGAACACCGACGTCCGTTCCGTCTGCGATCGCGATCGCATCCCAGAAAGGACGCGGGCGGACTGCCGCCGACTTCGAGGACCCGCTCCCCGTGGGGAGATCAGGATTCGTGCGATCAGCGATCAGCAATCGGTATCGGCCAGGCGCCAAGCGATCGACGGTGAGCGTTCCGTTCTCGTCGGTCCGCCCCAAGGCGATCGCGCAGATCGCATCGGGGTCTTCGGGGACCCACCAGAGGTCGGTGTGCTCAAGTGGTCCACCTCTATGACCCATATGACGGAAGTAGAGCGTGCGCTCTTCTCGAGGCCACAAGGTGATCGCCCACGGTTCGTCGGTATCGCGAAGCCCAAACCACCCGCCAGCGACCGCGTGGTTCTCCGAAACGAACTGGATCCAGCACCCCTCGAGGGGAGTCGGATCTCCGATACGCACCGGATTGCCGTCGGTCCCCGCGAAGATTGCCGACACATCGGCAGGGTCTTCTGGAGGGTGGATCACCCAGTTCAACACGTCGCGAACCGGGGTGCCATCGGCATCTCTGAGCTCGACTTTCGGCATCCGTCGCGCGGGCCAAGGGGCGACCACCAGCACGAGGGAGGGGTCCCCGGCGTGATCGGGCACGGAAACGGTGTTTCTTGACCCCAGGAAGAACTTCCGAGGGATTTCCTCGACATCGGCCCAGGAGCTGGTGCCGGAAGCGGTGTCCGCGGCGAGCAGCTGGTGGGGAGTGAGGACCTGGAGCACCCGGCCGGTCGCGGGCGGGTTTTTCAGGTCTCCGAGCGCACTCCACCGTGGCTCCTTGAGAGTCGGTCGGAAGGGGGAGGCCTCCTCCGACACCTCGACAAAGCGGAACCGGCCGTCCCGATCGCTCTCGACCAGCGGCCCCCGCAGCTCATCCCCGACGACGGCCCCGAGGCGCATGCGCACTCCGGGAAGCGGGTCCCCCGAGGGAGTGACCACACGCCCCTCGATGACGCGACCGGCATCGAGAGTGACCTCGAGCGTCTGTGTTTCGAAGGGGAGCGGGTCAGGGTTTGGGATCTCCTTCGGTGCGCAGCCGGTCCCTTCAATGCGAAGGGTGACGGGAATCTTCGCGGCGAGCGGGCCGAGGCGGAAGTGGCCCTTTGCGTCGATCAACGCCCGAGGGAGATCACGCACGTAGAACGGGAGGGAAGGGATGGCGAGGACGGTCCCTCCCGAAACGACGCCATCGGGACCGCGCACGTTTCCTTCGACCCAGGTCGGGTCATCGAGAACGAGGGGCGCGATGTCGATTTCTGAGTTGAGCTGGATTTCGAACTGACTGAGCGGATGGTCGGGGTGATCGACACGCAAGGTGGCGAGCTGTGTGGCATCCGTCGCATCCGCGGCGTAGAACGCGACCGTTCCCCGCGCATCGGTTGTGTAGAGGAGCACGGTGCGATCGGCGAGCCGCACTTCGACGCCTGCACTCTTGAGCGGCAACCCACGCGCGTCGGTGACGACCAACGTGTGCTCGGGAGCGCGGGCGAGGGTGATCGTCGCGTCTGGAAGTGCCAGCGCACGCACCGCCGCGAAGCCCAAGAGATCGATCGCGACCGCGTATTGCCCCTCTTCGACGAGGTATTCGAATCGGCCATTGGCATCGGTCGCGCCTTCGATTTCCGCGCCGCTCGCACCGACAATTCGCAAGGGAACATGACGCGCCGGGCTCCCCCCGGGCAGGCGAAGTTCGAGCATCGTCAATTCGGCGGGGATCAGATCGATCGCCCAGACGCCGTCTTTGTCGCTCGTGCGGAGGCGATCGCGCTCGCGGAACTCCAAGTAGCCGGGGGCGCGCACCAACATGCGATCGCGGGCGAGACGGGCCGGGTCGACCTCGAGATTCCCCCGCGCATCGGTGCGTCCCACCGGCTCACGTGCGAAAGTCTGCATCAGGTACTCAAGGCGTGAACGACCGCGCGCGAGGCGGTCGGAGACCATCGAGAACGATTCAACGAACACCTCGGCGTTTGAAATCGGCGTCCCGGTCGACCGGTCCACGATTTGGACGAGTCGCGGCATTGTCGCGAACGAGGACGTTGCGCTTGGGGGGGTGTTTGCGGCGCTCGAGTCCACGGGGACCGTATCGAACCGGGGGCCGAAGGAGGTGTGTGCTTCTGAGTTGCTGGGCAGTGAGGCGGTGAGTGAAGAGTTGGCGCGTGGTCCGTCGAGGGATGCTGGGAGGTCGGGGCTCGCGCCTCCACCGGATGTCCAGGGGAGTGCCAGCCAGCCGAGCAGCGCGAGGGCCGCGACGGGGAGCAGTGCCCGGGTCAATTCCGGCGCGGTGGTTCCGATCTTGGCAGCGACGCTACTGCCCATTCCGGCAGACCCGCCAGCAGCAGACCCGGCAGCAGTAGACCCGCCAGCAGCAGACCCGCCAGCAGACCCGCCCTCGAGCGCAGCCTCGATCGCGAGCGCCTCGAGCCGAGCGGGCGCGAGGAACCAACCCAGCAAGGGGAGCAGCCACATCGCGCGCCGGCCATCGCAGCGCCGATCGAGCGTGTTCGAGAGCTGCATCACCGCGCGGCGAATCCGCACGCGAACGGTGTTCGCGGGGATCCCCAACTCGGTGGCGATCTCGCTCGACGAGCGGCCATGGTAGAAGTGCTTGATCACTGTCGAACGGTACGGCTCGGAGAGCTGCGCGACCGTTTCAGCGACCAGTCCGTGGAGCTCGTTCTCTTCGACCAGTAATTCCGGAGACGGGATCGCTTCGTCGCGAGCGGTGGCGCGTTCGCGCACTTTGCGGCGCGACGACTCGCGGTAGGAGAGGCGCGCGAAGTTCTTCACGACGGTGCGCAGCCAGGCGCGGCGGCGCGCGGGATCGCGCGGCGGAGATCGCATCGCGGCGAGGTATGCGCTCTGCACGATGTCCTCTGCGAGATGTTTGTCGTCGGTGATCCCGCGGGCGACGCGGCGGAGCCACTCCTCTTCTTCGAGGAGGTTCGCCAGCATCACATTCTCCGTGCTCTCGACCCGAGGTCCGCGCCGCGGCGAGCGGCCGCGGGGGGCTAGGGGAGACTGCGCTGGGGGAGATTGCGCTAGGGGAGACTGGGCTAGGGGAGACTGCGCTAGGGGAGGCTGCGCTAGGGGAGACTGCGCTAGAGGAGACTGGGCTAGGGGAGATTGGGCCAGCGGTGGGCTAGACGCCGCAGCTCTGCGGCCCGCGGGTGCTCCGGGCGTGGAGCCCTCTGCGGGGGAGTTGTTTCCCGCGGGGAGATGACGTGGTCTTGGTTTTGGCGTGCCCATGAGAGCTCCGTTTTCGCGGCACCGCCGCGATTCTCTCCACCGCGCAGAGCCGAC
>CALEHF010000219.1 GCA_937876125.1 uncultured bacterium
CAACCGTGAAGCAGGTTGAAGGTGCGACCAGTCAGAATCGTGGTCTCTGATTTAGTACGAGAGCGAGTCTTCTCACCGATTCGCGCCAGGCGTTGCCAGAGGAGTTTTGGCCTCGGGATTCACGTCGTGGAGCACGCGATCGACGATCGGGATCAAATCTTCTGACTTCCCGAGCCCGAGCGCCTTCTCCCACAATCCGGTGCGATCGTTGCCGACCAAGAAGATTCCCTTGTGGCTCTCCTTGTCGACTGTGGTCAGCCCGAACTTGTGGAGGACCGGGTTCACCTGCTCTGGCGTGCCCGTGAGAAAGCTCCACCCAGCGTCGACTCCAAGACCGTTCGCAAACGTCGCGAGCCGCTCCGGAGTATCGGTTTCGGGATCCACCGAGACCAGGAGGAAGAACAGGTCTTTTCCGAGGTCCCCTTCGAATGCGCTCGCGATCTCCAGCAGATTTCGGTGCATTACCGGGCAAATCCCCGTGCACGTCGAGAAGAAGCAGCTGACGACGACGGTGCGACCGCGAATCAGATCGGTGTAGAGCCGATGAGTCTGGCCGTGTTGATCGACGATGGGCAGGTCGGTGAACCAGCCGTGCGCGCTCTCGTTGACGGGGCGGCTGGTGACTCCAGCCTCGCCGGAGTCCCCGGCTTCGGCGACGGGGCTCTTCGACACGGGGCTCTTCGACACGGGGCCCTTCGACACGGGGCCCTTCGAAACTGGGCTCGACCGAACTTCGAGAACCTTCTCGACCAAGTCGCCGGCGGGAGCGAGTGCGTACTCGCGCCGCCAGACTCCCGACGACTCGTTTCCTACGAGGAGAATCGGCGCGTGATCCTCGGGACGAGCAACGGCGACGCCAAATTCGCGCAGGATCTCATCGATCGTCGAGCTCTCTCCGGTGAGAAACGTCCACCCCGGATCCGCACCAAAGGTTTTCGCCCAGGTGGCGAGGCGCGCGGGGGTGTCATGGGTCGGATCGAGGCTGATCGAGAGGAACGCGACGTCTTTGTGACCTCCCGCGATCAAGAGGTCCTGCATCTGCGCCATCGTTGCGGTGAGAGGGGGGCAGATCGTCGTGCAGCGGGTGAAGAAGAAGCCGATCACCACGGTCTTGCCCGCGATCAGATCGGGGCCGAAGCGGTGCGTCTTTCCGGCCTGATCGATCACCTCGAGGTCGGGAACGTCGTACGCTTTGCCGGTCACACCGGACTTCTCAAGGGCTGCTTTCGCCTCCTCTGCCGTCGGGGCGTCGCAGCAATCGTCCGCCTTCTCGACTTTCGTCTGTGCACTGAGTCCTGCGCCGCTACAGAAGAGGAGCGAGAGGGCCAGCACACAACCGAGAGCGATTCTGTGACGTATTCTCTTAGCGTCCTTGGATTGCATCGGGAGCCTCCCTCTTCGGTAGGACCTGCACCGTGAGTTTTGGCACGTCGGTGAAGGTGATCGAACGAGACGGCGTGCGCGCGTGGACGAAATACACCCCGTCGGTGGGGGGAGTGAAGGTCCACCGGTATACACCTGCTTCTGTGTCGGTCGCGACTTTGGCGAGACCGCGGAGTTGCCAGATACTCGACCGCATCGCCATCATGCCGACATCGTCAAGACCGCCGATCGGAATCCCTCGCTCATCGCGAATATCAATCTCGACCGTCAAAGGTTCACCCGCGTAGACATCGCCACGGACGACTCTTCGCATGGTGACGCGAGTCTCTTCCACCTCCGTAAGCGGCTCGAACGCGGGCGCGATGTCGAGCAGGAAGCGCGTGTGGAGCGAAGGGTAGTCGAGCAAGAAGAAGATCCCGTGCGGGCCCCCCCGCTCGAGAGTCACTCGGGTCGAGTACACGCCGGGGGCGCGCTCGTTCAGACTGCGATCCACCACCAGCACCGCGCGCGGCTCCTGGCCGTAGTTCTGGAACTCTCCCATCGGGGCGGCCATCCCCTCGGAGTAGAAGTAGATCGCCTGATCGATGGGGTTCGCGACGAGAACCGCGGCACCGCTCGGTGCCGCTACGATCCCGGCGGCCGGAGATGGCGAGGTGGCGAGCCCGAAGGGGACATGCCCCGCCGGGAAATCGATCATCAAGATCGGTCCCTCACGACCGAGGGCGTCGAGAGGAAGCATCTGCACGATCTCACTCCCTGCGCAGCGCACATAGGCGAGCGTTTCAGTGAACGAAACCTGATCCGGAGTCGGGCCGACCTCACCGCTCTGCACGATCTGATTCCTAGCGGCCGCGAGAATGTGAACCGATCCCCGCACCGGGTCGAGCAAGATGCCGCGCGTTCCGGAGGGGTCGAAGCGGAGCTCAGTCACTCCCTCCTCGACCTCGATCCTCGCTCGAACTTGTTGCGTGTCGTCGGCGATCGCCACGATTTCTCCCGCGGTTCCATCGACCCAGTAGAGCGCGTCGCCCGCGGTCGAGAACGCGAGTGACTCGAGGGACCCGACTGGAGTGTGAATTTGGATCGGTTCGAGCGTCGCCGTGTCGAACGCGGTGACGCGAGGTGCGGCCATCGCTCCGATGTAGGCGTGACGAGAATCCTTCGAGAAGGCGAAGCGGTGCGCTCCTGCTCCGGCCTCGAACGTCTCGGCGAGTTTCTTTTCGGCGGTATCGATCACCGCCACGCGGCTCCGGAGACCATCCCCAAGACCGGGACAACTCACCCAGAGGTACTGCTCATCCGGTTGGAGTGCGAGGCGAGTCGGACGCGTGGGGACGGTGATCGACCGCGTCACCTTCCAGGTGCCGGTGTCGACGAGCGCAATCTGGTTCGCGCGCGGGCAACTCACCCACAGATCTCGACCATCCTCACTGAGAACCCAATCTTCCCCCGGGCTCGGAAGCACGACCATATCGAGGAGACGACTCCCCCCATAACTGAAGAGAGGGTCGACAACCGAAATCGTGCCGTCGGGATTGAGTGCGAGGACGTAGAAAATGTTCAAGTCGACAGATGCCCGGGCGGAAAGACTCCCCGTCAGGTACGAGCGGATCCTCTCCTTAGTGTCATCAACATCAATCGACTCGAGGGGATCGATCCACGCAGCGGGGTTCAGGCCGGCGAGCGGCGACCCTGTCGTCGTGTCGGAGATCGCGAAGCGCACCTCGATCTGATCCCCGGAGCGAAGCTCGGTCCGCGCGGCGGCGTCGCCGAGCGGAACGATCTCCGCTCGGACAGTGATGCCGTCCTCTTCGTCGGTCTGGAGTAGCTCAGGCCGGCCAGGCATCGCTCCGGCTGGGTCTGCTGGCGCCCTCTCTGCTTGCGGATCCACCGCGACCGGGGGGTCCCCTTCCCCAGCATCGATCGAGGCGACGAGAGTAGAAAGGACCACACCAAGGATCAGACCGGTCGAGAGGAATGCTTGATGGAGGCCTCTGAGTTTCTCACGCACAGATTTCGGGCGAGTGGTTCTGTTCATCGTTCAACTTTCGATTCGAAGCTGGCGAGGGTGGGAGACCCCCTCGGGGCCATATCCCACCCTCACCATCATTGGGACAACGATGAGACGGTCGATGCACGACCGTGCGGGTCGCGCGTCCCTTTCCTAGTTGCCCCACCCGCTCTCAGATTCATCATCTTCGTCTTCGCTCTCGCTGGGTTCCGGCAGCCCATCGACCCCGGTCCCCGGTCCGAAGAGCAGATCTCCTTCGACAACTCGGAGGATTCCCCACTGCCCGCCGTCGAAGCCGAACGAAGCCTGATCGCGGAACAGGAAGTCTCCCGGCACTCCGAACAGTCCACCGGCACCGTTTTGTAGGAGCAGGTCTCGGTGGCTGGTCGGTCCGAGCCCCGCCCGAGCACCGAAGTGCGGAGACCGCGGGTTCTCGGCGATACGCGTCGAGTCATCCGCGTAGGGGACATCGGGCCAAAGATGGCCGTGGATCTGGAAGCTCACGTTACGCTGCTTACCCCCCGGGGAGAGAACCCGGAAAATCGTCCGAGTCCCCGCCTTCGCGACGAAGACCGGGGTCTCCGGATCCGCGCCGTCGGGCATCGCGGGGCTCGCCAGAATGGAGTTCGAAAGGACGTTCGTGAAGTCGTTCAACTCCGTCTCGCCGAGCACCGTGTCCGGTGCGAGGCCCATCCGGAACCACATCGGCTCGGTGGAGTAGTTGAACGCCTTCTGGGCCGAATCCTCCGAGTCTTCCGCTTCGGCGAGGTTCTCGACGGGGTCTCCGTTTCCATACCGCATGGCGACATCGTTCTGGAGAACCACCACGAACTCACGCGTGATCGAGCCGTCGGCGTGAGTGATCGTCGCCGCAGTGCGCGTGTCCGGATCATAGGTCCACGTTGAGCCCAGAGGCTCGATGATCAGCGCGCCCAGCAACCCCTTGCTCGCGTGCTCGATGTTGTCGGCGGACTGCAGATTCGTCGCTCCGAACTCGATCGGGGTTGCAACAATTTGGCCAGCTTCCGTCACTTCGACATGACCGGCATACCAGCGGTACTCGACCTCATCCCCTGGCTTCGCAACCTGACGGGGGTTCGTGCCCACTTCCTTTCCGTCGTTCTTGTGCACCTCGTAGGCGACGAGCTGCGGGTGGAGTCCCACCCACTTCGAGGGGCGAACATCGTTCTCGTTGAACAGATCGACGATCGGCGGAAGCATTCCGAAGTGATCGAGGTCCGCCGGCGCATTGGGCAGCCGGTTCTTGAGCTCCACCTTGATGCAATCGCCCGCGTTGGCGCGCAAGGTGATCGGCTCGAGGGGAATCCCCGGCTTCAGCATGCCGATCGGCCGCCCGTAGAGTGTCGACTCCGCGAGGGTTTCGATGAGATCTTCTTTGTGAACGAAGACCAGCCCGGTCGGGTCATGGAGAGGTCCCTCGCCGTTCACGCCGCTGCGTGCGTTGTAGGTGAGAGTTCCTTCGGGGACGAGATCGGCGGCGGCGGCCGCGACGATCTCGAACTCCCTCTCCGGCGCCGAATTCGGGCACGGACCGCTGAACTGCCGGCGGTTACTGATGCTCGGCATCTTGCCGTCGGGATTGTTCGGGAGCGGAAGCAAGTCCGTGACTAGGGCGCGCCCTTTGTCGTAGACACGCATGAGCCCCCACAACCCGGTCCAGAGATCATCGGTCGACGCGCCCGCTTGCCACATGTAGTCGTCGATCCCGTTGCCTCCGCGCACTTCCGGCATCTTTCCGAGCTGATACTCGAAGTGCTCGGAGATTCCCATCCCTTGCGAGTTGCGATACCCGGAGTTGCTCCAGTTCGGCTCGAAGAGCCATTTCATTCCGTGGATGGTGAGGTTGTGCCCCTCTTCCTGCCCCCCGACGAGCGAACGGATCACGACTGGATCGTGCTCGTACGCCCGCATCAGCGGAGTGAAGGGATCACCGGGGAGCTTGCCCGGCTCGGGTGGATAGACGGTCGGTTGAACGTTGAACGCGGGGTCCGCGCGAACGATGTCGCTGCGGAAGGCGAATGCGAGATCCCCCGCTTTTCCCCCCGCCTGCGAGTTGGTCGAGGGTTTACGAATGCGCAGCGCAAGAGGCTCGGAACGGTAGTTCACCGACATCAGACCGGGATCGTCGGCGGAAATCGCCTCGGGGCACGGTGGGAGATCGACACCGTTCGGGCAGGTCCCGATCAAGAATGGCGTAAGCCAACGGTCGGGGAGCATCGCTTCCGCACCGCCCGGGGGATTGATCGCGTTCGCGGGATCCGCGAAGCCGAGCGCGTTCGGATCACCGAAGTAATCGACGCGGTCCGCTTCGTTCCCGCCGGCGGCGCTGTACGCGAGCTGGAAGTCGCTAAACTCGAGCATGAACTCACGGTAACTATCGACGACATCGGCCGTCAGAATGTCCGCGCGCCAACTCGTCGGTCCGCCGTCGAGGATCGACTCACCGGCGATCGTGTCGATCTGCCGGCCGCCCATAATCTCTCCTGTGACCGGGTCGCGCCATGTCGAGCCGTACGGCTCGATGACCAAACCGGCGTAGAGCCCGACCTGCTGGTTGGTCGAGGGGCCGTAGTGATCGTGGGTGAAGACGGTGCGGAGCGTGCGATCGTCACCCGCAAGGTTGAGTACGTCGTCGGCGTACCAGCGCTGGATCGTGGTCTGTGCCCCGAGCCAACGCCCGTTCGGCCCTGCACCAAAGTACGGATGCGGCTCTGCGATCGGGCATGCGATCGTCCCGTTGCGAGCATCGTCGTCGGTGCAGTTGTTGTGCTCGCGGATCGCGTGAATCCGCTCACGCACCTCGTCCGGCGAGAAGGTGCCGTCTTCGTAGTTCCAGCCGTTCCCGGATCCATCCGAAGCGAGAACGTCGAACTTCACGAGGTGAATGTGCTGCCCGAGAATGTCGGTCGGCGTGCGCACCTGGAAGTCGTCGAGCTCGTAGAAATTCGGGATCAGGTTGGTGTGGTGGTACTCGATGCAATCATCGGAGTTCGCGCGGAAGAAGAACGGCTCCGGCGCTCGATCCCCGTCGAGGAGCGCCTGAACATCCCCCCAGAGGGCGATCATCCGCTGTTGTGGGAAGTGCCACCCGTTCTTCGTGAGCACTACGTCGGTCTCGATGTTCGCGGCGCGATACGTGCGCATCGACCCCAAGGAGTTTCCGTATTCGTCCATACACGGCTCCGCGAATGGAGCCCCGGGTGACGGGGGTAGACCGTTGGCGAGGAAGCTCGACGGCTCGACCGCCCCCGTCGTCGGATCGATGCGCCAGGTGGGGTGCTCACGGGTCGCGTGCCACTGCATCGCTGCGAGCTCGATCGCCGTCCCCGCTTCGGGAACCTCGACCGCCACTGCGGAAATCAGCTCCTTCGAGAAGTCGAAGCGGGTCTCGACGCTGATCGCCTCACCACCGGTGATGACGTGACGCGCCAGTCCGCCATCATCGATCGTATCCATCGGCGGGTGGGGCGGGCGGTGGCCAGTGACACCTGGCACGAAGAACGGGTACCCCGGGTTGCCCGCGCCATCGACGTGCACTTGGCTGCCGGGGAGACCGGCAATCTCAACCACGCTCACATCTGCCTCGGGCATCGGGGGCAAAGGGCGACTGGGGAGCGGAACAATCGCGGGAATCGGCGTGCCTGTGACGATTTCTGGATCGGGAAGCGCGCGTGCTCCCGCCACAGGTCGGCCGTCGATTCCGAGCTCAGTGCCGACCTCCATCACGTCGTGCACCCGCCACATCGACCACATTCCTTGCGCAAAGTGCGGGTAGAAGTGGCAGTGGAAAATGCTGTCGCCGACCGTGAAGTTTCGGTTCCCCGAGCCGTGGTACGTCATCTCGAGCGTGTAGGCGCTGCCCGGGCCGAGGAATTGACTGTCGAGGTAGGCAGAATCGCTCGAATCAGGTGAATAGACCCACTGGTGGGCATGCTGGTGGTGGACGTGGTGTTCCTTCGGACCGGCATGAAGGATCCGGAACTTCACGTGATCCGCCAAGTAGCTGTGATGCACATTGGACGGGTCGTCGGGGTACTCGGCGCGGGTCGCCTTCGCACCCGGATCCGCTTGCCCATCCCCATCGAGATCCGCGTTCGCGGGGATATCGACGACCATGGCCGGATCCCCCACCACCCATGCGGAAAGGAAGAACTCCTCGTACTTGCACTCGGTGCAATCCCACATCGGACCGACGCCGAGCCGGTTCGCGATGATCTCGGCTCCGATCCCTCCGGTTCCGTAGTTGTGCGCAAAACCATCGCGCACCGAGTGGAGCGTATGGGCGAACGCGGGGTCGGTGAAGTGTGGGAAGGCTTGGATGCCGACGATCTCATCGTGATAGAGCACCGTAAACTCCCGGTACGGCTGATCACGATCGGGGTAGATCGGATTCGGCGTAAAGGTCCCGGCAGGGAAGTTTCCCCGCCCGGGCCCCGTGATCACCGCATTCAAGTCGGTGTGACGCAGGGCAAAGCCGTCATCGAGCATCGCGAAGATCGGTCCGCCTTCTCTCGCGTGCCCGGATGGATAGACCGCATCGTAGTCGATGATCGGCTGCCCCCCGGGAGTCGTCCCGATGGTCGCGAGCTCGATGTCATCTTGAGTCACTTGGCTGCGGTAGTACTCTGCCAGGCGTGGCTGGACGTTGACCGCACCGAACAGTCCAAACGCCATCGAACCGCCGTTCCCCTCGCCACCGGTCATCGCACCGGTCGAGTTCAAGAGGAACGTGCCCCGCTTCTCGGCGTAGAAGGTGTAGACGGCGGTCCCACCCGGGGCGACCAAACTACTCGGGTTCTCTCCGACGTTGGATCCGTCATCGAGAATGTCATTCACCAACTGCATCCCTTGCGCGTGCAACGAAGCGCTCCGAGTCGCGGGACCCGCGAGCGGCATGGGATCGAGCAAGTTGGTGAAGGTGACTTCGAGACAATCCCCCTCGTTCATTCGAAGGACCATCGGGCGGGGACGTTTGTCAGAGCGCAGGCTCACATTCCCCGGGGTGAGGTCGGAGTTGTTGATCGCGCCGTCTCCGTTGGAGTCGGAAGAGGCGCGCACGTCCTCGGCGAGGGCGAAGATCATCCCGTGAGGATTCACGGTGCCGAGTCGGTTGTAGAAGAAGACCTGATCGAGCGCGACAACGTGCGCAGTGACGTTCCGCTCGCAGGGATTGACGGACCCCGGCGCCGGGACCGCCTGCCCAAAGGCGGTCGGGAGAACGAAGCCTCCCGCGAGAACGGACAATACAAAAAGTCCACGGATGGACAGAAGCGCGTAGCGCTTTGCCATAGCACACCTCCGCTTGTACTGCTCTCGGAGAAAGACCAAGGCGCCGCAGCGATGAACGCCGGGAGCCGCAGTCCTTCCGAACTCCGAGAGCAACCCCTTTACTACAGAACCGTTCAACCCGGTAAGACACACCGAAAGTCCCATACAGACTTTCAGGCCCCACGTGCTGCCAAGGTTGGTCTCGGTCCGTTCCTTACCGGCTTACCTGCCATGAAGACAGAAGTCCCGGTAACCTCTCGTATGTACAACTGGAGATTTGCACTAACCATCCATCGAGGCAAGACCATTCATTCAAATTCGCAACGTTGACATTTATTATCAAAGCTGAGACTCCGTCAAGCCGCACAACGCGCCAGCACTGCGATTCACAGCGAGACGATCTGGCGCCAAGTTGTGCTCTCTCGCTCGAGGTCGTGACTCTCAAGAATAGGAATCAACCGCAAGTGAAGCGCGCTCGTTGCGCAGCCTGCGAAGCGTGCCGCGGTGCCATTCTTGATCCAGTCCCGGCAGGACCTCCGGAAACATGTGCCGGAGAAGCTCCCCCTAGAGTCACCCCGCTGCGGCCCGCTTCTGTTCGATCGAACCTAGACCGTGACCAGACCCCCACTTGGAAGAGGAGCTCTCTCACGGCACAACACTTGAGAAGGAGGCGTTGCCCCATGGTTCGGGCGTGGTTGGTCAGCGGAGAGGGAGGACGTCATGACTCGTAAATCAGATGAGGCTCAAAAGTGTCGAGGAAGAAACGCGGAGAACAGGAAGCCGGCGGCCCGCTGGTTCCTCGCAGTGCTACCGGTCTTTTGGCTCTGCTCTTGTGCGCCTCTGCCGCAACAAGACCACGACGAACGGGTGCGCCCGGGAGATGTCGTGGATAAGGATCGACCCAGGAGTTCACCGGCGCGATCCACCGGATCTACGACTCGGCGCTCTCGCGAAACTCGAAGCAGCTTCGATCGTGAGTACGCTCCCGAAGCACGTCGGTCGAAGCACTGGGCATTTCGGCTCGGAGAGCTCTCCCTCGACCAGGGTGACTACGAGCCGGTCGAGGATCAATCCAGCTTCGGGATCGAGTTCTCCGATGAACTGCCGGGAAGCTGGGCGGGTTATGAGCTCGGTGTGAAGGGATCCTATGATAGTGCCGACGTCGGTGTCTTCGATGTGAACGGCTCGACCACCGAACTCTACGGTGGCGTGGTCAAGAACTTTGGATCGTGGCCGGTGCGCCCCTTCGTCGGCCTCGGCCTCTCGATCATCTCTGTCCGCCTCGAAGTGGAGAACGTCGGGTTTTTCGGTTTCGGCGACAGCGAGGACGACTCATCCCTCGCGGGCTACTTCCACGCGGGAGTCGTCTGGGATATCACCGACGGCTTCTTCGTCGGAGTCGATGGCCGAGTCCTCTTCGGCTCAGACATTTCTCTGGGTGGCTTCGAAACCGACGCAGACTACGAGGAGTTCGCATTCTTGGTTGGCTTCTCCTACTGAGTGGAACCTAGCCCACCCCAGTGAGAGCCGACTAAGGACAGACGGCGAAGGACGCACAACCGTTTCCGTCGGAGGTCGGGTCCGGCCCGCAGGTGGGGAACGGCGGACTCGGTGGAGTTCCTCCTCCGAACTGATAGTTGAGTTGATAGATCGGATCGGCCAGGTCGACGTCGCCATCGTCGTTGGCGTCGAACGCATCGAGACAGACCGATGCCGCCCCGCCGAACAAGTAGCTCAGCTCCACAATGGGATCGGAGAGATCGTGAACGCCATCTTGATTGGCGTCGCCGCGGATGAAATCGACGGCAGGTCCTCCAGTAATGTAGGCTCCCGAGACCACAATCAAGTTGCCGCTATCGATGGAGTTCGGACCGGCGCCGTTGCCCCTCATCTCGTTCGCGATGATGTCGGTCCGAGAGTCGCCATCGAGGTCTCCCACCGACGCGCTGTAACCGAGAGTATCTCCAGTGTCGCTCGGCATGTTGCCGTGTGCGCCTTGGATCTCGAAGATCGAGACACCGGGCGTGGCCGCGCCGGGCGCTGTATCGACGAGCGCCGGCCACGGGGTGTTCTGACCGAGAAACACGCTCAAGCTCCCCGCTTTGCTACGCCCCAGCGGATTGGCGCCAGGATTTCCGATCATCAGATCGTCGATCCCGTCGTTGTTGAAGTCGCCGTGCGCGACGGTGTCAGAGCCGATCGCTCCAGAGTTCGGACCGAGAACTTTGGTCATCTGGATTCCAGGGGGCAGCGAGTCGATGTTGAAGTTCAGCCCGCGGAGCAGAGCCGCGTGGTAGAACACGTATCCGATCCCCGACACGGGCCGACTTCCGCCCGTGCCATCTCCGACGAGATCGCCGACGAACAGCTCGGCGTTTCCGTCCCCCGAATAGTCGAGTCCCGCGAGAAGCTCTTCTCCGAACGAAGAGTTCTGCACGCCTCCAGAGATGGTCGTGACGTCGCCAGAAGGTTGAGTCTGGAGATCCACCACGAAGCCTGCCGGCCACACCCCCAGCGGAAACACATCTCCCCAGACGATGTAGAGGCGGCCATCGGGGGCACCCCCACCACCGAGCGAGGATGAATACGGCCCGACCGATGCGCCGGCGCGGTTGATCGTCGCGGCAGCGATGACTTCAGCCCGGCCATCTCCATCGAGATCTCCGACCTGACAAGTGCCTCCCAGGTGAAAGTTCGTCGAACCGTTGGGTGGTTCAATGCGGGCGATGTTTCCCGCGAGGCTCGTCGTCCCGAAGCCTGCGAGATCGATGGTCGCGTTCGCCGAGAGGTGAGTGCCGCCGCGAATCACGTACACCGCACCTTCGAACGTCCCCGGAGGACCTTCTTGATCGGCTCCCACGACGATGTCTGCCAGCCCATCGTTGGTCACGTCACCGGTGCGGATCCAGATGCCGAAGCGCCCGAAGTCTTGTCCGCCGATGATGGTCAAAAGAGTGACCCCCGGGGGCGGGCTCGCAAGATCGATGGCAGTGGAGGACAGGGCCAGAGCGTGGAGCCCGGCGTTCCCGACCAAAATGGTCAGAGCGCCAACTCCGGGGCGCCCGGCCAGGCTGAAGTTCTGCCGACAGATGAGAAGGTCCCCGAGCCCGTCCCCCGTCACATCATCGAGCCAGATCTCGCTCCCCGCCATCTCACGTTCGCCTTGCGCAGCCGCGCCGTGGATCTTGAGGATCGATGGATTCGTTGCGGCGAGATCGAGGGTCCCCCCGATGGTTCCGTCCCCGAAGACGAGGCTGACGGTGCCCGCTTGGTTGCGACCGAAGGGGCTCGCGCGAAAGTGTGCGATCGCGTAGTCGATGAAGCCATCGCCATCGGCATCGAATCCGCCCGCGACAGGAACTCCGAGGACGCCGAGACGGAAACTGCCACCGTTGTCATTGTTTGGACCGAGGACACGAATCACCGGGTCGGGTCCCGGCACCAGCCCCCCGAGATCGAGAGTCGTCGTCCCGGCGATGAGTGGGAGCGCGGTTGCGACAAGGACCATCAGCACGAAGATGCGTTCACGCGAACTCGGGCGAAACTCCACGGCGGGCTCCTTCTCGTCTCTCGGATTGTGTGCGGTTGAGGGGCGACGCCCTGATCTCTACTGCCGCCCTCATAGATACTCTATCACGCGACCCTTCTGGGAACAGCGTTGGAGGCGACTTGCGCACGATCCAGGACCTCCGGTGCGACCCAGAGATCAGGCGATCTGGCCCCCGAAGGGTGCAAATGACCCTCTCCGAGGCGTCGGGGAGGAAAAGGGGGCGGGGGTGCGCTCTCGCGGTCTCGCGCACTTACGCGCGAGTCAGCCGCGTGAGATCCGATACACGCAACGCTCTTCGCCAGAGAGGAGGTGAGCGATCCGCTCCACCAGAACGTCCTTCCCCAGCGCCGCTCGGAACAGTTCGAGTTCGCCCGCGCAAAGCCCCAGACAACTCGCCGCCGCATCGCAAATAGGGCAGTGATGCTCGATCAGGAGATACTGCCCGCGCTTTTCGGTCACGACCTCAGCCATGTATCCCTCGCGAGTGCGCACGGTGGCGAGCGCCTCCACGCGACGCCGGAGCGAAACGGTGGGTGCCGGCAGTGTCTTCTGATAGCTCGCGATCTGGTTCTTCGTTCGAACCGCGATCATCTTGCGCAGCCCAGCCTCACCGACCGCCTGTCGGGCCGCGTCGATCAGGCTGGCCGTCAGCGAAGTAATCCTGGTGGACACGCTCTTCTTTCATCGGTCCGTTGCTGCTGGGAGCCGTGGAAGCCACGCACTCGATTGGAGTCAGAGAGGCCGAATTGAGGGAGCAGGCGATCCGACGACCGTGAGGCTGTCTCACGCTCCGAGCTGGGCCGAGTGCACGGGCGGAGCGTTCCGTCGTTCGCGCTAGCCTGGTACTCTCCCTTCCCGAGAATCGATGAGCTGCGTGGAGGAATCCCATTCGCATGAGCGCCAGCCAACTCGCCTGCGCCCTGATCGTGATCAGCGGCCTCGCCTGCACCACGACCGAATCCACCCCCGACGACGGGTCTCCGGCGCACGTCGCGCAACCAAACTTACTCCTCATCCTGGCCGATGATCTGGGTTACGCGGACCTCGGGTTCACGGGATGCACCGACATCCCCACGCCCCACCTCGACCGGCTGGCGGCGGAAGGAATCTTCTGCACCGACGGTCATGTGAGCGCCTCGGTCTGCGCTCCGTCGCGGGCGGGACTCCTGACCGGGCGCTATCAACAGCGCAGCGGATTCGAGTGCAATCTGGCAGGGGGCGAAGGCCTGCTCGCCGGCACGGCGACCTTCCCCCAACAACTGATCGAGGCGGGATACCAAACCGCACTCGTGGGGAAGTGGCACTTGGGCGCGGCGGAACACAATCACCCCACCGCTCTCGGTTTCGAACACTTCACCGGGCTGCTCGCCGGCTCGCGGCCGTACTTCCCGCAGATCCAAACCGCCCCCGGTCGCCAACGGCGCATCGAGCGCGACCGAGTCCTCGTCCCCGAGGAGCGTTTCTCCTATCTCACCGACCTGTTCACGGATGAAGGAGTCCGGCGGATCGAGGAGCGCGATCCCGCGCGGCCGCTGTTCCTGTTCATGTCCTACACCGCGCCCCACGGTCCCATGCATGCGCGACCCGATCTGCTCGAGCGCTTTGCCTCGATCCAGAATCCGCGACGACGCAAGTACGCCGCGATGGTGGCGGCCCTCGACGCTGGAGTCGGGCGCCTCCGGGCCGCACTCGATGAGGCCGGAATGGGCGACGACACAATGATCGTGTTCCTCTCCGACAATGGCGGCGCGACCAACAACGCTTCCGACAACGGAACCTGGCGAGGAATGAAGGGCAGCAAGTGGGAAGGCGGGCAACGCGTCCCCTTTGTTCTCCACTGGCCGGGACACTGGGAGTCGGGGACCTACGCGTCGCCGATCTCGAGCCTTGATCTCGCGAACACGTTTCTCGCCGCCGCGGGAGCGGATCCGCTCTCCTCATCCGACGGCGTTGATCTCGTCCCTCACTTGGAGAAGCGCGTGAGCCAGCCCCCCCACGCCAAGCTCTTCTGGCGCCGCTCGGTCGCTCGAGCGGTGCGCGAAGGGGACTGGAAACTGATCCGTGTCGAAGAGCCGGATGGCACGATGCGCGCTCCGATCCTCGTCGACCTCGCGACCGATCCCGCAGAGCTCGTGAACCGCGCGTCTACGGATCCGGAGCGAGTCGCGCACCTCGACGCCTTGCTCGAAGAGTGGGAGGGCAGTCTCTTGCCCCCACGCTGGCAGACGGGTGAAGTGTGGCGAAACAACCAGCGCAAGAAGCACGAGATGGGACTCATCGGTCGCGAGGCTGAACGGAAGGTTCCGTGACGCAAGAAGAAGATTCCGGCGCGATCCCCGTGATACAGATCTTGCGGAGGGTGCTCGAGAACTACGCCCTGCGTTGGGACGGCATCCATGGGCTCACCCATTGGGGTCGAGTGCTCGACAACGGCTTGCGCCTCGCTCCAGAGACCGGCGCGGATCCTACCGTCGTCACGCTGTTCGCTCTCTTTCACGACTCACGTCGCGAGAACGATGGCAGCGATCCTCACCATGGAGCCCGCGGCGCGGAGTTCGGCCTCAGCTTGCGAGGTTCGCTGTTCGAGTTGGATCAGCGTCAAGCAGCCCAGTTCGAGGAAGCGTGCGGCTACCACACCTCCGGACGGACCGACGGATCCGCGACCGTGAGGACTTGTTGGGATGCGGACCGTCTCGATCTTCCCCGAGTCTTCATCACGCCAGACCCCGCGAAACTGTGCACCGAGGCGGGGCGCGAGACTGTGATCCGAAACTGGGCCGATGATCGGGCGATCCGAGATCACGTTTCTGAGCACGTGCGCCCCCTGTTCAATGAGTTGCGGGACGCGAAAGAGGCGCATTGACGAGAGCTGACGCCCTCCTGGGGGCTGGTTCAATGCCACTCTGACCGGTATCATTCAAGGTCTCGGTCGGCTGGAACCGAGCCGTTTTCTATCCCTTTTTGGGCGCTCTTCCGCTGTTTCAACTGGGCTGCTTCTGCCGAACTCGATCTGCCTCGGCTGATGATAAGAGGACTACCGATGTCGCGTTCCATTGCCTGGGCGGCAACCGCCCTGATTCTCTGCTCGAGTTTTCCCGCTTCCGCCCCGGCTCAAGAATTCCGCACCATCGATGGGACGGGGAATCACCTCACGCAAGCTGCGATGGGGAGCGCAGGAACCCCTCTCGTGCGGTCGGTGCCATCGGATTACGCGGACGGAGTCTCGACCCCCTCCGGCGCCACCCGACCGAGTGCCCGCTTGGTGAGCAATCTTCTTTGCGCCCAAGGTGCCTCGATCCCGAACCAAAACGATGCCAGCGACTTCATCTGGCAATGGGGCCAGTTTCTCGACCACGACATTGACCTCACTCCGACCATCGCGGGAGATCCCCTCGCCAATGCTCCGATTCTGGTTCCGGCCGGTGATCCGTTCTTCGATCCCACCGCGACCGGTACCGCGACCATCGGATTCACGCGATCGATCTTCGAGGCCGGCTCGAGCCCTCGGCAACAGCTGAACGCGATCACGGCTTGGATCGATGCCTCGAACGTCTACGGCAGCGACACCGTCCGCGCCCTCGAGCTGCGCACCCTCGACGGCACCGGCCGGCTGAAGACGACTCCCGGCGGGCTCCTTCCGATGAACACTGCCGGCTTGCCGAATGCTGAGCTCCCCGGATTTCCGGCGGATTCCTACTTCCTGGCCGGGGATGTGCGCGCGAACGAGCAGGCAGCCCTGACCGCGATGCACACCCTGTTCGTACGAGAGCACAATCGCTTGGCGGCGGACATCGCGGCGAGCAATCCCCTCTTCACCGGTGAGGAGATTTACCTTCGCGCGCGCCGCATCGTCGGGGCGCAGATGCAACGCATCTCCTACGAAGAATTCTTCCCGCTCCTCCTCGGCCCGGGAGCACTTCCACCCTACACCGGATACCAACCGAGCACCGAGGCGGGGATCCGCAACATCTTCTCCACCGCTTGCTATCGCTTTGGTCACAGCATGCTCTCTTCGACTCTGCGGAGACTCTCGGAGAGCGGAATTGAAATCTCAGAAGGCAACTTACCCCTCGCCGCGGCGTTCTTCGCTCCCACCGCGATCAGCGAGGACGGAGGCATCGAGCCAATCTTGCGCGGGTTGGCGACGCAGCGGGCAGAGGAGATCGACCCGTTCGTGGTCGGTGCCATTCGCAACTTCCTGTTCGGCCCCCCCGGCGCGGGAGGATTCGACCTCGCCTCGCTGAACATCCAACGAGGGCGCGACCACGGCCTGCCGGGGTACAACGCGACGCGCGTGGCTCTCGGTCTCTCTCCCATGGCCACGTTCAGCGCGATCACCACTGACCCGGCGCATCAGCAGGCTCTGACTGATGCGTACGGCACGGTCGACGCGATCGACCTTTGGGTCGGCGGACTCGCCGAAGATCACGTGCCGGGAGCGATGGTCGGTGAACTTCTTCGTGCGGTCTTGGTCGAACAGTTCACCGCACTGAGGGACGGGGACCGGTTCTGGTATCAGATCGATCTTCCCCCCGCCGAACTCGCCGAGGTCGAAGCGACCTCGCTCTCTGCGATCATCACTCGCAACACGTCAATTCAGTTTCTCCCGAGCGATGTCTTCCGGGTGGGGAACCCCGACTTCGTGCGCGGGGATTGCAACATCGACGCGAGCTATGACATCTCGGATGCAGTGTTCATGGTGGGTTACCTCTTCGTGGACGGCCCCGCTGCCGGGTGCATGGCCGCGTGCGACATCAACGACGATTCGTTGCTGGACATTGCGGATGCGATCTACACTCTCAACTCTCTCTTCCAGAATGGCACCCCGCCGGCCTTTCCCTACCCGAACTGTGGTACTCCGGGCACCGGCGACGACGACCTCCCCTGCTTCGAGTTTGCCGTCTGTCCCTGATCGAGCCGGAAACGGACCGAACATCGCTCACCTCTAGGGTTGTCAAGCGGCCCCGGCCAAAGGAAGATTATGCGGTGTGAAGACCCGCACCTGATCTTGGCCAAAGGCCTGCCTTAGGGAATGAGTGAGCGCGCGATGAACAAGCTGATCGTCACCACGATGTGCATGGTCCCTCTGCTACTTGGAACCGGCATCGGACTCGAGGCCCAAATCACTGGGACTCTCTCCTTCGAGGTCTCGAATGCGACGACCTATTTCGATGACTGCGATCCCGGCACCGCGTGTCTCGTCGTTTATTGCGGGAACGCCAGTGGCACTATGACGATGGAGTATGTCGGTTTCGATGGAGTGTTCGATCATTACGACGTCACCGCGGTGAACTGGACTCTGCTCCGCACCTTGTGTGGCGGCCCTCCTGCTCCGACCGCCATCGCCCTCACGGGCACGGGCACGTTCGAGATCGATCGCGCGGCGACCCCGAGCCAGCGGCTCGAGCTCAGCTTGCTCGGCCTGCTCGCGGGCCCGGTGACGTACACCTCGGGCCTGGTCGTTCCAACCATCCCGTTCCCGAACTTCAGTGACTTCGAAATCGTCTCGGCGCCCACCGCGGAGACGTTCATGTTGTCTGCGACGCTCTTGGCGGGGACCCCCTTCAC
>CALEHF010000220.1 GCA_937876125.1 uncultured bacterium
ACAGCCTTGGAAGCACGCCCTTCGATCTCGACCTCGAAGTGCTCGCCGTCGTGATCCCCGATGTCGACTTCGCCGCGGGCAGCTCGGCAACTCCTGAGAACACTGCCAGCGTGTCGATTGTCGTCTCCCTCTCCGCTGCGACGATCAATGACGTCACGGTTCCGGTTGCCGTGACCGGCACCGCGACCGTCGGCGCTGATTACGTCGCGCCCGCCGCATCGATCACGATCCTCGCCGGGCAGACCTCGGGCACGGTCGATATCACGCTGATCGATGATCTCGTCTCCGAAGGCGCAGAGACGATCGTTCTAACCCTTGGCGCGCCGACCGGCGGCAACCTTGGTGTGCTCACTGTGCACACGGTCACTCTCATAGACGACGAGGGCACCCCGACCGTGAACTTCGCGCTCGGCGCATCGTCTGCGCTCGAGAGCGCGGGAACCGCTGCGATCCAAGTGACCCTGGTCCCCTCGTCGACCGCTACGATCACCGCAACGCTGCAGCTGGTGGGTGCTCAAACCACCGCGGACGCGAGTGACTTCACGATCGCCAACTTCGACGTGACGTTCGCGCCGGGGGACACGAGCCAGACCCTGACGGTGACTCTGCTCGACGATGCGATCTTCGAGGGCGATGAGTTCGTCGCCTTGAACATTGGGGCCGCCCCCGGGGCAGCGATCGGAACGGTCGATCAGACCGTGTTGACGATTTCCGAAGATGATCCCGAGCCGACTGCAGAGTTCGCGGGAATCACGTTCGGGTTGCTCGAGATCGACCCCTCTCTCGACCTCACGGTGAACCTCTCCGCGGTCTCCTCCTTCGACGCGACGATCGTCGTCGCCACCGGCGGCACCGCGGACGGAGCCGACTTCACCATCACTCCTGCGACGCTGGTGATTCTGGCGGGTTCGACCTCGGGAACCATCTCCGTGACCCCGATCGACGATGGGATCGTGGAGCCGACGGAGACGATCGTCGTCACCTTGGTCGCGGGCTCGGGAGTCGTGATCGGGCCGAATGGCCAGGCGACGATCTCGCTGAACGACGGACCATCCGCACCGTGCAACCTCGCCTACTCAACCCCCGCTGCAGTGTACGGGCCCTCGGTCGCGATCACCCCGAACGTGCCGTCGTTCCAATGCGGAACGCCCACCAGTTACGCCGTCGACGTACCACTCCCCTTGGGTCTGACCCTGGACACGACGACGGGTGTGATCAGCGGGACTCCGACGCTGGAGCAATTGGAGATGCCGTACGTCATCACCGCCACGAATGCGATCGGCTCCACCGATACAACGATCACCATCCGTGTCGATCTGGTCTTCTCCCTGACCGCGTCTGACGCGGTGGCGAGTTACGACCCCGCGAACGGTAGTGCCAGCTTCGGCATCTTCGTCGACCTCTTGGAGGTCGCCAGCGGAGCCCCGGCGGGATTCCACGAGATCTCGGGTTGGTCGTTTGGCATGCGCATCGATCCAGCTCAGCTCGTGGTCGACTCCGCCATGCAAGGGGCGGACTCGCTCATCAGCAACGGAGGTGCGCCGGCCACCTTCTTCAACGTGAACCTTCTCGCGGATGGATTCAACTGTGCGGCAGTGATCGACTTCATCCAGATCAACTCGCTGATTGCGAGTACGCCGAAGGAGGTCCTCTCCGTGCAGCTTTCCACCGCGATCCCGAGCTTCTTGCTGGGGAACAATTCCGGTGCCACGGTGACTATCCCGTTTGACGAATTCATTGGTAGCCCGCCGGCAGACAATCTCGTCGTCGCCGGCGCGACCGGAACCTTGCCGATCCTCAACAACAGCACGGTCGACTTCATCCCCTAAGATCTTGGATGAAACACTGAGGATCAACGAAACGACCGACGCCCGGGTGGAGATTACTCTCTACCCGGGCGTCGTTTTTTAGTGCCGAGTTGCTCTCAGAGCCCGTCGCGATCAGCCGCTGGACTTGAGCGACCACACCGCTTTGAACTGGTGGCTCCCGGCCGGGGTCTCAGGACCGGGATCGACGAAGCCGTACTCGATCTGGATCTTCGAAGCCCAGTCCCTCGCCGTCTGCCAGGCGCCATCGAAGTGGACCTGCATCGAACCCCCGTTGACGTCGAAGCGAACAGGCACGCGCAAGCGCTTCCCTTCCCATTCGCCTCCAGCCTCAAAGGTACGACCGAGTTCCTCTCCTGCGATCAACTCATAGGCACCATCCGCATCGCTTGGCCACGCAGTCGCGTCAGCCACCGCGCAGATAGAGAACGACGAAACCGCGGGCGCCCTCCGGCTGAGAAGGCCTTCGAATCGAAGTGTTTCCGCCCGCTTTTCGAGCGGCTGAATGAGCTCCGCTTGACGCACTTCTTCGTAGAAGGGTCCGGTCGAACGGCGGCGCCCCGACTCCTGCGGGGCGAGGGGAAGAGCCGCGAGCGTGCCCGGAAATCCCTCCAAGCATTCTGGCGCGCTGCTCCACGCTGGTGAAACGCCTGCGACCTCGAAGGAGGCGCCAGACGCTTCAAGACGTACCAACAGGAGACGCGCTTCTTCCCCAGTGATCACGAACGCAGCAGCCGCGGAATCGGCGTGCTCCGCCGGAACCATGATCCGCGTGAAGTCGTAGCTCCGCACCCGGGGCGCCGCACGGCTGTACAGCTTTCGGGCGAACAACGAGTCTCTCCTGACCCGCAGCGGAGTGAGAAACTCTGCCTCGAGGCGGCGCTCGAACACGAGAGCGGTGGCCGGGGGCATCGTGCGGGCCGGAGGCGAGATCGTGGTCACCGAGGGCTCTTGAGACCCACTGCGCGCGCGATCCCCGAACGAGGGGTTCATGTCCCCTTCGGTTTCATCAGTGCTCTCGGTTTCGGTGCTCTCGGTTCCGGTGCTCCCGGTTCCGGTGCTCTCGGTTCCGGTGCTCTCGGTTTCGGTGCTCTCGCCAGCCAAGGGACGATCGCCAGGAAGCGGCACGATCAGAGATGCGTCCCGTGCCTCAGTCGAAGCGCGTCGCATGTCGATCGCCGCGAAGAGCAAAAGGAACACCACGAGGCTGGTCGCGAATGCAGGAAGACACCACTTCACGAGACGACTCCTTTCCCAAACAGAGCTGGATCGTTGTTCGATCCGCTCCGTGAAATTCGTGGTCCCGAGTGGACCAGGATGCGGCTCGAACGGGCGGCGAAGAACTCTCCAAGGACGATGCTCGTCACGAGGCTGAGCCATATGCTCGTTACATAGTTGGTCCGATCGGAGACACCACCGAGGTAGAAGGCGAGATGGAACAAGCGGAAGCTCAGCGCAGAGGTCGCGATGGAATACGAGCGCACCATCCACCCAACATGTGTGACGAGGCGCCGGGCGCGGACCGCACGCAGGCCGAGGAACGTTGTTCCCCACCAGAGAACGCCGAGGAGGAAGAACCCGCTCTGTCCCGCGAAGCCACCCTTGGCGGTCATCGAAAGAACGAGCCCCGCGGGCGCACCCCAGGCGAGCACAAAGGTCACGTAGGCGCGGCCGATCCAGATGTGTGCGAGACGTGAGCGCAGGAGGAGCAGGTTCCAGATGAGGAGCGGGCCGACGAGGAGGCTCGCGATGCCCCCCGCTACATGTGCGACGAAGAAAGTCTTCCACCACGGTTCGAAGGCGAGAGTGCCCTTTTCGATGAGAAACGGGACGGTGTCACCGAGCGAGAAATAGGGCAACGAGTTTCGAAAGAGCCAGCCGCTCGTCACGATCAGAAGAGCGAGGATGGAGAACGAGCCGATTCGAATTCGCGTCATCCCTCACTCCTTTCGTGCACCCGACTGAGCCGCGGGGGACTCGGTCCCGTGATAGAGGTAGAGACACAAGAGTACCCCGCTCGGAGCGAAACTCAGGTCACACGCTCGTATCAGCGCGGGGGAACGGGAAGGAAGTGGCGAGGGCCGGATCGATGATCGGTAGGGTCCAGGGACGATCGATCGACATCGTCTCGAGGGTCAGAGGCTCTGGGCGCTCCCTTTGTGTCCCGAGGAAGTAGTCCTCGAACTTATGGGCTGCGCCCCGCACGTCGTCGCCGATCCGCAGTTCCCCGGCGGGAATCCCGTACGCCTCGGCGAAGATCACGCCGTGAAGTGACGACGATACGATGCGCTCGCACTCGATGAGCGTCCCGAGAAACGACTCGAGCCCTCCTTGGATATCGAGCACTGCGATGCGCGCATCTTCGACCGCGACTCGACCCTTGTCCTGATAGTGCGGGATCACTCCGAGTGAGTAACGGGGAGCCGTCGCGCGCGAGAGAGGAATGACGCGCGGAAGGAGCAGGGCGGGATCGCCGTACACTTCGGGGCAATCGATCCCCGCACCGATGAGAATCTGGCGGGTGAGCGGTCCTCGCACTGCGCACGCGGTGATATGCCGCGAGGCGGGCACTTGCTCCGGATGCAATGATCCCGCACCCCACACGACATCGCCGCGCCGTGCGCGATGGATTGTCGACCCGCACGCGATCATCTTGGCGCGATCGCGCTTCCCCACCGCCTGTACAGGCCGCCCGGAAAGCCCGGCGACCAGCGTCTCGGCGATGCAATCGCCCAGATTGGGAACCCCTTGCCACCAATAGAGCCGGATCGCCCCGTTTCTGAGTACCCTGCTCTTCGTTCTGTGCGCCCGAGTGTGAGCCGACGGCTCCGAAGTAACGCGAAACGCGCGGAACAGCGATCGCACCGGTAGGCTCCTCTCTGTGCACACTAATGTGGTGTTTCAGCGTTCCGAGCAGGATCTCTGCGCTCGGCGGACTGGCCCACCGCCTCACTAAGGTGGTGGTCATCACGGCGGGATCATTCCCCCGGACTCTGGCCAGTACTGAGACCGCCGGTATAATCGACGGCGGCTCCAGGGTGTTGTTTCAGAAGTTTTGCAGTTCTCCTCTGGGTCCCCTTCCTATCGCACCGTCGCTTGGACCGATGGCAAGCTTTGACAGGTGTCCCACTAGCACTTGCATGACTTATCATCGGGAACCCCAAGCTACCTCAATCGAGGAGAAACCTCATGAGACTCCTATTTGGTGATCATCGGGACAGCGCAATTTCATTCGCCGCCGCGATTCTGCTCATCGTCTCGAGCCCTCTCCTCCCCGGTGCGCTGTCCGATCACTCACTCCACGCACAAGAATTCCGAAGCATGGATGGGAGCAATAACTCGCTCTCGTCTCCATTCATGGGCAGCAGCGGAATGCCTCTCTTGCGTGAAGTCGCCGCAGACTACTCGGACGGTGTCTCGTCTCCGGCGGGAGCCTCCCGGCCGAGCCCGCGGCTGATCAGTAATCTGGTTTGCGCGCAAACCACGTCGATCCCGAACTCTGTCGATGCGAGCGACTTCGTCTGGCAGTGGGGTCAGTTCCTCGATCATGACATCGATCTTTCGAACACACTCAGTGGGAGCGACCCGCTCGATCAAATGCCGATCCAGGTCCCGACCGGAGACATCTTCTTCGATCCCAACTCCACGGGAACGCAGACGATTCCATTGACTCGCTCCGCCTTTGTAGCGGGGTCGAACCCGCGCGCCCAGGTGAACTCGATCACCGCATGGATCGATGCCTCGAACATCTATGGCAGCGATGGCCCTCGCGCGCTCGCCCTGCGTACCCTCGATGGGACGGGACGACTGCGCACCAGCCCGGGAAATTTGCTCCCGTTCAACGTCGGTGGCGCGTTCCCCAACGCCCAGATCGGCGGACTCGACCCAGGGCTGTTCTTCCTCTCCGGCGATGTTCGCGCCAACGAGCAGGTCGGCCTCACCGCGATGCACACTTTGTTCATGCGCGAACACAATCGCCTCGTCGATGAGTTGGCCATCGCGAATCCGACCTTTGGCGGAGACGAACTGTACCTGCGCGCGCGCCGGATCGTCGGCGCGCAGCTGCAGCGGATCACCTTCGCGGAGTTCCTTCCGGTCCTCCTCGGGCCGAGCGCAATTCCCCCGTACAGCGGCTACAACTCGAACGTCGATTCCAGTATTCGGAACCTCTTCTCGACCGCGTGCTATCGACTCGGACACAGCATGCTCTCGCCGACGCTCTTGCGTCTCTCTGCGGCTGGCCTCGAGATCCCACAGGGTCATTTGCCCCTCGCGGCGGCGTTCTTCTCTCCCGACGCAGTGATTCAAGATGGCGGAATCGAGCCGATCCTGCGCGGACTTGCGGCACAGCGCGCACAAGAGCTCGACCCGCTCGTCGTCGATGCCGTGCGGAACTTCCTGTTCGGGCCCCCGGGGGCTGGCGGATTCGACCTCGCCTCACTGAACATTCAGCGCGGGCGCGATCACGGCCTGCCGAGCTACAACGACACTCGAGTGGCGCTCGGACTGTCACCCAAGACTTCCTTTGCAGAGATCTCGAGCGATACCACTGTTCAGCAGTCTCTCCAAGACGCCTACGGGTCGGTTGCAGCAATCGATCTCTGGGTCGGCGGTCTCGCGGAAAATCACGTCGCTGGCTCGATGCTCGGAGAACTCCTCCAGACGGTGCTCATCTTGCAATTCACCGCCCTGCGCGACGGCGATCGAATGTGGTACGAGAACGAGATGAGCTCGCAAGAGATCGCCGAGATCAACGCGACGACCCTCAAGGACGTAATCGTGCGCAACACCACCGTCGGGCAGCTGCAGGACAATGTGTTCCTCGTCGGCACCCCCGCGTTCGTACGCGCCGATTGCGACACCGATAGCGACATCGATATCGCCGACAGCATCGTGCTGTTGAATCTCCTCTTCCTAGGGTCTAGCGATGTCCCCTGCCCGAATGCTTGCGACGCCAATTCCGACGGGACGCTCAGCCTCGTCGACCCGATCTACTCTCTGATCTACCTCTTCCTGCAAGGGGCACCCCCCCCACCACCATTCCCCACTTGCGCGGCCACTGCGCAGACCATCGACGAGCTTCCTTGCTACTCCGTCCAAGCTTGCCCCTGATCGGGGAAGTCCGATCGGGTGAAAAGGAAGGACCGCACGATGCGCAATCAGACTTTTCTCCCCGCACGAGGATGGGCGCTGATCTTCGCTGTGACCCTCCTCGCCCTCGCGAGTTTCTCCCCTGCGCTCGAGGCTCAGAGCGGAGTGACGTACACCCTCGACTCGAACGAGAGCTTCTGGACTACCGGCTGTCAGGGGCCATCACCCTGTCTCTGCCCGATCTTTTTGGGCACGGCTCTCGAGGGGAGTCTGCGACTCGTCCCCCTTGCGCCCTCGATCGGTCCGATCTTCGAGTACACGGTCGAGGACTTCAGCGTCACCAAAAATGAAGAGGGAGTGATCACAGAATACGTGGGAAGCGGGCTGCTCACGATCGATCTCATCGCGCAGACTCAACAGATGACTCTCAACCTCGATGTGAATGGCGTCCCTCAGACGTTCGAGACGTTCGGTATCGTGCCGCTCCCCGGGAACATCAATGATGGGTTCGCAATTCCGGTCTTCTTCCAGATCAATACCTGCATCTACGACGGTCTCATCATCGTCGCCGATGCTCAGACAGGCACGAACTTCGTCCGCGGCGATGTGAATCAGGATAGCACCATCGACATCGCCGACCCGGTGAGCATGCTGAACATCATCTTCGGGGTCACCCCTGGGTTCTCGTGTTTCGATGCCATCGATGCGAACGACGACGGCGACGCGAACATCGCAGACCCGGTGTACTTGCTGGCGAACCTCTTCTCCGGGGGGAACCCGCCGTCGGCGCCGTTCCCGAACTGCGGAGTCGATCCGACCGCTGACGCTCTCGATTGCGCCCAGTCAGGCGCCTGTCCGTAGGAGCGTAAGCCGCGGCGCACGGAAAAAGGGGCGAGGCTCGCAGTGCGATCCTCGCCCCTCTCCTCCTCACTCAATCCTCGAAGACGTGCCGGACGTCGACGAAGCGCGCCACCCGCCCCTTTTCGTCGACTTCGATCCCCTCCGAGCGCAGCCGATCACGCTGCTCGGTTCCGCCGATCTCTTCGGGTGACGTATGAACTCGCCCGCGCCCATCGACCACTCGAAACCACGGCACGTCGTCGCGCTCACCCCTGAGCGCCGCGAGCGCGAACCCGACGTGACGCGCCACGCCGACCGACCCGAGAACCCGCGCGACATCCCCGTAGGTGGTCACGCTGCCCCGCGGGACCTCGCTCACGATCTCGTAGACTTGTGCGTGGAACCCCGGCCCAACGATGCGCTTTGGACCGTGGCGATCGGGATCGTACGGCATCGACTCCTCCGGCCCTGTCTCTCCATTCAACGTGCGATGAGCAGAGCCCGGAGAGTAGCACGAAGAAGATCGGGGGACTCACAGGTTTGACCGGGAGTGAGCGTCCGGGCGGTCCGCGTTCGCGTCCTTTGTCTCTAGCTCGGGGGGGTCTCCTGGTTGATCGTCGATCGATTGGGGGTCTTTTGGAGCACGCCTAGAATGGTGGCGAGCAGACGTTTCCGGTCGATCGGCTTGCTCGCGTACTCGTCGCAGCCGGCGGCGATACAACGCTCACGCTCGTCCGCCATCGCGTGCGCGGTCAGCGCCACAATCGGGCCGGTGTATCCGCGCGAACGTAGATCGCCGGTGGCGGAGTAGCCATCGAGCACCGGCATCTGCATGTCCATCAGGATAAGGTCGAACGGTTCCCCGGCCTCGACTGCTCTCAGAGCTTCACGAACCGCTTCTTGCCCGTTCTCGACCAGCACGACTTCCGCGCCCGCCTTGTTGAGAATGAACGTGATGAGCTTTTGGTTGTCGACGCCATCTTCGGCGACCAGAATCCGAGCATGGAGGGCATCGCTGGTCGGTTGCGGAGCACGATCGCTATGCACTTTGAAGTGTTTCGGCTGGTCCACGAGCCGCACGCCATCGAGCGACCCGGTGGAGACGGTGAGGGTAAACTTGCTCCCCTTTCCCGGCGTGCTCGAGACTTCGAGATCACCGCCGAGCTCCCGGCAGAGTCGGCGTGAGATCGTCAAACCAAGTCCCGTACCGCCGAAGCGCCGCGTCATCGAGTCATCCGCTTGTGTGAAGGGAACGAAGAGGCGTTCCATTTCTTCGGGTTCGATCCCGATACCGGTGTCCTCGACCAACACTTGAAGACGCGCATGATCGCCGGTTTCCGAGGCGGCGAGCAACCGCACGATCACCTTCACTTGCCCCTTCTCGGAGAATTTGATCGCGTTCCCGATGAGGTTGATGAGGGCTTGACGCAGACGAGTGGGATCGGTCTCGATCGTTTCGGGAATCGAGTTCCGGTACTCGATCTCGAACCCGAGCCCCTTCTTTGTCGCAGCACCTTGCATCAGACTCTTCGCTTCTGTGAAGAGGTCTAGGGTCGAGGTGCGAATACGCTCGAGGCGGAGCTGCCCCGCCTCGATCTTTGATAGATCGAGGATGTCGTTGATCAGACGCAAGAGGTGGTCGCCGTTCCGCAGAATCGTCCCGATCGCCTCCTGTCGGTCTTCTTGCGGGAGGCTTGGATCGAGGCAGTTCTCGGCAAATCCGAGGATGGAAGTCATCGGGGTTCGAATCTCGTGGCTCATGTTGGCCAGGAACTGACTCTTCGCTTGGTTGGCCTCTTCGGCATGCCGCCGAGAGTTGTCGAGTTCGATCTGACTCCGACGGAGCTCAGCGAGCTGCAAGCGGTTCGTCTCTTCCGCGCGCGCGAAAGCTCGCGAGACGAGATGTCCATAGCGCGTCACACCCGCGAGAATCAGCACGACGACGAACGCGACCAGGAGCTCGTACTTGCGGAGGCTATCGGCGCGGGCGCTCTGATTGCCCAATGTCTCGAACTGAATGGTGCGGACTCCACGCTCGAGATCGTTCAAGGCCGAACCGACCTCGTAGAATTCCTCGTCCATTTGAGTCATGTGCATCCCCGCGCTGGCAGGAGTCCCGACGCGGAATTCGGAGAAGATCAATCGCGCCTCTCCCACCATCCGATCGAAGGCAGTCTCGACATGGTCGAGATCTACGAGCAGAGGTGCTGCGTGCGCAGGATCCACGTTCAAACGAAGGTCTTCACGCTCCTTGGCGAGCTTGTTGTAGAAGCTCGCCGCATTCTCGTTGAGAGCGAGCTCTTCCTGATCGACGTCGCCGCTCTTGAACAACCGGTTTCCCGGAGCGTTGCTGCCCGCCGCGTGATCGCGAAGAATGCCATACTCCTCGAGACGCCGGGCCCACGTTTGGTTCACCTCTACACTCGATACGAAGATGCCCATCACGACGTGACCCAGAATGAGGGTCGCGACGATCGTGACGAGGTCGAACCCCGCGAGCGCGTAGTAGAGGTGATGCCAACGGAATCGTCGCGGGGGGGCGTCCTCCGTCAGAGTCGCCTCGAGCGGTTGTTCGAGCGGCATGATGATCTCTCCGAGTGATGGAAGCTGAGGACAGGAGACGTCGGGACGGTTGCTCGAGTCGAGTCACCGAGTTTCATCACTATCGGTCGCGCGCATGTAGGATCTACAGTCATTGCTAGAGAGGCGGAGACTGGAGAGACGCCGCGCTCGGCGCGATGGCTGTCTGGCGACGCAGGCGGGGGCTCTCGAAGCGCGCCCACCGGTTGCGAATGCATGCGAACTGTTTGATAATCAGGAGTTCTGACCGCGCACCGGCCCCGGCTCGCCACCTCGGCGCTCCCCACCCGAAAGTCCAAGTCGATGTCTCTCGTCACTGCGGCCGCATTTTCCGACACTCTCGAAGCCCACCTGGCCAAAGCACGGATCGAGGACGAAGGCATCGCCTGCTACATCAGCGATCAGCACATCGTCAGCGCCGATTGGTTTTTGTCGGGCGCCGTCGGCGGAGTGAAAGTGCAGGTCGCGCCGGGTGATCTCGACGCAGCGAGGAAGATTTTGGGATCGCCGGTGGCCCCGCCTGCCGCAGCCGCACCGGAGTACACCTGCCCCGACTGCGGCAGTCACGACGTCCAGATCAATAGCTTTGCGCGACGGCTCGCGTTCATGTTCATCGTGCTCGCGGCGCTCCCGATCCCCTGGCGCCCGATGCGATGCAATGCCTGCGATCACACTTGGCGGCCGCGGCGCGGCTCGGCTTGATGGGAGCGATGCGATCCACGTACCTGCTCTTCTCTCTGAGCCTCGCCCCGAGCCTCCCCGCGGGCCAAACGGTCGATGTGATGTCGCACGGATGGCACACGGGGATCGTGCTTCCCGTCAACGCCACGACGACCGAACTCATCCCTGCGTTCGAGCACTTTCAGAGATACCGCTGGGCCGAGGTCAGCTGGGGTGATGAGGGCTTTTTTCGTGCGAAGTCGATCTCCCCCGGAGTCACGCTGCGCGCGCTGCTCTGGCCGAGCCCCACCGTGATGCATGTCGACGGGTTCCATTCGCCAGCCATCGCCGAGTACACGCGTGGCAGCCTGGTGCGTCTCGAGTTCACCGATCGCGCCTTCCGCGATCTTTGTCTTTCGATCGCCGCTGACTTCGCTTCGACCGATGCGCTCTCTCGAGGAATCTACGACACGAGCTATTTCTTCCGCGCGCACGGGAGCTACACGCTCACGAACACCTGCAATGTCTGGACGCTCCGCAAGCTGGCCGACGCCGGGCTCGAAACTCGCCCCCGGCTCGGCATACGCGCAGAAGTGGCGATTGCGCAGATCGTCGACCAGGGCACCGCGATCCGAAGCCACGCGCGCGAGCGGAAGTGGCCGTATGCGATCTCAGCGCTCTTGGGACTGGCTCTTGCCTACTCGCGCCGGCGCCGGCGCGCCGCGCTCGATCCAGCACCCGAGATCGATCGTCACCTTCGCCGCGCGTGGGGCGTGGTGGGCGGCTGTGCCCTCTTGATGTTCCTTGCGACACTCCTGGTCGCGAACCACCACCAGTGGGCGCGCCTCATCGTGCGCGCTGCGCTGCTCGGCTTCACAGGAGGTCTCGCGACGATCGGCGTCGTCACCGGGGATCTTCTGCGCAAGAAGATGCGACCTCTCTCCCTCCTCCAGCTGTTGCTCGCGGTTACGGTGATCGCACTGGTCCTGTCTCCGATGTGAGCGAGCGCAGCTTCTCGACCTGCCGCACCGCCTCGGCGATCGACGCTTCGAGAATCGGATCGGCACCATCGCCATCGGGAAACGGATCGACTACCCACAGATCAGGCTCCACTCCGATCCCCTCCAACCCACGAGGGTCGGTGCCGATCGGGCCGTGCGGACAGAGGAGCCAGGTCTCTTCGGTGAGCTCGACCCAGTGGGATGGCCGCACCGCCCCCGGAGTCTTCTCCCCCACCAGAGTGCCGATCGAACGCTCGCGGATCGATCGGGCGAGCACTTCCTTCGCGCTGCGCGTTCGTTGGTCGATCGCAGCCACGATCGGCAGTCCACCGACGAAGGTCTCGTTCTCGAGCATGCTCAAGAGCGCGAGCATCGCGATCCCACTCCCCCCGCGCCCTCTGAGATCGAGGACCAACGCATCGGCATCGAGGAGAGGACCGGAGAGCGCCGCCATAAAGTGGCGACTAGTCTCGCGCGAGTAAATGAAGGTGAACGGAATCACGCCCACGGTCACGCCGTCGATCTCGCGACGCACTACGCCCAGGCGATCCGACTCCAAAGACGATGCACGCACGACCGGGAGTAAGACCGCGATCGCACTCGCCACCCCGTCCCCTCCACGCGCCACTTGCACTCCTACCCTCTCTCCCGCGCGCACCCGAACGATGTGCGAAGGCTCATGGGGGGGTGCTCTGTCGTCGTGACGAGGATCGAGGCGAGGACTCTTCCCGGGAGCGATACCGTCGATCGCAAGGAGACGATCTCCGCGCACGATGCCGGCCTCTTCTGCCGGCGTCCCTCGCATCACGCCCCCAACGATCCATTCGCCCTCGATTTGAGTGAGCGAAAGTCCGAGGGTCGGGCTCGCCACCCCGGAGAGCTCGCGCTCGAAAACCGTCTTTGCATACGTGGAGAAGAGGGCGAGGTGGCTGGTGGGGATGTCGTTGAGAAAGTGGCGCACGAGTTCACGCTGCTCTCCGGAGGTCGCCGCTCGGTCGAAGCGGGTGCGGAGGTCCCGCACGTCACTCCGCTTTAGGCGGAGATCGGGAATCCGGTCGCGAAGGACGCGCAGAGTTGCGTCGAGTAAGTCGCCCCGTTCCGCCGCCGCTGCCTCGGTCGGGAGCGCGCACGAGGGAATCAGGACGGTCGAGGTGAACAGAGCGGCCAGCACAACGGCGCACAGCCACATGCGGGCCCTGAGAAACCGCGCGCAGCCATTCCGCAGAAAGCCACTCCGCAGAGAGCTGGACCGGAGAGAAAGGGGGTCACGAGAACGGGGCGCACGGTTCATGAGGCACCTCGAAGGGGGGAGACGGGTCGCATGCAGCATACGGGAGGAGGGGCGAGAGCGCGACGCCGCACTTCGGGTGAAGCGTTCCCCCCGGAGCAGAAGTCAGGCGAGCGGAGCGATCGTGTCGAGAAAACTCTCCCACCGGTCGAGCTCGGATGGGTGATTGGTGTGGACGAGGCTGATCCGCACTGCGCCATCGGCGGGATCGAGACCGAGGTGCTCGGTCAGTCGATAGGCGTAGAAGTGACCGGCGCGGATCCCGAGCCCCACTCTACCCGCACGGCGAGCGACCTCCTTCGAAGACCACCCCCGAACGACGAAACTGATCGTCGGGAGTTGAGTCAACCCCCCCTCGGCCGCGCCGAGTACCCGTACGGTCGGCCGGCGCGCGAAGTCTCTGAGCAGTCGCTCGGTGAGCGGAGCCTCGAGCGCCTCAATTCGGGCGTACGCGGCCTCGACAGTTGCGCGATCCGCGCCGACACCCGCGAGCGGCGGTTTCGATCCGGAGAGGAACGCGAAGTATTCGCCGACCGCGAGGGCTCCCGCACACCCCATCCGGCTGGCGCCCCCCAACTCGAACGAGCCAGCGACCGCGCCGCGTGCGAAGTCGTGGTTCGGAGGATCGAGGGTCCCAAGGAACGATCGAGTGGCGGCGAGAGCCGCGAGCTCGGGGCCGAACACCTTGTAGAGGGAGAACGCGTAGGCGTCGACGCCCCACCGAGCGACCTCCATCAAACGGTGCGGGGCGTAGGCGACCCCATCCGCGACCACCGCGGCGCCCTGAGCGTGAGCGACCCTCACGATCCCTTCGAGGTCTTCAATGACACCGGTGAGGTTGGAGACGTGGTGGATCGCAACGATGCGAGTTCGTTCGGTGACGAGGTCGGCGAGCGCGGAAAGAGAGCTGGCCCCGGTCACCGGATCGGCATCCCACCAGCGCAGTGTGTAGCCGGTCGATTCGAGGCGAAGCCACGGGGCGAGATTCGATTCGTGACCGGCGACCCCCACGATGATCTCGTCGCGCCCTTCGATCGGCGCGCGAGCGGTCGCCGCGGCAATCATCGAAAGAAGGGTCGAGGCGGAACTGCCGATCAGGACGGCATGAGTCTCGCCGCCCGCCCCTGCTGAATGCCCTGGAGCTGAATGCCCTGTAGCTGAATGCCCTGGAGCTGCATGTGCCCCGGCCCAAGTGCCGAGCCACTCGTGGGCCGCTTGGACGATCGCACCGCTCTCGAGAGACGAGCGCGTCTCGGCTCCCAGCTGCACGTTCACCGTCGAAAGATAGTCGGTGATTCGCTCGGCGATGATGCGCGGGGTTTGCGACCCGCCGGCGGCATCGAAAAACAGGTCACCACTGGCCCGCTCCCCCGTGATCGAGGGAAACTCGGCTCGAATGGCGTCGAGACTCGGAAACGAGCTGTGTGCGGCGCTGTCCACCCAGGCGCTCACCGCGCGGATGAATCTTCGACCACGCGCTCCTCTTGGATTGTCTGGGCCGTCTCTTCGTCGACGACGTCTGAGTGACAGCTGCCCTTTCCCGCTTCCGCACCGACCGAGCGGCGCGTCTTCGACGCGAGCTGGTGGATCTCTTCGGGCGTGAGCACGCCACGGCTTTCGAGAATCTTCTGCTGCTCTTCCGTCAACGCCGCGGACCGCACCGACTTTCCGCGATCAAATCCATCCGCCTTTCCCGAGGCAAACTCCACAATTTCCTTCGAAATGCGCACGCTGCACCAATCGTGTCCGCACATCGCGCAGAAGTCGGTATCCACGTCGAGATCTTCGTCGTGCAGAGCACGAGCGGTGTCGGGATCGAACGACAACTCGAAGTGCTTCTCCCAGTTGAGAGCTGCGCGCGCCTTGGTCAGGTTGTCGTCGTTATCGCGAGAGCCGGGAATTCCGAGCGCGATGTCCGCGGCGTGCGCAGCGATCTTGTACGCGACGCACCCTTGCTTGACATCGTCCTTCTTGGGGAGACCGAGGTGCTCCTTGGGCGTGACGTAGCAGAGCATCGACGCACCGTGCCACGCGGCATTGGTCGCGCCGATGGCGCTCGTGATGTGGTCGTAGCCGGGAAACATGTCGGTGACGAGGGGCCCGAGAACGTAGAAGGGCGCCCCGTGGCAGATCGTGCGCTGGAGCTTCATGTTGTATTCGATCTGATCCAACGGGACGTGTCCTGGACCCTCGACCATGACTTGGCAACCGTGCCGCCACGCGCGCTCCGTGAGCTTGCCGAGGACCGACAGCTCTCCGAGTTGCGCCGCATCGGTGGCATCGGCGAGGCCGCCAGGGCGCAGCCCGTCCCCGAGGGAGAACGAAACGTCGTAGCGGCGCATGATCGCGCAGATGTCATCGAAGTAGGTCTGCATCGGGTTCTCGCCATCGTGATGCAGCATCCACTTGGCGAGCAGCGACCCACCGCGGCTCACGATGCCGATCAGGCGGTCGATGATCAGCGGCAGGTGCGCACGGCTGACCCCCGCATGGATCGTGAAGTAATCGACCCCTTGCGCGGCTTGGTGCGCAAGCTGGCCGAGGATCAGTTCTTTGGTGAGATCTTCGATCTTGCGGCCGATGATCATCGAGTAGATCGGCACCGTTCCGATCGGGACGGTGCTCTCGGAGAGAATCGCAGTGCGGCAGGCATCGAGATCGCCCCCCGTCGAAAGATCCATCACCGTGTCGGCGCCCCACCGCTGCGCCCAGTGCAGTTTCTCAACTTCTTCGTCGAGGCCTGAGCTGACCGGGGATGCGCCCATGTTGGCGTTCACCTTGGTGAGACTCGCGCGGCCGATCGCCATCGGGTCGAGTTTCTGTTCGAGGTGCACCCGGTTGGCGGGAATGATCATGCGACCCGCAGCGATCTCGTCGCGCACCTGCTCTGCCGTCAGGTGGTGCTCACGCTCCGCGACGCGCCGCATTTCGCGGGTGACCCGACCGAGTCGCGCGCTCTCGAGCTGCGTAATGGCAGAAAACTCAGACGGCGGCACCGCGCGGATGAACGAACCGAGCTCGGGGTGGTTGTGTCCCGCGCACCCTGACTGGAGGTCGGGGGCGGCCTCGAGCCGCCACCCCTCGGGGAGGAAGTCCCAGGCTGTCTTGTCGCTCGGCGCGGGCATCCCCGGAGTATCGGGGGACGAGTATGTGCGTGGCGAGCCGATTTCTGGCGCGCGGGCGAAGCTCCCGGGAGTAGTCCCCTCGGAGGTCGACGATGGGTCGGTCGCGCCGTGGAGGGGCAGCGGGAACGGAGTTTCTGGGTGTGGAGAGATCATGAGGTCCTCCCGTTCCGCGACGGTGTCGTCGCTGGGCTGGTTCTTTTAAGGCCAATTCATGGCTCGGGCGCGTGGAGACTAACCTCTCCGGAGCGGTCCCGCTCGCGATTCTGGGCGCTACAATGTTTCCTCGAGGGGATAAGACTGGGAAGGATCACTCATGAACGCTCCGCCGACCAGCAAGCTCGTCGACTGGGTCGTTTCCGCGGTCGGAGCCCCCACTAAATTTGCACCGTGCGGGTGGCCCCAAGGACCGTCGCGCGTCTGGCGTCTCGACTTTTCTGACGCTCCCTCTCTCTACCTGAAGCAATTCGGCGAAGAGCGAAAACGTGAGCAAGAAATTGCCGCGTTCGAGTGGGTGGATGCGCTCAGGGATCGCGGCGCCGCTCTCCCCACCCTCCGGGCGATGAGCGATCCAGACCAGAAAGCGATCATTCTCACCGGGGTCGCGGGAGAGGTCGGCACCAGTTTCCCCCTCGATGAGCACGACGGCGTCGAGGTTCATCGACGCGCCGGCGCATTTCTCGCGGCGTTCCATTGCCTCGCATTCGAAGACCTCGATCCGATGCCCCTCGCCCACGCAATTCCGTTGCGTCTCGCCTTCTGGATCGAACGGGGAGGAGAGCGGCTCTCATGCGAGGAAGGGGCACTCGCGCGGGACTTGGTCGGAGATGGGTCCCTCTTCGCGGGGGATCGGAGAGTTCCGTGCCATCGCGATTATCAGCTGCGAAATTGGCTGCTCCAGCGGGAGGCAGAGACGACCGATGGGCCTGGGTTGGCGCTCGGCGTCATCGACTTCGAACACGCCCGCCCCGATCATCCCCTCGTCGACTTCGTTCGAGTGGAAGAACGGGCGGCGCCCCACTATCCCCACTGGTTCGAGGCGTTCATCTTGGGGTATGAGCAGGCCACTTTTGAGCAGCGAACTCACGAGCGGAGTCCGTGCACAGAAGTCACGCTCGAGTCCATCGAAGAAAAGCTGCGCGCCTTCTCAGCGATTCATGCGGTCGGGAGTGTGGTGTGGGGACATAGCCACGGTGATCAGAAATTCGAGCGCGCGGGGCACGAGCTGCTTTCGCGACTGCGCGTCGAGTACTGCTAACGCTAAATCAGAGATCACGATTCTGAGAGCTTTTCCCTCTCGCACCACGGTGCAA
>CALEHF010000221.1 GCA_937876125.1 uncultured bacterium
GATCGTCACGTCCGCGGTGGTCGAGCCGGTCACGTTCTCCGCGGTGACGGTGTGGACCGTCGCGACGAGTTGGAGCTCGATCCGACCTCCAGAGATCTCGCCGGTCGTGGTGCTGAGCACGAGCCCCAGCGGCAGCGCGGGAGCCACGGAGTACATGGCGATCGGTCCACCGGTCGAGGTCGGCGCATTGGTCGCGATGGCGACGTCGAGAAGGTAGATCGCGGTCGGCGTCGCGTAGCTGAGACCCGCCGGAGCGGCCGGGTCCACGGTGATCGCGAGATCGACCGTCGTCGTGCCGGTCACGTTCTCGGCGGTGACGGTGTAGGTCGCGAGCGCAGCCACGAGGGTCGGTGCTCCGGTGATCTCACCGGTCGTCCCATTGAGGAACAATCCCAAAGGCAGCGGCGGGAAGACCGAGTAACTGTCCACGTCCCCGGTGACGCTCGCCTGGTTCGCGACGATCGTGGCACCGACCACATAGGTCGGCGTGAGGTCGTCGTAGCTCAGGCCAGTAGGCGCCTGCGGGTTCACGGTGATCGTCACGGCCGCGCTCGCAGAGCCGGTGACATTCATTGCGGTAATCGTGTGAATCGTGGCGGACTGGAGCGCCAGAGGCGCTCCTGTGATCACGCCGGTCGTGCCGTCGAGGGTCAATCCCGAGGGCAAGAGAGGAAGCACAGTATAGCTGTCCGGAGTTCCGCCGGTGAAGGTCGGAACGTTCGGAGTGATCAGGTCTCCGAGCAGGTAGGTCGGCGAAGGAGCGGAGTACGTGAGGACGCCGAGCCCCTGTGGATTCACAGTGATCGTCAGGATCGCCGTGTCCGTGCCGCTCACGTTCGTCGCGGTGACGGTGTAGAGATCCGCCGCGGTCACTGTGGTCGGCGTTCCGGTGATCACACCGGTCGTCGGGTTCAAAAGGAGACCCGCCGGCAGCGTCGGAGTGACCGAGTAGCTGTCGACCGGTCCGCCGGTCGAGGTCGGCGCGTTCGGCGTGATCAGGTCACCGACGAGGTAGACCGGATTGCTGACGTCGTACGCGAGGCCGGTGGGCGCCTGGGGATTCACGGTGATCGTGACCGTCGCGTCGGTCGAACCGGTGACGTTGGTCGCGGTGATCGTGTACGGGGTCGCCGGGAAGAGCACCGTCGGTGTTCCGAAGATCACCCCGGTGATCGTATCGAAGCTGAGCCCCGTGGGGAGAGCCGAGTCGATCGCGTAGCTGGCGATCGGCCCGCCGGTCGAGCTCGGCGCGTTGCTCGTGATCTGAGTGCCGCGCAAGTAGGTCGGCGCCGGGTCGGCGTAAGTCAGGCCAGCGGGCGCTTGCGGATTCACAGTGATCGAGATGAACGCGATGTCGGAGCCGGTCGCGTTGCTCGCGGTGACCGAGTAGCTGGTCGCCGCGGAGAGCGCGGTCGGCGCGCCACTGATCGTGCCGGTCGATCCGCTGAAGAGCAATCCAGCCGGGAGGGGCGGGTTGATCGTCCAGCTGTCGGGGGTTCCGCACCCGAAGGTCGGCACGTTCGGGGTGATCGTGTCGCCGAGGAGGTACACCGCGGTGGTGACCGGGTAGTCGACGTTGCAGGGCGCCTGGGGAATGACCGCGAGCACCAAATCGACCGTGTCACTGCCCGAAGCGTTCGAGGCGGTGACGGTGTAGGTCGCGCTGGGGGTGATCGCCGCCGGCGTTCCGGTGATCACACCACTGGTGGGGTCGAGGTTCAGTCCCACGGGAAGCGCCGGCGAAACCTCGTAAAGGTTCGGCAGACCGCAGGAGTGGCTCGGGAGGTTTGCGGTGATCGGCAGGCCGAGCTGGTAGTCCGCAGCGAGAGTGGTGTAGCTGAGGTTGCACGGCGCCTGGGGCAGGACCTGAATCGAGATCTGCACGCTGTCGGAGCCGGTGACGTTCTGGCCGGTGACGAGGTAGGTCGTCAGCGGCGAAACACCCAGAGGAGTTCCAGAGATCACTCCGGTCGAGGTGTTGAGCCCAAGGCCCGCCGGCAAACTCGGCGCGATCGACCAGAGGTCGGGCGCTCCGCAGGTGAAGCTTGGGACGTTCGGCGTAATCAGCGTGCCATCGAGGTAGCTCGCCGCCGGAGTCGCGTAGTTGATCGTGCACGGCGCGAGCGGGTCGACGGTGATCGTCAGCGTGACGTCGGTGCCGCCCGAAGCGTTCGAGGCGGTGACGACGTAGTCGGCGGACGGAGCCGGCAGCACCGGCAAACCGGTGATGATTCCGGTGAAGATGTTGAGGTTGAGGCCGGCGGGGAGCTGGGGCACGACCGAGAAGCTGGTCGGGGTTCCGCAGTCGAAGCTCGGCACGTTCGACGGGATGGTCGTCCCGACCCGGTAGATCGGGGTCTCCAAGGTGTAGTGCAAGTTGCACGGAGTCTGCGGCTGAATCTCGATCTGGATCGTCACGGTGTCGGATCCAGAGATGTTCGCCGCTGTGATCGTGTAGTCGAGCTGGGGGGTCTGGATCCCCGGGGTTCCGCTGATCACTCCGGTGAGGGGGTTCAGGGTGAGCCCGCTCGGGAGCGGCGGAGAGATCAGGTAGCTGCTCGGCGCGCCGCAGTCGACGTCCGGCACGTTCAGCGCGATCGGCGTTCCGACCGTGTAGAGGGAGTCCGGGCTCGAGTAGCTGAGGTTGCACGGAGCTTGCGGGTTCACGGTCAACGAAATGGTGGCCGTGTCGCTGCCGCTCACATTGCTTCCCGTGATCGTGTAGATCGTGAACAGGTTGACGACGAGCGGGGTGCCGGTGATTTCACCGGTCACTCCGTTGAGGAGCAATCCGTTCGGGAGCGCCGGAGTCACGGCGTACGCAGTCGGGGTTCCACAGTCGAACGTCGGAGCGTTCGTCGCGATCGGCACACCGACGAGGTAGATCTCATTGGTGCCCGAGTACACGAGATTACACGGCGCCTCCGGATTGACGGTGATCGTCACCACGGCCGAGTCGCTGCCGGTCGCATTCGAGGCGGTCACCGTATAGTCGACGGTCGCAGCCTCGATCGTCGGGGTTCCGCTGATCGTTCCCGTGTTGGGATTGAGGAGCAGACCGTTCGGCAGGGCCGGATTCACGACAAAGGTGTCGGGGGCGCCACACGCGAAGCTCGGGAAGTTCGTCGCGATCGCATCGTTGACCGTGTAGGTCGCGACCGGGGCGGAATACGCGAGGTTGCAGGGCGCTTCGGGGTTCACAGTGATCGAGATCGTCGTCGTATCGAAACCAGTCACGTTCGTACCGATGACGGTGTGAACGGTCGACGGCTGGACCGAGGTCGGAATACCTCGGATGGTTCCCGAGAGCGGATCAAAGTTCAGTCCCGCCGGCAGCGACGGAGAGATGGTGTAGCTGTCGGGAGCGCCGCAGCCGAAGATCGTCGTGTTCAGCGCAATCGGCGTTCCGACCACGTAGACCGGCGTCGGATCGAGGTAGGTCAGGTTGCACGGCGCCTGCGGGTTCACTGTGATCGTCAAGACCACCACAGCACTTCCGGTGACGTTCTCAGCTTTCACGGTGTAGCTGCCGGTGCCGAAACGAGCCGAAGGCGTTCCCGTGATCACACCGGTCACCGAATTGAGGGCCAGCCCCGAGGGAAGTGCCGGAACGACAGAGTACGCCGTCGGCGCGCCACAGGAGACGGTCGGCTGATTGGCGGTGATCGCAAGTCCGACCAGGTAGGTCGGGGTGAGATCGGTGTAGGTCAGGTTGCAGGGTGCGAGCGGGTTGACGGTGATCGTCACCACGACCGAGTCGCTCCCGGTCGCGTTCATCGCGGTGACCGTGAACGCGGTCGGCAAAAGGAGCCCCGCCGGCGTTCCAGTGATCGCACCGGTCTGGGTATTGAAGTTGAAGCCCGCCGGGAGGGGCGGAGCAATACTCCAGCTGTCCGGAGTGCCACAGTCGAACGACGCGATGTTCGCGGTGATCGCGGTCTGGTCGACATAGACCGGGTTCAGATCGGCGTAGCTAACATTGCACGGCGGCTGGGGAACCACTTCGATCGTGATCGTCGTCGAGATCGAGCCGCTTGCGTTACTCGCGGTGATGACGTGGCTCGTCTGTGCGACCAGAGCCGTCGGCGTTCCCACGATCTGTCCCGTGGTCGGACTCAGCGCGAGTCCCGTCGGGAGCGCGGGGGTCACCTCGAAGAGGTTCGGAGTTCCGCACCCGACGGTCGGAACGTTCGCGGTGATCGGAAGGTCGAGCTGGTAGACCGCACTCGAGTCTGAGTAGGTCAAGGTGCACGGCGCCTGCGGGATCACGGTGATCGAGAGGGCGACACTGTCACTCCCCGAGACGTTCGCGGCGACCACGGTGTAGGAGGTGGTCGGGGACGCGCCCGCCGGAGCTCCCGAGATCACACCGGTCGTCGAGGAGATGCTCAGTCCCGCCGGCAAGGTCGGGGTGATCGAGTACATCGTCACGGGACCGCAGAGCGAGCTCGGCGCGTTCGGCGTGATCGTGACCCCGTCGAGGTAGGTCGCGCTCAGGTTGCCATAGGTCAGGTTGCACGGCGCCTGGGGGTTCACGGAGATCGTGATCCCGACGGTATCCGAGCCGGTCGTGTTCGTCGCGGTGACCGTGTAGCTGGTCAAGGCGGAGAGAACGCTCGGGGCACCCGAGATCTCGCCTGTGGTCGGATCGAGAGCGAGTCCCGCCGGCAGCGGCGGGGAGATCGTCCAGAGATCCGGAGTCCCACAGGAGAAGCTCGGAGTGTTCGCGAGGATCGGCAGATCCTGCTGGTAGACCGCGTTGGTCAGCGGGTAGGCGACGTTGCACGGCGCCTGCGGATCAACGGTGAGAGTCAGGGTCGCCTGAGCCGAGCCGGAGATGTTCGAGGCGGTGACGAGATAGTTCGCCGTCGGGGTGATCGCCGTCGGCGTCCCGGTGATCTCGCCGGTGGTCGGGTCGAGGAGCAGACCCGTCGGCAGGGTCGGAGCGACGCTCCAGCTGTCCGGGGTGCCGCCTGTGAGGGCGGGGACGTTCGTCGCGATCGCGAGATCCGCGAGGTAGGTGGCGGTCTGCTCACTGTAGGAGAGAGTGAGCGGTGCCTCCGGGTTCACGGCGAGCGTCATATCCACAGTCGCCAAGCCCGTGACGTTGGACCCGGTGAAGGTGAACAGGGTCGCGGCGAGCTCGGCGAGAGGAGTTCCTGTGATCGTCCCGGTCGCGGCGTCGAGGAGCAGACCCGCGGGAAGGGACGGAGTGACCGACCAGTTGGACGGCGGTCCACATGCGCTCGAACCGACGTTCGTCGCGATCTGGGTGTTCACCGTGTAGATCGGGGCTGGGTCGCTGAACGCGAGGCCGCACGGAGCTTCCGGGTTGACGGTGATCGTCAGATCGAAAGAGTCTCCGCCGGTGACGTTCGACGCAATGACCGTGTACACGGCCAGGAGCGCTGCGACAGTCGGCGTTCCCGAAACCTCGCCGGTCAAGGCATCGAGCACGAGCCCCGCAGGCAGGCTCGGAGTCACCGTGAACAGGTCAGCGGGACCGCAAGACAGCGTGGCGGTGTTCGGGGAGATCGCCTGCCCGACGAGATAGGTCGCTCCGATGTCGACGTACGTGAGACCGCACGGCGCCGGAGGGTTGACGACCAACTCGAGAGGGAAGTCCTCTCCACCCAGGATGTTCGACGCGCGGATGATGTAGGTCGCGAGCGGCGTCACCGCGAGGGGAATCCCGCGAATCGCCCCGGTCACCGGGTCGAGGGACAATCCAGCCGGAAGAGCCGGCGTCACCGTGTAGGTGACAGTGCCACCCGCGGCGAGGCTCGGTGTCAACGGCGAGATCGCTACCCCTTGGATGAGGGGCGCGGGAATCGGATACGACAGGCCAGCGGGTTGCACGATGCTGAGGGAATTTCCCCCACCACCATTGTTGCAGCCCGCAAGGGCCAATAGTGCGATCAACATTACGCTCGCGATTTGCGATGAGCGTGTGACGCGGAAAGAGAGCATTGCTCCTCCAAATTTCTCTACCACCAGGCGACGTACGCAAGGTCGGATTGGATCGCACCGAAGGGTCGTCGGCATTCCTGCCGACGACCCTCACGGTGCATGGGTCCATCGTCCAACACGCGCGTTGAACGGACTCTGAATTACTCGCCGGTAGACGGCGTCAGAGTCACGGTCGAATCAATCAAGACAGGAAGGACAGAGTAAGTACCGCTGAGGCCCACTTCGTTCTGGACCGGCGGAAGCGCGTTCGGGTTACCCCAGTGGATCGGGGACTGCATACCCTCAGCGTTGCCACTGAGCCCAGCAGGCTCGGTCTCGTACACGACCCGAACCACTTCTTTGCGGGCGTCAGCGACCAACAGGTTCAAGAGGTCGAGGGAGGGAATGATCCCCACCGTGACCGCGTCCGCCTGAATCAGCGGCTCGAAGAACTCTGGGGAAGTTCCGGAAACGAGATCGACACCCGGGAAGACAGCGACAGGTGTCATCAAACTCGGGTCGTGCTCGAACGCCATCGACAGTCCGATGATCGGGGTCGGGAAGGTCGCGTTCCGATCGCCCTCTTCGACGAAGAGGCGCGTTTCGAACGAGCCGACACCGGTCGTGAGGTCGTAGAACGCGTCCGTGTCGTCGGCTGTGAACTCGAAGACCGGTGCGATTCGCAGGGTGACCTCGGTCGAGTCTTCGCCGTAGATGTTGCTCGCTGTGATCGTGTAGAGAATCTCCGGAGTCTCGACCGAGGGCGTTCCGGAGATCACTCCGGTCGACGGATCGATGCTCATGCCGGCCGGAAGGGTCGGCGTGATTTCGTAGATGGCAACCGCACCGCACGCGCTCGAAGGCAAGTTCGGAATGCTGGGGACGGTCGGCGGCTCGACGGTGTTCGGGTTCGAGAAGGCGAGATCGCACGGCGCCGGAGTCTCGACTTCGATGGTGATCGACCGCGCGGCGAGTCCGGTGACGTTGGTCGCGATGATCACGAACTCGGTCGGCGGGATCACTTCGGTCGGGACGCCAGAGATCACTCCGGTGACCGGGTCGAGCGTGAGACCCACGGGAAGCGCGGGCTCGATGGTCCAGGTGTCGACCGGGGTGCCGGGGAATCCGCAGGTGAAACTCGGCGAGTTGAGCACCTGGGAGATCTGCCCAATGTACTTGATCCCCTCCTCGAGGAAGGTGAGGCCGCAGGGCGCCTGCGGGTTGACCGCGATGGTCAGCACCGACTGGGTTTCCCCACCGGCGTTCCGGGCGGTGATCGTGTAGGTGCCCGGCGGCAGCAGATCCGCCGGAGCTCCGGTGATCGCTCCCGTGCTCGGGTCGAGGGTCAGGCCCGCGGGAAGCGCCGGCGAGACCGAGAAGCTCCGCGTCAGGTCGCCCAGGTACGAAGCCGGGACGTTCACGCTGATTCCCTGCAGGAGGATCTGATTGAGATCAATGTACGAAAGTGCAGTCGGGGCCTGGATCCGGTGTCCCCGGTTCCAACATCCGCTCACGAGGAGCAGGGACGCAGCCAGGCATACCGCAGTAGCCCAAGGTTTTGCTCGAAACATGGTTCCTCCAATTCGGCGCTTCTCAAAGGCACCCTCGACCCCCCCATCGGACTGGGGCGCCGAAGTTTTCCACCAACACTCCACAATCCGCGGTGCGGAGCATGCAGCGGGAACCTCCAAGTTGAGAACTTGGGGGTCAACGGTTCATTATCAGGTAAGTCAGGATGATCTTGGCTTGGGGACTTGAGGGATGATCAAGTCCAGCCCGAGCCACGATTGTATCACCGAAGCGCCGCTCGTCCATTTACTGCAACTCAAAAGTATTGCCGAAGAAGTTGCGATGAATGCACTAACTCGGTTGTGAAGTGCCTGCGCGCAGTGAACTCCCAAACCGACCCGTCAAGCAAGCAGAGCAGATAGTTGTCAATCCAGCGCGCTTGGGCCATCTCCAAGGAGAGCAGGGAGCCAAGCAGCATCCGCAGAGATGCAGCTCTCGGGCCCGAAATGCTCCCAAAACAATCGCTCAGTTACAAAAGGAACTACAAAGGCACGAACCCGCCAGTACAATGGCCGTCATGCGCGCATTTCCTGTTTCTGGACGACTGGAGGTCGTTTCAGAACGAGACTGTGGGGAATCCCTCTCCTGACTGAGGTCCATCGGGCCGACGGAGAGCCGATTCGGTCTGGGACGCCCAAAGGTTGGGCAGCGCGCTCGAGAACAAATCTCATAAGGGAGGTGTGTCGTGTCCAGACGGACGATCTGGGGGATGCTCTGTGTCCTCATCGCACTGGGGTTCACCGCCCCATGTTTCGCAGCCGTGCTGGAGGTCCCGCTGACCTTCGGAACGATCCAAGCAGCCATCACCGCGTCTTCGAACCTCGACGAGATCCAGGTCGCCCCAGGGACTTACCTCGAAAATCTCGACTTCCAGGGCAAGGCGATCACCCTGATCTCGACCGGGGGCGCGGAGTCCACCATCATCGACGGCAGCACTCTCACTCGCGGCGCCCTCGAAGGTTCGACTTTGATCCTCTCCAGCGGCGAGACTGCGGCCACGATCATCGACGGCTTTACTGTCACGGGAGGAACCGGCCGCTTGCAGCCGGTTCTCAGTGCGGGGGGCTCCCTTCTCGGGAGCTTCCGAGTCGGCGGCGGAGCACTCGCGCTCGGGTCGAACCCGACCATCCGCAACTGCATCTTCACCGGAAACGACGCGCAATTCGGCTCCGGAGTTTTCTCCGAGGGTGGCGGAGGTGCTTCCATCACGTCCTGCCTGTTCTCCGCGAACACCGGACTCCAGGGGAGCGGCGTGTACCTGCGCCTTCTCCTCGGTCTCTCCGCCATCAGCAACTGCCAGTTCGTCGGCAACTCCGCGAACACTGCGGGCGGTGGCCTGATGCTCGAGTCCGCGGGCTCACTGATCACGAGCTGTTCCTTCGACGGGAACGACGCGATCTTGGGGGGCGGCGCGCTCTTCCAGGACTCGGTGGTCCTCATGACCGGAAGCAGCTTCACCGCCAATCACGCGACACTGCTCGGAGGCGGAGCGCTCGTCTTCAACGCCACCGCGACTCTTCAAGCGTGCAACTTTACCTCGAACACTGGCGGCACGGGCGCGGGGATCGGGTGTGACGGCGGGACCGCCAACCTCGACCGCTGCCTGATGGCTTCCAACGCAGCCTCGGGCGATGGCGGCGCGATCGCCCTCAGCGCGAACTCGGTCTCCTTGAGCCTCGAGGGGTGCACCCTGACCGCGAACACGTCTCTCACCGCGGGTGGAATCTTCATTCCCGTAAGCGCTCCGTCGACCGCCACGGTCTCGAACTCGATCATTTGGGGGAACAGCGGAGCTGCGATCCTCGACGGCGGACAAACCACCGCCACCTTCTCCGATATCACGGGAGCCCCCGTGGGCACCGGAAACATCGATGTCGACCCGATCTTCGCGGCGCCCCTGGCCGGGGACTTCACCCTGATGCCGCTCTCCCCCGCGATCGACGCCGGAAACCCGGTTTCCTCCTTCGATCCGGATTCGACTGTGCGCGACATGGGCGCGTTATTCTTCGATCAACGCCCTGACCAAATCGCTCCGATCGACTGTGTCCTCCTCGACCTTTGCGACTCGAGCTTCACCGTCACCTGGACCGTCAGCGACTTCTACGACTCGATCGACTTGAACGTCGACGGCTCGACGATCGCCACGCTCCCCGGGACTGCCGTCAGCGCGGATGTTCAGCTCGGCTCCGCTGGAGCGCACCAGATCTGCCTGACCCCGACCTTCGCCGGCCTGGTCGGGCAGCCGACTTGTTGCCAGGCGAATGCCCCGACGATCCCGACCCCGCTCGCGGTCGCCGGGCTCACCTGCACCGTCGATCAGCCCACCTGCACCGCGCTCGCAACGTGGACCAACGCTGACGCATACGCGAGCATCGAGATCCTGCTCAACGGTCTGACCTTCGCAACGCTGCCCGGCACCGAGACTTCGTTCCCCGTGCCGGTCGGCAACGGCGTCCTGACCGAGATCACTGTCACCGGTACCGCCACCTGCGGCGGCCTGCCGGTCCCCGCGGCCACCTGCTTCTCGGGATGTAACATCGACTTCGCGCCGTTCCAGCGTGGGGATGCGAACACCGACGGGGCTCTCGATATCAGTGACCCCTTGTCGGTGCTGTCGTACATGTTCCTCGCCGCCACTCTTCCCTGTGAAGACGCCGGAGACGCGAACGACGACGGAGCGCTCGACTTGACCGACGCGACCTCGCTCCTCGCAACGATCTTCGCAGGCTCCCCCTTTCCGGGAGCTCCGAGCCTTGGGGCGTGCGGAACCGACCCGTCCTTTGGCGACGCGCTCAACTGCGCGAGCTACCCGTCCTGTCCCTAAGAGGTAGCCTCCCTGGAGGCCAAACCTCCCCGACTCGCAAACTGCCAGCACCAGCCCCTCGGCGCCCTTCGGGCACCGGGGGGTCTTTTGCGACAGACGCGACGGACGGACCTGGCCGGACTGATCTGAAATACGGCGGTTGAATTAACGACCGCACGCGATAGAATTGTTAACACATGCGAGATTTCGTTGACGACGCCGACCACGGCACTCAGCTCCCCGAAGGGTCACTCTTCGATGGGCAACGGCTTTCGAGACTCCAGGGGGGTTTGGATCTCGAGACAACCGGAGTGACGTCGAGTGCGAACCGAGCTGCTCGGCTGCAGCGCGGATCACTTTGCTCGGGCTTCTAGACACTCTCGCTGACGCCAACGACGGGTCCCTGAGGAGGTGTGTGCCCCCCCCGACACGAGGCGATTGTCCCCATCCCGAGGCGCTCAGAGCCTATCTAGTTTTCTGAACGCTCACTGGATCGGGTGCCTGCATCGAACCGAGCCTGGTTTCTTCCTCGCTCGTGTTCACTACGGTCCGGTACTGGAGTACGGCATCATGAAGCACAAGAGAACGTTGACGACCGGAGAGATCGCCGACTACTGCGGAGTCAACTTCCGCACGGTGATCCGCTGGATCCAACGCGGGCAGCTGCGCGCGTATCAACTCCCCGGTCGGGGCGACAACCGCGTCGAGATTCACAATTTCATCTCTTTCTTGCGCGAGAACCGCATCCCGATTCCTCGCGACTTCCTGCACCTCGCTCGCAAGGTCCTCATCGTGGATGACGACTCCGACATCACGCGCATGATTCAGCGCATCCTGAGGAACCATGACTTCGAGGCGTTCTCGGCAGACGATGGCTTCCAGGCGGGAAGCCTGCTTCGCGAGCACCTTCCTTGCGTGATGACCCTCGATCTCAACATGCCCGGAGTCTCCGGCTACGACGTGATCGAGCACGTACGCATGAGCCCCGAGCTGCGGACGACCAAGATCCTGGTCGTTTCCGCCATGCCCGAGGAAGAGCTGCAAAAGGCGATCAGCATCGGCGCGGATGACATCCTGCCGAAGCCGTTTCAGCCGAATGACCTGGCGGCCAAGGTTCTCCAGCTCGCGGGAACAGAGATCGGCGCCTAAATCAGAGGTCACGATTCGGAGTGCCCTAGCGATCAGCGCTGTCTGTCGTGACCGCTGATTGAGGTGCTTCTGCAATGGACAGACTGAGGTCCATTGCACCGTGGTGCGAGAGGGAAAAGCTCTCAGAATCGTGATCTCTGATTTAGCAGCCCCTCTCATACTCAAAGAATTGACTGTCACTGCGCGTTACTGAGCGCGGCGGGCAGTTCCAGACGGGGTGTGTGGGGATCGTCCGATCCCAACACACCCCGCTCTCGATGTGCGGAGCTCCTCTCAGGGAGCGCTCGCTCCGCTATCCCCTGCCTCCGGAATCACCTGCCTCCGGAATCACCTGCCTCCGGAACCACCTGCCTCCGGAACCACCTGCGGCAGAGTACCCCCTCGAAAATTTGACAGATAAGTCAGCATCGTCGGGTGAGGCGGTTCCGACAACGCGATCTTGCACAACTTACACATGTACAGTCAAAGACTCTCATGACTTTGATAATGACCAATTGGCAAAACGCGAGATCTCCCTAGAATCTGCGGTAACTCACAGACCGAAGGGTGCGAGTGGCGGGTCCGAAGCTGCCGCGACTGGAGACGCCCCAACGATCACTATCCGGGAGGAAGGACCTCCGATGTCGCCACAACATGATCGTTCTCCAGATGTCTCTCGGACCCGTGCCGAGGAGGCACGCGCCTACGAGGAGGGGACGCCCCCGTTCTTGATGGACTCGGACACCGTGCTCCAGATTCTCCGCATGCTCGACGGGAGCGGCGGCGGGAGCGAATGCGAACGCGGGGGATACTCCGCATCCGCGCTCGGTGCAACCCGCGGTCGCGCGGCCTGGCTCGACCTCGGCTACGAGGCCTGATCGGGAGAGTCGCCCGCTCGACGCACGTCTCGGAGTCACACCCTCATTTTCTCGCTCTCTTCGAGACCAAGGACGCCCGGCGAGAACCACCTGAGGATCTCTTCGGGCGTTTTGCGGAAAAGGGACCGCTCGCACGTTCTTCCGCGCATGCCCCGCCGCCATTGATCCTGGCTGACCTTCGCTACCCCACCGAGGGACTCGACGTCGTCGTCCTAGGCCTCGAAAAGGACTATCGCGAGCTCACCGGCTCTAACGGCACCGCGGGGGTCCACGAGCTTCAAGTACATTCCGTTGCAGACATACCTGCTCATCGACGACCCGCCGGACTACGACTTTTTACGAGCAGTCGTGGGCGTTCTACACCTTATTGATGCGCTCCCCAGATGCCCGGCTGCGGCTCGCCCTCGTCGACTACCTGCTCTCCACTCGAAAGAAGGGCCCGGACATCATCGAATCGTTCGATAAGTACGGGATGTTGGTCGTGTCGCTCGAGACCGCGTTCAAGGATCACTGGCGAAAAGCGAGGAGCTAGCCATGCGGAACTGAACCCCGCAGAGTCCGTCTGACAATTCACGAGCGATAAGAGGCGACTGTCGCTAAAAAGAAAGGAGGCCGCGGGTCACACCCACGGCCTCCTTTCTTCTAAATCAGAGATCACGATTCTGAGAGCTTCTCCCTCTCGCACCACGGTGCAATGGACCTCAGTCTGTCCATTGCAGAAGCACCTCAATCAGCGGTCACGACAGACAGCGCTGATCGCTAGGGCACTCCGAATCGTGACCTCTGATTTAGTCCGTCGAACGGCGCGCGCGCCGAGATCGCTCGCGATCACTTCGTTCCGATGTCGGTGAACAGCGCCATCACCCAAAGAGCGATCTCGGGGTTTTCATCGTCATCGGTGACGATCGTCATGCGACCGATCACCTGGCGCACGTCCTGCCACTCGTCGAGCCACACCTTCACCAAGTAGTTCTTGCCCGAGGACTGCTCGATCACTTCGGTGCGGAACACCCCTTCGAGCTTCTCGTCGAGCTTCACCTCGAGCACCCGGAAGCTGACTTCGGGGCCCCCTACCTGGAGCGATACCGGCATGAACACCGGCTGCGGATTCGGGCCGCGCAACTGCGCCATGCGCTGGGGCAGAAACTTCAGTTGACCGCGCGGGTTCGCGAGGACTCTGGCATTGTGCTCAATGCGGAAGACGAACGAGACCGTGCGTTCGACGTCGTCGCTGGTGCGGACGTTCAGGACCAGCTCTTCGTTGTAGATCATGGGGCGGGTGACGGAGTCGGCCATGAGCACGAACGTCCACGCGTTCCCCTCGGGCGCCGGCGTCACGCTCTCGATGCGCGCGTTGCCAAACTTCAGTTCGCTCGAAAGGAGCTCGACGTCGAGCCAGGAGCCCTTCTTCATCGTCACTTCAGTGCGAAGCGTGCTGCCTGCAAGACCCGCCATGCGAATCTGCTTGAGCGCCGTATCCGGCTCGACGATTTGCAGAACCGACCCGGTCACGTTGAGGGCGAAGTCGGGGTTCGTCGGATCGTTGGAGATGACGTGAACCGTCTTCGTGATGTTCGGACCCTGCATCTTCGTCGTGGTCAGATTGATCGTCACTTGACCCGTGCCACCCGGAGCAATTTCGCGGTCGAACTCGACCGCAGAGCAACCTCAGGTCGACTTTACGTTTTCGATGAGGAGTGGCGCGTCGCCGTCATTGCGTAGAGTGAACTTGTGCTCGAACTTGTCTCCCTTGAGAAGCTTCCCCCAGTTATGAGTGCTCTCGGGAACCACCAAGGTCGGCGTGCCGGTGGTCGGCGCGGGATCGAGGACGATCGGCGAATCTTGGGCGATCGCCACGGTCGCAGGACCGAGGAATATCGTCGCAGGACCGAGGAATATCGTCGCGAGACAGAGCGCCAACGTGAACAGGGACTTGCGGCGGATCGGAGAGATCGCCTTCTTCATCGTGCCTCCAGATGCGTTTCCGAGGTGGTGACCCCCCGCAGGGCGTCACACGCGGTTCATGATACGGGATGGGGTTGAGCCCCAAAAGAGTACCACCATCGCGCAGGATCTCGGAAATCGGGAGGGCGAAAACTTCCGGGACGACCACGCTAAGCCGTCTCAATTTCCGGACTTGGGGGCAACGGAGTCCGTTTCGCCCTCTTTCAGCATCTCGCGAATAAGCGAGCTGATCTGCGCCGGCGGCGCGGTGCCCATGATCTTCCGCCAGTCGCCGGTCTGCCCGTTTCCAAGAATCAGCCACGCATTGTGAGTGTCGGGATCATCGACCCACGCGCCGAGCTTTCCGAGCACCGCCTGAACATCGTCGACCTCGCCGGTCAGAAAACGCCACCCCTTGGGTGAGCCGAACGCTCGGGAGTACTCGAGGAGTCGCTCGGGCGTGTCGTACTCCGGATCAACAGTGATGCTCAGAAGCTCCACGTCGCGACCGAGCCGGTCCCCGAGCAGTTCAGATACCTTGGCAATGTTGGTGAGCATCGGCGGGCAGATGCTGGTGCAGCGCGTGAACATGACATGCATCACCACCATGCGATCGCGGATGAGGTCGTCGTAGAAACGCACCTGTTTGCCGTTCTGATCGGTGAGGACACGATTGGGGAAGTACGCAGCCGCATCCCGCTCGTCCTGGCCCGCCTTCGACCGCAGTTCGACCCCCGCGATCACTTCGACGATCTTCTTCGCCGGAGCGAGACCGTAGGTGCGGCGCCACTCCCCCGATGCGAGGTTGCCCACCAGAATCATCGGCGTGTGATCGAACTTTTCGGGAGTCGCGGCTCCGAGCGCGTAGAGGAGCGTGTCGATCTCTTGCTTCTGCCCGGTGAGGAAGCTCCACCCCTCCTCCGCCCCGAACATCGAGGAAAACTGCTCGAGCCGCGCGGGGACGTCATTGCCGGGGTCGACGCTGATCGAGATGAGGCGAACGTCTTTCCCCAGCTCGGGCCCTAGTTCCTGCTGTACCTTCCGAAAGGTCGCGGTGAGGGGCGGGCAAATCGTCTTGCAGGTCGTGAAGAAGAAGTTGATCGCGACGGTCTTCCCCTCGAGCAGATCGCTCCGAAATCGCAGCGGCTTTCCCGATTGGTCGAAGCATGCAGTGTCAGGAATCTCGCCCAAGGTCACGGTGCGATCAGCGTGGGGATCGGACCCTTTCTCACCCACCGCATCGGGCTCGTCGCAGCAATCGTCGGAGGCGGGGGGAGTCTGGACAGCGGGGGGAGTCTGGACCGCGGGCTCTTCACAACAGGGCGGACGGGGAGACGAGTCGCCCGGCTTCTGTGAGCCCGGCGTCTGGGTAGAGAGGGTCGATGGGGAAAGAGGCTGCTCTCGCTCTTTGGAGCAGCAATCCTCAGCCGGGGTCGGCCCGCTGGCCAGCGAGACGGGCGCGAGCACGTAACCCACGCCGAAAGTGACGGCCGCGAGGGCCGCTCCAAGGATCCACTGGGTGCCGGTCATGGAGTCGAGCTCCTTATCGAGTCAGAAGTCAAACGGAGCGCATCACCCCAGCCTGGCTGAGGTCGGTCACTCGGAATGAAGTGCAGGGGGCGGCCCTTCTGGACCACCCCCTGAACTAGTATCCAACGTTCTTCGCGATCCGACCGGTCCGTCGCACGCGAAGTGCCTACGGGCAATTCGGCGCGGCGGCGCAATCGAGCGAGTCAGCGGTCGGATCGCTGCCACACGAGAGGTACGGCGACTGCAACGGTCCAGCTTGGCCGAAGACCGTCTGGAGTCCGCGGACAGCGTCGGTGACATCCACCAAGCCATCGTCGTTCGTATCCGCCGCGTCAGAGCAGCTGACGGCCGGGCTTCCCGGCACGAAGAGCGAGAAGAGCAGGAAGATCGTGTCACTGATATCGGCCTGGCCGTCGGCGTTCACGTCACCCCGGCTGAAGTCGGAGCTGCAAGAGACCGAGGTGCACGTGGCGGGGAGGACGGTTCCGCACTCGCTCGTCGCGATCACGCAGAGGTTCTGCGTTCCCGTTCCGGGCAAGGTGAACGTCGCACTCGTCGCGGTGCCAGGCAAGGTCTGGACCGACACGCCATCGACCTGAAGGTCGATCGAACCGTAAATTCCCTGGGCGGTCCAGGAGGCATTCACGGTGCAGGTGGTCGGATTCGTGGTCGCCGTGAGGCTGATCGGCGAGAGCGCCGAGTCGTCGAGGGAAACCACGGTGCAATCGGTCGGGAAGCTCGGGAGACCCTGCTTCACGGCGACGAACGAGATCACGTGCGTACCGGAGATCGGCAACGTGAGCGTGGTCGACTGCGAGATCCCCGGGAGCGTGTTCGCGGGGATTCCGTCGATCGCGATCTCGATCGTGTCATACAGCTCGGCGTTGGTCCAAGAAGCAGTGACCGTCAGGCCACACGGGTTTGGCAGCGTGCACGAGAGCCCCGTGATCACCTGGGGAAGGACCGAGATGTTACAGGTCGGCGAGGTGGTCGACTCGAGGCCGGCACCAACGGAACGCACATTGTACGTGACCACTCCGGTCGGCGGCGCCGGGTCGAGGAAGGACGTGGCAGTTCCGGCGAGCGTGGTGAGGAGTGCACCGTTGCGCAACACGCGCAGCTCGTCGTAGGTGCCGTTGTTGGTCCAACCGAGGGCAACTCCACCGGGGACGCCGAGGCAGGTGAGATTCGTCACCGCGAACGGCGTACGGGTCACAGAACAAGACGCCGGAGCGGAGGCGACCGCGTCGGCGGTCGCAGTGACTTCGTAGCTGGTCGTTCCCGAAAGCGTCTGAGGATCGAGGTAGAAGTTGGCGTTACCGGCGAGAGTCGCGACCAGGAGGCCATCGCTGCGCACTTCGACCGCGTCGTACGCGCCGGAGTTGGTCCAGCTGACCAAGTTGCCCGTGCCGATCGCGTTACAAGTGATCCCGGTGACAGCGCTCGGCACAATCGTAATCGTGCAGATCGTCGGCGTACCCGAAATCCCTTCGGTCGACGGAGTGAGACGGTACTCGTGAAGCCCCGGCCCCGCCGCACCGAGCGACGGATCGATGAAGCTCACTTCGGTACCGGCGAGGGTCGCGACGAAGAGTCCGTTCCGTCGGACTTCAATCTGAGTAAAGGTGTCACCGTTCACCCAAGTGAGGACTGCGCTGCCCAAGCTGTCGGTGCAGGTGAAGTTGGTGATCGCCGACGGCGCGAAGGTGAGCGAGCAGGTTGCCGCCGGGGCGTCGGTCGCGTTGGTGCGAGCGATCACTTCGTAGAGGGTCACACCGGAGACCGGCGCGGCGTCCTGGAAGCTTTGTGCGGTACCCGCCAAGGAACTGAGGAAAGCGCCGTCGCGAAGAATTTCGATCGAATCGTAGGTGCCCGTGTTCAGCCAGCTGAGATCGGCGGTTCCGGCACCGGTGGTGCAGGCGAGTCCGACGACCGGAGAGGGGAGGACCGTCAGGCTCGAAGTGCCCGGAGCGGAGGGGACACCCTCAACAAATCCGACCACGTCGTACTGGTGAGCACCCGGAGCTGCACCGGCGTCAATGAAGACTTCGGAACCGGCGACCAGGGTCGTGATCGGCGCGCCGTCCCGGAAGAGGTCGAGCGAATCGTAGGCGTGCGCGTTGGTCCAGTTGAGCGCAACGCCGGTGGCGAGCTGCGTAGCGACAACCGCGGTCGGCGCGGGCGGAGAGATCTCCACGACGCAAAGGTTCTTCAGTCCAATCTGAGTGCCGTCCACGGCGAAGACGTCGTAGTCCCAGCTTCCTGGGGCCTGGTTCGGATCGGTGTAGGCCTCGCTGGCGCCGGAGAGAACGACGATCAGTTGACCGTCACGCTCAATACGAATCAGGGGGTACAGGTCGGCGTTGATCCAGTTGAGGGTGACCCCGCCGGCCCCGTTCTCGGCGCAGCTGAGCGCAGTGGTGGCCTGCGGGCGAAGGAACTCGAGAAGCTCCGTGATTCCCTCAGCTGGACGACCGAGAGAACCGACCGCCGGGATCTCCTTGAAGCGGTCCGCCGCGGTCGGCGCACCGGGGAAAGCCGGAAGGACATTGGCAGTATCGCCCGTCGCACCCTCAGAGACGAAGAGCTGCGGGTGATCGAACGGCGCCATTTCCTGACGGACGCGTTCGTCGGTGAGCGTGTGCAGGAACGCGACCAACGCTTCTTGGCGAGCCGGGCTCGTCAAGAGGAACGGGAGCGGCAGAATGATCGGGGAAAGGGTGTCGATGTTCTCGTCGGCGAAGTTGCCTCCGCGAGCGTAGAACTGGACGACCTGTTCGAGAGTCGCGTAACTTCCGTTGTGGAAGTACGGCCCCGTCAGCTCGGTATTGCGCAGGGTCGGAGTCTTCATCGCTCCGGCCATCGCAATCTCTTCGGACGGGATCGGTGGCGGGTTCAGGATCACTGTCCCCGTTTGGAAGGGGAGCGAAGCCAATCCGTACAGCTGCACGAAACCGGCGAAGGAGAGCGGGTCTCCGTTCAGGTCGACACCACCGCGACCGATGTCTTCGGTCGTCGGGCGCACCCCAATGTTGTAGAAGCCGCCGTCGTAGACCGCACTAAAGGCGTCCTTCATCGGCATGCGCTCGAGAATTCCCTCGAGGGCAGAAGCTTCCGGCTCGAGCACCACGGTCAGCTTCGACGAGACCGCGCTCGTGAAGACCGGCGTGGTGTGGCAGAGCAGGCAGTTCGAACGAGTGAAGACGTCGAGGCCTTCGATCTCGAGCGTACTCAGCGCGTTCACGTCACCATCCTGGAACTGGTCGTACGGAGAGTCATCAGAGACCAGAGTGCTCTCGTACATCTGAATGGCGAGCCCCCAGAAGAACGAGAAGTTCGCCTCCATGAGGGTGAACTCGTCGGTGTTGGCGGGAGTGCCCGTGGTCAGCAGCTCGCCGAAGGATGCATCGAAGAGCTTGTCGCTCAACCACCACTCGTCAACGAAGGCATCCTGAATCATCTGGACGTAGTTCGTGCTCAGACCGCTACCGTCGACATCGACGAGCGGTCCGAGGACGCTGTCGGTCGGATGGACGATCTGGAATTGGAGCGGCTCGAGCGAGAGCAGCTTCTTGCCGAGCTTGGGAAAGTCACGGCCGTGGGCCGACATTTCCGTGCCGCTGAGCGGCGGGCCGACCGCTTGCGAGGCGAGTGCCGAACGATCGATCTGGATCTGCGTCGGCGTCACGATCGATGTGCCCAGATCGGCCTTCAGCACCATAGCGCCAACGTCACGGTGCCCGAAAATGCTGCGGCCGTTGAACCAGAAGCTCGCGCGGCCGTCCCAGAAGTTCTCAATGTTGTAGACAGCGTTGATGACGGTCGGAGCGGAGCGCCCGGTGACCCGACGCATGTTCAACCCACCGACGTTGAAGGCCGGATCGGGCGCGCTCGTACGCGAATCCTCCTCACTTCCGGGGATCACGTCGATGAAGTTCGAGAAGTGAACCCCCTGGGAGCCCGCCGCGTCGTCACTGTCAGAGAGCAGAAGCGAATTCTGGTCCCCGACGTCGTTGAGCTTGTGGAACGGGAAATCCTCGAGGGAGACACGGTGGTTCGGAGTCCCGACTTGGAAGATCCCATCGGGGCCCGGGCTCAGGATGTTGCGCGACCGCGTGTCCGATCCTGCGTGATAGTGGCAGGTCGCACAGGCGGTGAGTCCGTCACTGCCGGTCTGCATGTCCCAGAAGAACGCTTTTCCGAGGCGGATCGCCGCGTCCTGGTCTTTGATGTAGTTGAAGAGCGACGCCGGAACCGGCGGCAGCAAGGTCTTCAACGACGGGGGCGGCTCGAGAGGCGGCTCAAGAGGCGGCGGAGTGATTTGGACTTGGCACGTTGCGGCCTGTCCACCCGCCGCAGCGATGACCCCGTTGACGTGGTAAACGTGAAAGGACGCCGGAACTCCGGGGTCGGTGAACGCGGTGGTCGTTCCCGGTAGCGTGAGGAGGAGCACCGCATCTCGGCGAATCTCGATGAAGTCGTACAACTCCGCGTTCGTCCAGGAGAGCAGGACGTTTTGCTGGAGTACCGTGCAACCGAGTCCGGTCGGGGGAAGCTGAGCTTCCACAGTACCCGGAGTGGACCACACCCCGAGCGTCAAGAGAGCGAGCATTAGCCCGCGTTTCACACACCTCGCCACAACACACCTCCAGGTTGGCGCGCCGAGACTTTGCACGCTCCTCGTGAACTGCGAGGAGGACCCACTGCAATGGTCTCGGAGACGTTCTTCATAAGGAGTGGTTCAGCCTCCAGGCTGCGGGAGAGACTCCCGTTCACCAACTCCGTACCAGTTCTTCCAAGGAATAGGTCGCGCCCGCGATCCCCCCTCCAGGGGGTGTCATGATTGACATGACCAAAACTTTTGGTCAGGTTGACAGGTCGGGGCCGCCACAAACCATGGCGAAATTGCGACTTAACACAGACCCGATCCTACCAGCGTATTTACACCTGGCTACCACCGATCGCGAAGAGAGTTGACATACGATCTACCCCTTGCTGCGCTGGCCGGAGGCGTTATTCTCAGAACTCCGGGAGCGATAGTGGTTTGGACATTTCCCGGGAACCAAGGTCTAGCGTGCTGGGGGTCGAAAACGTCACCGTCGGGGCTGGCTGCTCTCTTCGGTGTCAACGGTCCCGTCGGTGTCCGCGGTCCCTCCTGCCAACGCATGAGGGCCCCCGGGCACCCATCAGCTCTCCCCTATCGATCCGTACCTCGAGGAGGGGCGCGGAATGAAAAAACGCGAGGGTGCACAGATCTCTCGGCGTCGAGGGATCGATCGATCCTGCAACTCCTGCGTTTCGTCTCAGATGTCGGGCCTCGGGCAGGGCCCACGCTCACAAGATCGTTTTTCATCACCAGGGGCACCGACTCCACCTGCGCCGCGAGCGCGAACGGTGGGGACTCTCTCCTTTGAGGGTCTCTCCGCCGTGCGGGCGTAGGAGAAGTGCCCATGGCTGTTCATCCAACCGAGGAGTCCGCTCCATGCGCCGAACGATCCCGCCGATCTTCGTCATTCTGCTCTCCGTCAGTCTCTCCGTGAGTTGCCTCTCGAGCCGAAGCAACCTCTACGCGGTGGATCTCGACGGCTTCGTGCGCGGAGATTGCAACTCCGATGGGTCGGTCGATGTCAGCGACCCGATTTATACCCTCGAATCTCTGTTCGGAGTTTCGGGCGAAACTCCCGGCTGCTCGGACGCTTGCGACGTGAACGACGACGGAGCGATCAACCTCGCCGACGCCATCGAGCTCCTCGGAGCGGTATTCCTCGGCATCCCCGCTGCGCTACCCGCCCCGCTGACGTGTGGATTTGATCCGACCTCCGACCCCCTCGGGTGCGACGCCCCGGCCTGCACTCTCCCCGTCTCGGAGGAGCGCGCCTTCACCTTGGAGACCGCGCGGGCCGGATTGCCGTATCTCGGAGACCTCCCGGAGAACCAGCGCGAGGGGGTCACTTGGCAGCAGAACTTGCAATCGGGGGTGATCCAGACCGCTCTTTCATATGTCGAGTACGGGCTTCCGATCGGAACCAGCCTGCCGGGCGATCTCTCTCTCGATGGCTCTACTGGGGTTCTGACCGGCACGACGATCCCCAGCGGCCTGCACGCCCTGGAGATCTGGGCGCGCGATGGCAACGGCGACCACACACTCTTCCACGCTGAACTGCCGAGCTTCTCTGCGGCGGAGAGCGAGATCATTCCGGGACAAGTCTTCTCGAATGGCGGATTTCTGCTCGTCGCGATCCAGGACGAAGTCTTCACCTATACTCATCCGCTCCCTTGGCCGACCCCCTACCCGCTCGACGGCTGCACGCCGCTGCAACCTCCGGCGACCGAGGCGGTCGAATCGAAGAACCTCCGCATCTACTATCCGCTCACCGCCACCGCACCGACGCCGCTTCTCATCTTCCACCACGGCACCGGCTTCAACTCGATCGAGTACCAACAGCTCCTCGTGCACCTCGCGTCGCGGGGGATCACCTGCGCCTCCGTCGAGGATCAGTTCCCCTACTTCGAGTTCGTCGATTACTACTGTTGGGGCGGTCACGATGAGGCAGCCGAGGTGCTCGTTTCGGTGCGCCAACTCGTCGAGAGCTACAACCTCGATCCGACCCATCCATTGTTCGGGCGGATCGACAACCGTCGCGTCTTTTACGGAGGACACTCTCGTGGCGGCGCGAGCGCGATGGCGGCCCGCGAGATCGATCCCGACGTGCGCGGAGTGCTGATGCTTCAAGGGACCGATGCACGGCAAGACTCATGGATTGGGAACACCAATCGCTGGATCGATCTTCCCGACGTGCCGGTCATGTGCATCAGCGCGGAGCAAGACACCGACGTGATCTACCCCTTCGCGGAACGGCTCCTCGAGCGGTTTCGGGGGCCGACCTCGATGGTGACGATCTATGGCGGGTGTCACGGCTACTCGACCGACGCGAGCAGCAACGGGTGCGGGGTGTGCAGCTTTACCACCACGGCGCCTGGGGTCGACAGCTGTCGCTACATCGCTCGATCGCTCCAGATCGATCTCTTGCAGCACTACGCGACTGCGTTCTTTCAGCGTTACGCGTTCGGGAACCTGTCGGTCGAGGGAATACTGCACGGAGCCGAGGATGAGGCTTCGCCTTTTGTCGGGGTCAGCTACCGCCGGAACCTCTCCGGGGCGATTCCCGTCGCCGACTTCGAGGACTACCCCTTCACAAATAGTGGGGGCGCTATCGCTTCGAGCGGAGCGCTCCTCTTCATCAAGGGCACCTGCTACGACTGGCCGTTCCCGCTCCCCGCGCCGATCGAGGCGATATCGAACCTGGTCCTCATCGCCGATCCGAACGGGGTCACCACGTTCGACCTCCCCATCGATGTCGCGGGAGCCGCCCTCGACGTCACCGGGACAAAGACGCTCACCTTTCGGGTAAAGAACCACGACATTCATGGTGTGGCTGACAACTTCGGCTACTTCCACCTCGATATGGACCTCGAGCTGATGGACTCGAGCGGCGCCTCGGCGAGTGTGCCGGTCGATCCGCACCTCCCGCAGACCATCTTCCACCCGCAGCCGGAGCCGGCCGGGCTGAACGTTCAGATGAAGTACCAGCGCTTCCTGTCGGTCACGATGCCACTCGGGGAGTTCTTGGTGGTGAACCCATCGCTCGATCTCACCGCGCTCGATTCGATCCGCGTAACGATCACGACGAACGGGACGGCGAACGTCGATGCGCGGATGGGCTTTGACGATTTCCGTTTCGAGTAATCCAACCGAGCGACTTCCATGACTGCAACAGTGACGCTTCAAGCTACCGATCTGTAAGGGCTTCGGAGTTTCGACCTTTCGACGAGTGGCCTGTCCCCCGCGGCTGCGTCGTCCTTTGACGGACGCACCGTCGTCGTTCCAGCGTGAGGAGAACGAGCTTTCTCCCGACACGCCGCTTGCTCCCCCCTGCCTGCGCGTGGAAAGTAGCCCCGCTGGTGAACGGTCCTCCAATCTGGAGGCCACCGATGAAACGTTCGAAGAAGAAGCCCCGCCCCCACAGTTCCAAACCGCGCGGTCGCCGCTCCCGGCTTCGCCGCGTCCTGCCCGGCACCACCTATCTCATCACGAAGAAGATCAACGATGATTTCTTCTTTCTGCGTCCCTCGGATGAGGTGAACGAGCTGATCCTCTACTTGTTGCTGATGAAGCTCGAGAAATACGGACTGCTGATTCACGGGTTCTGCTTCATGAGCAACCATTTCCATCTTCTCGTCACCGATCTTCGAGGGGAACTCCCCGCGCTCATGCGCGAGTTTCTGAGCGAGTCTTCGAAGGCGCTCAAGGTAGAGCTGGGTACCACGCGTCAGATCTGGAGTACGCGCCGATACAGCTCCGTCGAGATGCTCGACCTCGATGCGGCTGAGCGGGAAGCCGCATACATTGCTGTGAATCCGACAGAGGCCGGATTCACCGAGCCCGCAGACTGGCCCGGACTCACCAGCGCGAACTTGAAGTTCGGCGACAGGCTGACCGCCAAACGACCCGACGAGTACTTCTCCCCTCGCTATCGCCCCGACTACGTCTCTGTCACTCTCGCTCCGCTTCCCCAAGCGAGTTTCGGCAAGGAGACAGAGAATCGTGAGGATACAAACGAAGAGGCGAGAGACGAGCAAGCGCTGAACGAGGAGAGCGCCAGGCGTATCCAGAATCACATCGATGCCGCACTGAAGAACATCCATGCCTCTTTGAAGAAGCGAAAGGCGAAGCTCGCCGGGAGAGAAAGAGTTCTGAAGACCTCCCGATACAAGAGAGGCTCGCATCCGATCCGAGGTCTGAATCCTCGATTCGCGACCAAGAACGGTGAACTGCTCAGTAGCGCGATCGAGAGCTTCCGAAAGTTTGAGAGAGAGCATGGCTCCGCGGTGGATCGATACGCCGCCGGTCATTCACAAGCGGTGTTCCCGCGCGGCACCTATGGATATCGAAAACTTCTGGGGGTGCGAGTCGGGCAAGGGGGTGTTGCCGCCTAATCCCACCCCCAGGGAAGAGCTGAATGGGGAGAATCCGAGCGAAGGTGAAAGGGCGACGAAAGGCCGGCGCTCGCGGTCGCTTCGTGTCCGGGTGGTCGCGAGCTCGACTCGAGATTCAAGGTGGCGATGGGGCGCCGATATGGAACCCAGGCTGATTCGACCTTGGTTCAGTAAGCCCGGACCGTCGCACAGCTTGGAGCGTCACTGTTGCGGTCATCCGCAACGACAGCGGGCCGGCGGGGTCTTCTCCCCACCGGCCCATTGCCGTGCCTCTGTTTGTCCACAGCTCAGCAGTCTACGGGCACGCCGAGAACTCGGGACACCCGAGCCCATCGTCGGTCGGATCCTGACCGCACGCAGCGAAGGGGGGCGGCGGCTCACTGCCGCCTGAGAAGACCCACGTGATGAAGAAGATCACGTCGGAGACGTCGACCAAGCCATCGTCGTTCGCATCGGTCGAGTCGAAGCACAACGGCGCGGGCCCCGCCTGGAACAGGAAGTTCAGGAGGAAGATCGGATCCGCGATGTTGGATTGACCATCGACGTTCATGTCTGCCCGAGTGAAGTCAGAACTTTGCAGGCAGTCGGAAATGCCGTCGAGATCGAGATCCTCGTCGGGAATGTTGCAACCGCAGTCCCCCGGCTCGACCTTCGCATTGTCGAACGGACAACCGTCCACGCAGTCGGGCGTACCGTCGATGTCGCTGTCGATCTCGAGCTCACCGCAGCCGCACGGCCCCGGCGCGATCTTCAACGGATCGAGCGGGCAGCCGTCGATCGCATCGACGGTGCCATCCCCATCGTCATCCGGATCGCCGGCGTTACACAGACCGTCACCGTCGGTATCGAGTCCGTCATTCGCCGCGTCCACCGTTCCGCTCGAACAATCGTCGCAGCCATCGGAATCAAGATCCTGACAGACGTTCGGGTCGTTCGGGTCGAGGTCGACATTGTCCGGAACCCCGTCCGAATCGGTATCGAGGACCGTGCTGTCGCAGATCCCGTTCCCATCGGCATCCGGGCCGTCATTGGCCGGGTCAAAGAATCCTGAAGAACAGTCATCGCAGCCGTCGTTGTCGACGTCCGCGCAGATGAACATGTTCAGCGGATCCGAGTCGCTGGCGTCCGACACGCCGTCGCCATCGTCGTCGAGATCGCCCACGTTGCAGAGGCCGTCGGAGTCGGTGTCGAGCCCATCGTTCCCCGGCGCGTCGGTACCGGAAGAGCAGTCGTCGCAGCCATCGCTATCGACGTCACGACAAAGGGTGTTGTCGAGCGGCGCGCTGTCGAGCGCGTCCGTGACGCCGTCATTGTCGTCGTCGGTGTCGAGCCCGTCGCAGGCGCCGTCCGAGTCGGTGTCGGTCGGGACCGAGAGGTTGTCGAGCGGGTTCGTGCCGCAGGCGGCCTCATCGGCGTCGCTCCAGGTGTCGTTGTCGTCGTCGAGATCGCCCACGTCGCAGAGCCCGTCGGAGTCGGTGTCGAGCCCGTCGTTCCCCGGCGCGTCGGTGCCGGAAGAGCAGTCGTCGCAGCCGTCGCCATCGGCGTCGCGACAAAGGGTGTTGTCGAGCGGAGCACTATCGAGCGCATCCGTGACGCCGTCGCCGTCGTCGTCGGGGTCGAGCGCGTCGCAGGTGCCGTCAGAGTCGGTGTCGGTCGGGACCGAGAGGTTGTCGAGAGGGTCGGTGCCGC
>CALEHF010000222.1 GCA_937876125.1 uncultured bacterium
GGAACAGACGCTCCCCCGTCGCAGGGTGCGGAGGAAGGGTCGACGCCCCGAAGTGTGATCTTGATGATCGGCGACGGGATGGGGCCCCAGGAGATCGGGCTGTTCCTCGACGTTTCCGACGCCATCGATCTCTCCCCCTCCGCGATCGAACGCGCGTACGGGCTCGGCACGATCAGCCTGATTCGCACCGGGAGCGCCAACTCGCCGGTCACCGATTCCGCCGCGTCCGCGACCGCCCTGGCCACTGGGGTGAACACCCGAAACGGATTTGTCGGGGTGGATCCTCAGGGGGCAATTCTCCCCAATTGCCTCGAGGACGCCCAGCGGAGTGGGCGACAGACGGCAATCGTGACGACCACCCGTCTGAGTCATGCGACCCCCGCGTGTTTCATCGCCCATGAGCGCAGTCGCGATGCCGAAAACTCGATTGCACGGCAGGCGGTCACCAGCGGGATCGACATCATGCTCGGCGGGGGGGCGATCCACTTCCTCGGCGGTGTCGGAGGGCAGGAGATCGCGTCCGAGATTCGAGCGGGCGGGTACCAGTTGGTCCGAACCGCCCGAGCGCTCGCCGACGCTCCTCGCGAGGGGCGTCTCCTCGGCCTCTTTTCCGCCGATAACCTTCCGTTTCGAGTCGATCGCGACGGCGGCGATGGAGAGCCGACTTATGTTCCGTCCCTCAAGACGATGACGGAAGCGGCCCTCGAACGACTCGATGCCGACCGGGGATTCTTCTTGATGATCGAGGGAGGGCGTATCGATCATGCCGGTCATGCGAACGATGCCGGCACCTTGGTGGGGGAAATGCGAGAGTTCGACGATACGGTCGCCGTCGTTCTCGATTACATCGCAGCCCACCCCGATGTCGCGCTCCTGATCACCGCAGATCACGAGACCGGCGGCCTCTGCTTCACCTACCGCGGATCCGACTTTCCCTCGAACTCTGATCTCAGACTGCTGGCGAACACCCCCGCCTCGGCGAAGGCGAAGTCGCAAGAGGAGATCACCGATGAGAGTGCGCTCGCGTTCTACGGCTCCGCGCGCCTTCCGTTCGTGCCCAAGGAGACATGGGCGTGGAACGTGCCCGCGCTCGAGCGCAGCGTGAAGAGTTTCGTGAGCTTTGGATCACAGGGGCACTCGGCGACGCCGGTCGTCATGCTTCACGTCGGACCGGGGGCCCGGTTCCCCGCCTTGACCGATCACGCAAGCGTCGGGCGCCAATTGCGGACCTGGATGGCGAGCCCGGTTGCGAAGAGGAGTGAAGAGCGATGAGCCGCCCGGTCTACTCGAGTGGCGTCGGCCGGATGTGTCCGGAGTGCCAAAAGGCCATCGCAGAGTGTCGGTGTCCGCGTGGCGGCTCCCCGACGCGAAACAGCGGGGGGCGTCAGGCTGCTGGAAGTCAGGCCGCCCGGGGAAGTCAGGCCTCCCGGGGAAGTCAGGCCGCCGGAGCCCGGGGGAAGGCATCAGGATCCGCGCCCGGAAAAGTGCACGTCGCCCTCGAGAAGAAAGGGCGCCGCGGGAAAGCGGTCACCGTGATCTACGCGCTCCCCCTCGGTGACTTCGAGCTTCAGGATGTCGCGAAGGAGCTGAAATCTCGGGCGGGGACCGGCGGCACGGTGAAGGACGGCACCATTGAGCTGCAAGGGGACCAGGTGGCGCTGGCGCGCAGCTGGCTCACCGAGAAAGGGTACGCCTAGGCCTGGAATCCGCGCTGATTGCGAGCGAGGCGCAGGCGATTCGTCGCAAGACGAGGAGCACCAAGGTGATCGACCTGAGGAGGTCCTCGCCGATGGTGCGACGATGAGGCAGTCTCGGGTGAAGTGACGACGTAAACTTGAAACCACAGCACTTCACCCGAGACTGCCGGTCTTGCGGCGAATCGGCAAGCCGTAGCCGTGATCATCCGCTGATTCCAGGCCTAGGAGCCTGCGTTACCCGACTTGTCCCACCGCCGTGAAATCACACACGCGTTCAGCCCACCGACCCCCATCGACAGTTTGCCCGCGAGTCCTTCGGGGAGCGGCATCGCCTCGTTTTCCACGAAATTGTAGTGAACCTTGGCGATCTCCGGATTGAGTTCGGAGTTTTCGAGAGAGGTGGGGTGGATCGATCCGTGCTCGTAGGCGAGGTACTGGGCGAGCAATTCCCAACCGCCGCTCACACCCATGCCGTGGCCGAAGGTCCCCTTGCGCGCGGAGATGATGGTTTCGGCCGGAAGCACCTTTCGCGCGTTCTCGACTTCGAGGTAATCCCCCGGGGTCGCCGTGGCGTGCAGGTCCCACGTTCCGACCTGCTCGGGAGTCGCCCCTGCGCGGGTGAATGCCTGATCGATCGCCGACAGCGGGCCGGCACTCGATGGCGTGATGATGTGCCCGGCGTCCGAACTCACGCCGACGCCCAGCGGCTCGAGGCCGAGCGGGCGATAGCCCTTCGCTTGGAAGTACTCGAGATCTCCCAAAATCCAGATACACGAACCGCCCGATGCGTGGGTGCCGCGAAGACCCGTGAGCGGCTTCGACAACCGACCATCGGAAGCGAGCACGCGGGCGCTCGAGAAAGTGCCGACGGTCAGAGGGTGCGGGGCAGGGTCGGCGGCGCCGATGACGACCGCCTTGGCATCGCCACGATCGATGGCATCCATGGCGAGGCGCAGGGTGAACCCGAAGGTCGAGCAGGCGGCGACCGGAGCAAACGTGCTTCCGGTGATTCTTCCGAGCATTGAAATCTGGGCGGCGGGAGTGCTGTGAATGTTCCAAAGCAGATTTGCGCTCACCGACGACCAAGGCTCGGTGGGGACTCCCCACTGCGAACGGAGCTCGGCGATCTTTGTCATCTTGCGACGAAGGAGCGCTGCCTTGCCGCTTTCCACATCACCGCTGACATCGTCGCTCTCGATCTCCCTCAGCTCCGCGAGGTACTCGCCGAGCTGCGGAGAAAGACGCATCCAATAGTCGTTCCAGGCCTGGACGGCTTCTTCGTGATCATCCTCGTCCGTGAATTCCTGGGGATCGGGAGGAGAGTCGCTGTGCTCAGAAATACCGTGCTCGGCACGAGTGTCGCCGGCGAGGAAGGCTGCGAGCGTTCGGTTCCGTTCGGGGTGAGCCCAGAAGCGGTTCCACTTGCGCTGCGCCTTGTCGTAGCCGATGGCGATTTCTGCGATCGAGGGCAGGTCCCCGAGCCCGGTCCCGACGTAGACGTGGGCTTGCTCGCCGAGGTCCTGCAGATCCTTTTCGATCCCCGGGTTCTGGGTGAGTGACTGAATGAACGAACCGATCGCGTAGAGGGTCGGCTGTCCCATTTTCGAAGTGAGCTGATGGTATCGACTCGGGGGGAAACGCTCATCGAGCCAAGGGTGGTAATCCTCGAAGTCGAACTCCGGTTTGCCGACCAGATAGTTGCACGGTCCGAAGCCGTCGAACGGGGTGAGCCAGCTCTCTGAACTCTGGAGGTTCTTGAGGAAGGATGCGATGTCGGGGGAGCGCGGTGCGACCACACCCCAGCCGAAGACACCGACTCTCCGTCGGGTTCTTTGATCCGAATTCGTCACCGATCCACCCTTCGTAGGCTGCTCGCGGCTGCGACCGCGCTAGCGGTCGCCTGGCCTGATTATTCCTGATGCGCACCGTCGAGTCGACCTCAGGTGGCGGGCCCCGACGCCAGGAGCCCGCTTAGAGGTCGAGGAAAAGTCGATGGAGGCGACGGTCGGTCGAGAGTTCCGGGTGGAAGGTGGCGATGATCACCCGCTCTTGCCGGAGAGCGATCGGCTCACCCGCGCGTTCGGCGAGGACTTGAACCGCCGGTCCCGGGTCGCGGAAGCGAGGTGCTCGGATAAACACGCCCTCGGCACCGTGATTGGCACCGTGATTGGCACCGTGATGGGCGCCCGAAGGGGAAAGAACACCGCCATTTGGCTCTCCGACCGCCCCTTGGGTCAACGGGGCGATCCGATAGTCGATAGGGCCGATAAAGCTGTCGACCTGATTGCCGTAGGCGTTGCGATCAACAGTGACTTGAACAATGCCCCAGCGGGGGGGTGGTTCACTTTGAGTTTCACGTCCGAGCAAGATCGCTCCCGCGCAGGTGCCAAAGAGTGCGAGATCACCCGACGCCGCGCGCGCACCGATCGGTTCCCACAGCTGGGCGTGACAGAGCAGGCGCCAGAGCGCGGTGCTCTCTCCTCCCGGCACGATCAAGCGATCGACTTGGTCGAGGGTCGCCGGCTTCCGGACCGAAATCGCGGAGACCCCGAGCGCCTCGAGCGCCGCGAGGTGCGGCGCCACTGACCCTTGCAGCGCGAGCACCCCGACCGCGCTCGGGTTCCGGGAGGCTGAGATCACGAGTTACCAGCCGCGCGTCTGGAGCCGCTCCGATTCGGGGAGCGCCGAAGCGTCGATTCCCGCCATCGCCGACCCCAGCCCTCGGGAGACGGCGACCAGCTCGGCCGCATCTTCGAAGTGAGTCGTCGCGCGCACGATCGCCACCGCGGTCTTGGCGGGGTCCTCCGACTTGAAGATTCCGCTGCCGACGAACACCGCTTCAGCGCCGAGCGCGCGCACGAGGGCCGCGTCCGCGGGCGTGGCCACCCCACCCGCCGCGAAGTTCGGCACGGGGAGACGGCCGGTGCGAGCCACTTGCTCGACCAGTGCGTAGGGAGCTCCCATTTCCTTGGCCAGCGTCATCAGCTCTTCGTGGGGGAGCACCGTGAGCATCCGAATCTCTCGGGTCACTTCGCGGAGGTGACGGACCCCCTCGACAATGTCGCCGGTCCCCGCCTCACCCTTGGTACGGATCATCGCCGCGCCCTCGCCGATGCGGCGGAGCGCCTCGGCGAGGCAAGTCGCGCCGCAGACGAAGGGGACCCGGAAGAGTTTCTTGTCGATGTGAAATGCATGGTCGGCGGGAGTGAGCACTTCGCTCTCGTCGATGAAATCGACCCTCAACTCCTCGAGCATCCGCGCTTCGATGAAGTGGCCGATGCGGCACTTCGCCATGACCGGAATAGTGACCGCCTTCTGGATCTCCGCGACCTTGTCGATCGGAGACATCCGTGCGATTCCGCCATCTTTGCGGATGTCGGAAGGGACACGCTCGAGAGCCATCACGGCGACCGCGCCGGCATCTTCGGCAATACGGGCCTGATCGGCGTCGGTGACGTCCATGATCACGCCACCCGCGAGCATTTCGGCGAGGCCGACGTTCTTACGGAAGATCTGGCGAGTATTCTCGTCCGAGATCCAGCTGAAGTCGCGGACCGCGGGGGAGGACTGCGCCTCGGACGCAGATAGGGGCGTCGGTTTG
>CALEHF010000223.1 GCA_937876125.1 uncultured bacterium
AACCAAATCGCCGTCCTTCTTCAGAATCTCATAGGTGACGGTCGGTGCCGTTTGAACCAGGTCGAGGCCCGACTCTCTCTCGATGCGCTCCTGCGTGATCTCCATGTGCAGGAGGCCGAGGAATCCGCAACGGAATCCAAACCCGAGCGCTTCCGACGTTTCCGGCGTGAAGGTGAAGCTCGAGTCGTTCAGCCACAGCCGCTCCAGCGCACTCCGCAACGATTCGAAGTCGGTATTGTCGGCAGGGTACATTCCGCAGAACACCATCGGCTGCGGGTTCTTGAACCCCGGGAGCGCTTGAGTCGCGCCTCCGATCCGAGACGTCACCGTGTCTCCGATCGACACGTCGTGGATCGTCTTGATGCTCGCGACGAGGTATCCGACCTCACCCGCTTCGAGGGTATCGACCGGCTTCATTCCAGGAGAGAAGATGCCGACCTCGTCGAGGAGGTGCTTGCTCCCCTTTTGCATGAAGACGATCTCGTCCCCTGCTTTGAGCTGCCCTTCCTTGACGCAGATGTAGACGATCACCCCTCTGTAGCTGTCGTAGTGACTGTCGATGATCAGCGCTCGCAGTGGCTTCGCCCGATCGCCGGTCGGAGGCGGAACCAGAGTGACGACCGTTTCGAGAATCTCATCGGTCCCGACTCCGGTTTTCGCCGAGGCGAGAATGGACTCCCCCGGGCGAAAACCAAAGGTTGCGAGCAGCTCCTCCTTCACCTCGTCGGGGCGCGCAGCGGGGAGGTCGATCTTGTTCAAAACGGGGATGATCTCGAGCTCGTTCTCGAGAGCGAGGAACGCGTTCGCAACGGTCTGCGCTTCGATCCCTTGGGCGGCGTCCACCACGAGGAGTGCCCCTTGGCATGCGGCCAAGCTGCGCGAGACCTCATACGCGAAGTCGACGTGTCCCGGCGTGTCGATGAGATTCAGCTGATACTCAATGCCATCATCGGCGGTGTACATCATGCGCACTGCTTTGGCCTTGATGGTGATTCCGCGCTCCTGTTCGAGATCCATGTCATCGAGAACTTGGTTGCGGAACTCGCGCTCGGAAATCGTCCCGGTCCGAAGGAGGAGCCGGTCCGCGAGCGTGGATTTGCCGTGATCGATGTGAGCGATGATCGAAAAGTTTCGAATGCGCTCCTGGGGAATTGTCATCGGAGAGGCTGGCCTTTGGAACCGAGGGGGTGCACTGGGTTCGTGCGCAGGTGATCGACAAAGAGTGCAAACGCGATTCCGCGGTGGCTCCGAGAGTCCTTCTCGGTATCTGAAAACTGGGCGAAGCTTCGGGTTTCTCCCGCGGGCTCGAAGATCGGGTCGTAGCCGAAGCCATCGGCTCCGGTCATCGCCTCGAGAACAGTGCCTGGGCACGAACCCTCGCCGGAGAACAGGACCTCTTCGCCGTGGCAAAGAACGAGAGAACAGATGAATCGTCCCCCCCGGCGTTCTTTGGGAACAGAACGCAGAGCGCCGAGAACTTTGTCGATGTTCGCTTGGAAATCGACGTTTTCGCCGGCGTAGCGCGCCGATTGCCGCCCTGGTTCTCCGCCGATGGCATCGACTTCGAGTCCTGAATCGTCTGCCAACGCAGGGAGACCGCTCCACTGGCTGAACGCGATCGCCTTGATGCGAGCGTTCTCGAAGTAGGTAGAGCCGTTTTCTTCGGGATCCGGGGGTGGCGTATCGAGCTCGAGATCGCGGGGGCGGATCAATTCGACCCCGCCGAGACCCGAAGTCTCCAGCAGACGAGAGATCTCGTGGTGCTTGTGGGAGTTTCCCGAAGCGATCAAGATCTTCAACATCCGGTTCGGACCTCCACTGGGTGGTGACGGGCTGGGTGCGCAGTTTCTCGAAGCAGGGCAGTTTCTCGAAGCAGGGCAGTTTCTCGAAGCAGGGCGGGTCAAACTGGAGCGGAGCGAGGATCTCGGTCGTTCTCCCTGGAAAGAGAGCCGCCAAAGAGCGAGTCAGTGCCGGTCGTGCCCAAGGGGGGGCCGGTCCCCGGGCCCCATGGGAGCTCGGATTGAGGAAGATCCTCATCCATGCTGTTTCGAGCGGGTCCCCTTGTCTGAGCAGGAGATTCTAGGTGCGAGACCCACGATTGACAAGCGACCCAACGCGTCGGAAGTCCTCTTCTCGTGCGATCTTCCCCGCTCTCAGGCTCGAGATTCTCGGGCTGGCGGTGGGATCTCTGCTCGTCGTACCCCAGGTGGGCGCCGATCAGGTGGTTCTCGAGAACGGCAATCGCCTCGAAGGACGTGTCGAGGCGGTCTCCCCGGGGAAGATTCGGATCGTCATCGACGAGGGGCAGTCGGTGGTCGTCAATCTGGACCAAGTCGCCGAGCGGATCCCCGGCGTGGCCCCGATCGACCGTTTCGCCCAGCGCCTCGATCGGCTCGAGAGCGAAGATCGAGATGGCCATATCGAACTCGCGCACTGGGGTGAAGAGCATGGAGTGCGCAGACTCGCTCGACAGGCCTGGAGGCAAGTGCTGCGGCTCGATCCTCACCACCCCGGCGCTCGCAATCGGCTCGGCTACGCCCTCCACAAAAACCGCTGGGTGAAGCGGGAGGAGCTCGAGAATCTCGGCCTCCAGCTTTTTCGCGGCACCTGGATGACCGGCGATGGAATCGCCTTGGTGCGGTCAGAGGAGCGCGCCGCCGAGCTCGATGCGCTTCTGGCGGACTCCGGACACGACAACAAGTTCGTGCGTGAGAACGCGATGCATCGACTGCTCGAGTTGCGTGACCCCGAGCTGATTCCCGCGCTGAAGAAACGCCTCTCCGACTCCGATCCTCTCCGTCGCATGCTGGTGGGACGCGTGCTGGGCAACTTCACATTCGAGACCTGGGGGGAGCCGCTCTACCGAGCGTTCTTGACCGAGGCGCGCAGCGAAGTGCGTTCGGGCTGGGCAGCGCTCCTGCGCGGATCGAAAGAACCCCAGATCGGAGACTGGATCGCCCGCGATCTTCGGTCTCCTGGCGATGACCCGGTGCGTCGACGTTCACTGTTGATCCTCGCGCGGATGTGCCCGACCCGGCCGGTGGTGCCCTCGCTCATCGAATGGGTCGGAGACCCCGCCTGGGGACCTCCGGCGAATCGTCAGCTGGTGACCTGGTTCGGCGGTGTTGAGCGCGATGCGGCGGGGTGGCGGTCGTGGTGGGAGGGGGCTCGTTCGCAGATCCCCCTCGATTTGGGAGACGGTTGGCTCGCTCCCCCGGAACGCCCGAGCCGTCGCGGCGGGTAGGGGGACTTAGTCTTCGATCGGGTGCAGAAAGGGGACGATCATCGTCGCGACTTGCGAGATTCCCTCGCCGCCCCATTCGACGAGCTCGTGCCAGATCGCGGGGGCCAAGGGCTGTGACTCGCTCGCGCCCTGTACCTCGACCAAGTTTCCCGCCGGGGTTGCAACGACGTTCAGGTCGATCTCTGCGGCGGAGTCCTCGGAGTAGTCGAGATCGACGAGATTCTCGCCTCGCACTCGCCCGACGCTGATCCCGAGGACCGTTTCGATTCGAGGATCCTGAGGAAAACGCCCGCTTTCGAGAGAGCTCGCGACCAGCCGACTCAGTGCGATCGAGGCTCCGTTGATCGAGGCGGTCCGCGTCCCCCCGTCGGCGCGAAGCACTTCGCAGTCGAGGTGGATCGTCAAGCCAGGGATTCTCCGAGGGTCGACCGAGGTGCGCAGCGAGCGCCCGATGAGTCTGCGAATCTCCTGGCTTCGACCGTCGATCCGACCCGCGGTGGGGCTCGAGCCGCGCGGGACCGTCGCGTAGGGAGTCATATGATAGTCGCCGGTCAGCCAGCCGAGCCCGACGCCCCGCCACGGCGGGGTGCCTTCTTCGACGGTCGCGACGCAGAGCACCTCGGTCTTCCCTGAGCGATAAAGAACGCTCCCCGGGATCCCTTCGATCACCCCTACTTCGACGCGAATCGACCGCGGGGTCCGGGCATCGCGCCCTTCAGATCGAGATTCTCCCGAGCCTCTTTGTGACATGCGTTTTCCTCTCTCCTCTATGAACGGGACCCGACTGCTACCATGAGAGGGGTGGAATGTCACTCGCAGAAGGGTGACTGGCCTCTTCACGTCCGATGGTATCGAATTGACCTTCGTGTAGAATCCCGGCGTCGGCCTTGCGAGCGGGAGTTGGCACGTTCCTCGCTCAGGGTGATCAGAATGGGGAACGCGAGCGGGGCACCACTCAGGCGCACTCGGGCGTCAATCCCCCCCAGTCGACGGAGATCACGCCGAACTCGGCGCGACAGCCGTGCGCGGGCAGCGCGCTCGTTCAACACGATTTTGGTGAGGGAGACGCGATGAAGGTCTTAGTGGTCGGCGGAGCTGGCTACATCGGAAGCCATACCGTGCGGGAATGTCGCAGGTCTGGAATCGAGCCGGTGGTCTTCGATAACTTTTCCACAGGAAACCGAGAGTCGGTCGCCGGAGTCGAAGTCATCGAGGGGGATCTTCTCGACCCGCGGAATCTCCGTTCCGCGTTCGAGAACAACACGTTCGATGCAGTCTTTCACTTCGCGGCGAGCGCCTCGGTGCCTGAGTCGGTCCAGAAGCCTGAGCTCTACTACCACAACAACGTGGCGGGCAGCCTGAATCTCGTCCATGCGATGCTCGAGGCGGGCGTCGAGCGACTGGTCTTCTCTTCGACCGCCGCGACCTATGGCGATCCCGAGGAAGTCCCGATGCCGGAAACGCATCCGACACGGCCGGTCAACCCCTACGGCGCGTCGAAGCTCCTCGTCGAACGAATGCTCTCCGACATCTGCGAGAAGCATCCCCTGCGCTACATCGCGCTGCGGTACTTCAACGCCGCCGGCGCCGATCTCTCGGGAGACATCGGTGAGGACCATGCGGATGAAGGCCACCTCATTCCACTCATCTTCTACACGGCGCTCGGGAAGCGGAAGATCTTCAAGATCTTCGGCACCGATTACGACACACCGGACGGCAGTTGCATCCGTGACTTCGTACACGTGACCGACATCGCGAAGGCGCACTTGCTCGCCCTCGAGGTCATGGACGAGCACCCCAACCAGGCGATCAACCTCGGATCGAGCACCGGCTACAGCGTGCGTGAGGTGATCGAGGAGTCTCAACGCGTTGTCGGCGATTTGAAGATCGCCGTCGAAGAAGAGGCGCGGCGCGAAGGGGATCCGCCAGTACTCGTCGCCTCGAGCGATCGGGCGCGGACCGTTCTCGGCTGGAAACCGCAACTTTCGGAACTTCCGATGATTCTCGAGACCGCGTGGCGCTGGCACCGCGGCCATCCCAATGGCTACGCAGGATCGGGGAAGCGGACCGCAGAGAACGAGAAGTCGACCGAGCTGTTCGGGGACATCGCCGCCCGACTCGGGCACGTGTCTGATGAGGACGTTGTGCGCGCGCTCGAGCGTCAGAAGGAAGAAGTAGACATCGGCCACGCGCACAAACTTCTCGGAATGCACATGCTCGAGATGGGCCTTCTCTCCACATCGCAGCTGATCGAAATCTTGAAGTACTATGAGAATCGCTGAACCTACAGCTCTCGTCAGAAGAGCGAGCCTCGAGGATCGCATCGTGCCATCGTGCGGCGACCTCTGGGTCGTGGCTCGGGGAAGGGGTGTCTTCTGCGCGGCGGTCTTCTTGGTGGCGGCCCTGTTCGGGTGCGCGCCCATCCCCTTCGAACCCAACTCGCAGGGGAACTCAGGCTCGGGGAACTCAGGCTCGGGGAACTCAGCCTCGGGAAACTCAGGCTCGGGAGGGGCGGACTTGGTCCTCGCTGAAGTCGCGGGAAAGCCGATTACCGCGGGAGAGCTCGAACGCCGGGTGCTCGAGCGCTACTACGGACCGCGGGCTCTCCTTGGCCTCGTGCGTGAGGCGCTCTTTCTCGAAGAGGCTCGACTCCTCGGGGTGACCGTGCCTGAAGCGGAGCTGCTGGAGCGCGTCGAAGATGAACTCCGCCTCGTGCTGGGTTCGACTCCGAACGAGCGTCAAGAGTCGGTCGAGCGCCTGCGTTTCCAGGGACTGGAAGTTGAGGATCTCCGCGCCGAGCTCACCCAAGAGCTGCGGGGACTGCTTCTTATCCAGAAAGTCGTCGCGGCTCATCGCAAACTGAGCGATGACGATCTCCAGGCCGCCTACGAGCGGACTTGGAGCGAAGACCGTCGCCGAATCCGACATATTTCCTTCCTTCTTCGGGGCAGTCCGGAGGACGAGGCCGCCGTCGCGCAAGTGCAGACCCGAGCGAATTCGATTCGTGAGGCGATTCTCTCCGGCGCATCTTTTGCCGAGAGCGCGCGGACCTTCTCGGGGAATCCCGAAACCGGTGAGCGGGGCGGTGACATCGGTTGGCTCAGCCGGGAGGAACTCGGCACGGAAGAACTCGGTGAATTCATCTTCGGCTTAGAGGTCGGCACCGTCTCACCTCTGTACCGCGAGGGTGACTATGGTTTCCACATCTTCCAGGTCATGGATGAGCGCACGAAGAAAGAGTTCGAAGAAGTGCGAGCCGAGCTCGAGAATGAGTTACTCGACGCGCCACCAACGGACGAGGAGATCATGCGGATCGAGGCGGACTTGCGACGAAAGATCCCGGTGCGGGTGAGCTCGGAAGTCGCTCCCCCGGGCTAGAGAACCGGCTGACTGAGAACTGGGCTTCGAGATCAACACAACAAGGGGCATGCCCCTGCTGGCTAACGCTACGAGCGAGCCAGCGAGGCAAATGGAGGAACATTGATTTCGAGAGCACGGGGGTCGGAGACCGATCCCGAAGGATCGCAGGCGCCTGGCGCCGACGACAAAAAAGGGAAACGTTCGACTGCGAAGAAGCGGGGTGGATCGAAGCGGCGGGGCCCGAACAAGTCCGACGGAGTGGCGCCCGAACCCGCATCTCGGCTCACCGATCTGGAAGAAGCTGCTGATCTCTCGGCTCCGACCGCGGACGGCGCTCTCGAGAGCGGAGCAGCGCTCGAGAGTTCAGCGGCGACGGAACCCGACGGGGAGAC
>CALEHF010000224.1 GCA_937876125.1 uncultured bacterium
AGCACACCAAGGTAAATTTATAGCACTTCTACATCTTCTCGGTGTCGAAGGGGTGGATCACCGATCTCAACACGTGGGGCGCCGCATTCGGCGTCGGTCACTGATCCTCTTCCAACGGTGGCTCCTCAATGGGGGGCCAGGGCCAGCGAGCGTAAGCGGTTCTCGAGCAGTGTCTGACCGTGGGCAGAGCCTCAGAGACCCCCGCAAAACGAGCAGGGAGTCGTTCGATGCGTGAGATCAAAGACCTCCAGACGATTGAGCACGATGTTCTCGTCGTCGGCGCCGGCGGAGCCGGGCTCCGCGCGGCGATCGAAGCCTCGCGATTGGGGCTTTCGACCGGCGTGATCATGAAGTCGCTCCTCGGCAAGGCGCACACTGTGATGGCCGAGGGAGGGATGGCTGCGGCGCTCGGCAATGTGGACGACCGCGACAATTGGAAAGTGCACTTCCGCGACACGATGCGCGGGGGCAAGTTCCTCAACGTTTGGGAGATGGCGGAGATCCACGCCAAAGAAGCTCCCGATCGTGTGCGCGAGCTCGAGGAGTGGGGCGCGGTGTTCGATCGCACCAAAGACGGCCTCATCAACCAACGCAACTTCGGTGGGCACCGCTACCCGCGTCTCGCCCACGTCGGTGACCGCACCGGCCTCGAATTGATCCGCACCCTTCAAGATGCCGGAGTCCACGGGGGCATCGACTTCCACATGGAGTGCATCGGCATCGACCTGACTCTCGAGGGTGGCCGGGTGGCGGGCATGCTCGGGTACTGGCGCGACACCGGGCGGTTCGCTCTCTTCAAGGCGCCGGCGGTCATTTTTGCGACCGGCGGAGCGGGGAAGGCATGGCGCGTCACTTCCAATTCTTGGGAGTACACCGGTGACGGTTTTGGCATGGCCTACCGCGCGGGCGCCGAACTGATGGACATGGAGTTCACTCAGTTCCACCCGACCGGCATGGTCTGGCCGCCATCGGTGCGCGGGACCTTGGTGACCGAGGGCGTGCGCGGTGAAGGTGGAATTCTCAAGAACTCCGAAGGGAAGCGCTTCATGTTCGGGTACGTCCCCGAGCGTTTCGCTCCCGAGACCGCCGACACGGTCGAAGAAGCGGCGAAGTGGCTCGGGGGAGACAAAGAGGCGCGGCGCCCACCCGAGCTCCTCACCCGCGACGTCGTCGCGCGCGCCATCCGTGCCGAGGTGAAGGCGGGACGCGGTTCGCCCCACGGCGGAGCGTTCCTCGACATCGCGAGCCAGCAGCCCGCGGACTTCATCAAGCGCAAGCTGCCTTCGATGTATCACCAGTTCAAAGAACTCGCAGAGGTCGACATCACCGCGGAGCCGATGGAAGTCGGCCCGACCCTCCACTACTACATGGGCGGGATTCGGGTCAACGCGGTGACACAAATGACGAACGTACCCGGACTCTTCGCTGCCGGTGAATGCGGCACGGGGCTTCACGGGGCGAATCGCCTCGGGGGAAATTCGCTGAGCGATCTCATCGTCTTCGGCGCCCGCGCGGGCCAGGGGGCCAAGGACTACATCGACGCCCTCTCCAGCCGGCCGAAGCCGGACCAGGGGCATGTGAACGACATCATCACCGACGCGATGTCGTTCCTCGACCGCGACGACGGCGAGAACCCCTACGTGGTGGTCGACGACGTCCAAGTGGCGATGGAAGAGCATGTCGGGATCATCCGCGAGGGACCTGAACTCGAGGAGGGGCTCGAGAAACTGGCAGCCCTGCTCGAGCGCACAAAAAATGTGAAGGCCCATGCGACCAGCCAATACAACCCCGGTTGGAACACCTGCCTCGATCTCCGAAACATGCTGATTTCGGCCGAGGCCACCGCGCGGAGCGCCCTCGCTCGCGAGGAGAGCCGCGGCGCGCATACGCGTCTCGACTTCGAGGGGGAGCGCGAAGAAGGCCTGAAGTACAACTGCGTCATTCGACGCGCCGCCGACGGGAGCATGGAGTTGCGCAAAGAGCCGCGCCCGGCGCCCCCGGAAGAGTTGGCCAAGATCGCGAATGCGTCGATCGAAGACTTGGAGGCGAATCGTGTCTGAACGCACCTTCAGGATCTGGCGAGGTGACCCCGAGGGGGGTGAGTTCGTCGATTACAAGATCGATGTCGAGCCGGGGATGGTGGTCCTCGACTGCATTCACGACATCCAGAAAGCGCACGCGCCCGATCTTGCGTGCCGCTGGAATTGCAAAGCGGGCAAGTGCGGCTCGTGCAGCATGGAGATCAACGGGAAGCCGAAGCTCTCCTGCATGACGCGGATGAACACGTTCGAACCGGGGGTGACGATCACCGTCCAACCGATGAAGACGTTTCCGATCATTCGCGATTTAGTGAGCGACGTCTCGTTCAACTACCGACAGAACCAGCGTATCCGCCCACTGAAGCCGAAGCCGCGCGACGCGGACGGCCAGTACCGCATGTACCAAGAGGATGTGGACCGCGTTCAGGAGTTCAGGAAGTGCATCGAGTGCTTCCTCTGCCAGGACGTCTGCCACGTGCTGCGCGATCAGGATGCGATGGAGAAGTTCACGGGCCCGCGGTTCATGATTCGACTGGCAAGCCTCGAAATGCACCCGCTCGATACCGATGACCGGATCCCCGAGATCCGAAACGAGTTCGGATCGGGGCTTTGCAACATCACGCGCTGCTGCACCGATGTTTGCCCCGAGCACATTGGCATCACCGACAACGCGATCATTCCGCTCAAAGAGCGCGTGGTCGATCGCTACTACGATCCCTTGATGTGGCTTTTGCGGAAGGTCACCGGCAAGAAGTAGTAGGCGATGATCGGTCCGCTTTGAGCAAACCGGAGAAACATGATGGCGGGGGAGTCAGCGCGTACGCGCCGACTCCCCCGCCTTTTCTTCAACCCTGAACGCAGCCTCCTAGGGCCTGGAATAAGCGAATGATTGCAAGCGAGGCGCCGGCGATTCGTCGCAAGACGAGGAGCACCAAGGTGATCGACCTGGGGAGGTCCTCGCCGATGGTGCGACGATAAGGCAGTCTCGGGTGAAGTGACGACGTAAACTTGAAACCACAGCACTTCACCCGA
>CALEHF010000225.1 GCA_937876125.1 uncultured bacterium
AGGCGTACCTCGGCCGCCCAGGGCCCCGAGTGATCGAAGGGGCCCGCCGGCTGGCGGCCCTCGTTCGCACGGTGCGCGAGAACTCCAACGGCCGATAACAAAGAGGAGCGAGCCATGACGACGCAATCGAAGATCAGCTGGTACTACCACCGCGGGGGCTGAAACAGCTGCAAGAAGGCTCAGGAGTTCCTGGGCGACGGTGTGGCGGTCGTCGAGCTCGTCGACGCGAAGAAAGTCCGGAGGGGCCCCGAAGAGGCGCTCGAACTCGCCCACGCAGCGAGCCGGGTCCTGATTGCCAAAGGGCCGAAACTCCTCGACTACGACATGAAGAAGGACGCCCCAGGGGACGATGAACTGATCAAGGGGATCATCGGTCCCTCCGGGAACCTGCGCGCCCCGACCCTCGTGGTGGGGAAGACGCTGATGGTGGGGTTCAACGCGGAGGCGTACGCGGAGCTGTTCGAGTAAGCTACGCAGGTGGCCCGAGCATCGACGCGCGAGCCGAAATGAGTGAGCAAGAAAGAGAGAGTGAGTGCGCGTGGGGATCGGGGATCGCGAGTACATGAATGGCGGCGGGGGGGGCTTCAACCTGAGGGCCGCGACGTCGATGAATCCCGCGACCATGATCATGCTGATCAATGTGGCGGTGTTCTTCTTGTGGCAGCTCGCACCTTATCGATTCATGCAGCATCACTTCATGGTCAGCCGTCTCCACATGGAGACGGGTCGGGTGTGGACCTTGGTAACGGCGGCGTTCTCTCAGAACAGCTTCGTCCATCTACTCTTCAACATGATCATGCTCTTCTTCTTGGGCAGAACCCTCGTCGATCGCTGGGGGGCACGCCGGTTCGTTTCCTTCTACCTGGTTGTCGCCATCTTCACTTCGGGTGTTCATGTCTTGATCACGATGGTCGAGGGAAGCAATAGCATGGCTCTCGGGGCTTCTGGAGTCATCGCAGGGCTGTTCATGTGCTTTGCCGCGTACTATCCAAAAGCCACGATCCACCTCATGGGGATCATCCCAATTCAGGCCTGGATCCTCGTCGCGCTCGGTGTCGGTCTCGACTTTTACGGTTTCGTCGAGCAAATGTCGGGGCGATCGGCGGAAGGGCGCGTCCAGATCGGTCACGGTATCCACCTCGCCGGTTCTCTCGCCGGTGCGCTCTACGTGTTCGTCATCGAAAAGCGCATCCGGTCTCGCGGCCGGCCCCGACGCGAAAAGCGCCCCCGCGGGCGCGTCCTCCGCCCCGACGAGTCGAGCTGGCAGGCTCCGCCCCGCGCGCCCGACCCGGAAGACCGGCTCCTCGATGAGCTCCTCGAGAAAGTGAGCCACGGTGGGCTCGACTCCCTCTCGATCCACGAGCGAGAAACTCTCGAGCGCATCTCCGAGAAGCGACGCTCCGGAAAGCGATAAGCGATGTTCGGCGGCTGGTGGCGGCGCCACCGCCTCGCCCGCCGCGCCCGCGCGACCCTCAGACGTCTGCTCGCCGATCCCGCGCGCCTCGCCGGAACCTCTCTTCGGCCGGCCCACGCCACCCGTGCCGACCTGGTCGACTGGATCGAGGACGAAGGGACCCTGTCCTCCCTCACCTTCACGATTCTCCGACACCCTCGCCCGCACCCCTTTTCGCGTCAGCACCACCTCGTCGCGGAGGTGTGGCGCGTCGAGCTCCCCGATGGCACTCCTACGCGTCTGCGCGGCCTGAACCTCTCGAAACTGCAGGGAGACGGGGATGGGCGCCCCGCGGGTTGAGCGCGGGAGCGGTGCAGCGCAGGTCGAGAGACTCTGCTGGCGCCCCCGGAGAGTCGCCCGAGAACTTCCACTCCTCCGTTGACCCGCCCGCCCGCCTCGTCGAAGCTGTTCGGCTTGCCCGAAGTAGCGAGTGACTATGGAAACAAAGATTTGAGGAGGCCGATCGGATGAAGTTGCTCAAAGAGTTGTGCGAGGCGCACGGCGCACCCGGATTCGAAGACGCGATCCGCACGATCTATCGTCGTGAAATGGAGTCGCTCTGCGACCGGATGGAGACCGATGGCATCGGCAACGTCATCGCGATCAAGGATGGCAAGGGACCCTCTCCGAAGAAGGTCATGCTCGCCGGTCACATGGATGAGATCGGCTTCGTCGTGAAGCACATCGATGACAACGGCTTCCTCAAGCTTTCGCCGCTCGGTGGGTTTGATCCGAAGACGCTCATCGCGAAGCGGGTGATGATCCAGTCCAGTCACGGCGGTGACATGATCGGCATGGTCGGCGTGAAGCCGATCCACATCATGAGCCCCGAAGATCGCAAGAAGATGCCGACCGTTCCCGAGCTGTTCGTTGACGTCGGGCTCGATGGCGACAGCGCGAAGAAGAAGATCGAGATCGGCGATCCGGTCACCTTGAAGCAAGAGTTCATTCAGGATGGCGACCGCATGAGCGGGAAGTCGCTCGACAACCGGGTCAGCATCTACACCCTCATCGAGACGATGCGCCGGCTCAAGGACCCCGAAGTCACGGTCTACGCCGTTGCGACCAGCCAAGAAGAGATCGGTTTGCGGGGTGCGATGACCGCCGCACACCGGATCGAGCCGGACATGGGAGTCGCGATCGACGTGACCCTCGCCTGCGATGTCCCCGGTGCGAAGCCAGATGAGATGATCACGAAGCTCGCCGGTGGGGTGGGGATCAAGGTCCACGACTCGTCGCTGATCTGCCATCCGAAGATGGTGCGCGCGATGCGCGATCTCGCCCGCGAGAAAGAGATTCCGTTCCAGATGGAAGTCCTCACCGCCGGCGGAACCGACGCGGGAGGGATCCAGCGCGGCGGGAGCGCGGTCCCCGCGATTACGCTCAGTGTCCCTTGCCGCTACGTCCACACGGTGGTCGAGACGGTCAGCGCGCGGGACCTCGAAGGCACGGTTGCGCTGTTGACCGCCTTCATCGAGCGCGCCCACGAGCTCGACTTGTCCTACTAGGACCCATCCTGCGAGGGTCCAATCTGCGACATGAAGCGCGGCGGCAGCACCTGGGTGCCGCCGCCGCGCTTCTTTTCGACTCGGCCGCGCTTCTTTTCGACTCGGGAGCATG
>CALEHF010000226.1 GCA_937876125.1 uncultured bacterium
TCCCCGGGGGAATCCTGACGGTGATCGTCGCCGCGTCTTCGCGTCCGACGTAGAGGATCTCAGGCGTCACGATTTCGAGCTCGAGTCGGCGGGTCGAGAGGGCGAGCAGCGAATCGATACCGACCAAAAGGAGCAGCGCGATCATCGCGACCAGCCAAAAGGTCCAGAGCGACGGGGACAGGATGGCTGGCATCACCGCGAGGGGGAGCCCCGCCGTGAACCCGAGTAGTGCCAGTCGCGTCGGGCGGATCATCGCGGTGCAGCCACCTGTTCGATCACCTGCGATATTACCTGCTCCGGGCCGAGGTTCTCGATCTCGGCGGCGGGGCTCAGGATGAGGCGATGGCGCATCGCGGGTTCGAAGAGCTTCTTGACGTCGTCTGGGATCACGTAGTCGCGGCCGGAGAGGAGTGCGTGCGCCTTCGCGGATGCGGCGAGGCGACTGGTCGCGCGGGGTGACCCCCCAGCGAAGATCGCGGGGTGCTCTCGGGTGGCGCGCACCAGGTCGACAATGTAACCGATCATCTCATCGGTCATCGTGAACGCGGCGATGGCGCGGCGCGCTTCTTCAATGAACGGCATCGTGGCGATCGGTTTGAGGCTTGCGAGTCGTTCCTCGAGCGTTCCCCGTGCGCGACCGTGACGGACCACCAGCTCGACCTCTTCTTCGCGCGACGGGTAGCCGACCAGAAGCTTGAACAAGAACCGATCGAGCTGCGCTTCGGGCAGGGGGTAGGTGCCCTCTTGCTCGATCGGGTTCTGGGTTGCGATCACCATGAATCCCGGCCCGAGCGCGTGGCGCGTGCGATCGATGGTGATCGTGCGCTCTTCCATCGCTTCGAGGAGCGCCGCCTGGGTCTTCGGCGGGGTACGGTTGATCTCGTCTGCGAGCAGCATCTCAGTGAAGATCGGTCCACGGGTGAGCTGAAAGGTCGAGGACTGAAAGTCGTAGATGTTGGTGCCGAGGATGTCCCCAGGCATCATGTCGGGCGTGAACTGAATCCGCCCGAACTCGAGATCGAGCCCCTTCGAAAAGGTGCGCGCGAGCAGCGTCTTCGCGACCCCCGGCGGCCCTTCGAGGAGCACGTGTCCTTCGCTGAGGAGCGCCACGAGGAGGAAACGAATCGTTTCTCCCTGCCCGACGATCACCTCTTCGGTCTGGGCGAGCAAGCGCTCACCGACCGCTTCGATCTCCTTCGGATCCATTCACGATCTCCCATCGCCAGCGATCGATCGCGAGCGCGAGCTCGCGAATCTCTTCTTCCGACCCGCGGGAACCGAGTACCTGCGCGCGCTCCACGAGTCGGGTGATTCTAAGTTTGCCATGACTCTTCTCGCGCTCCGCGAGCCAAGCGACCCGCTCACTGACTGTCCCGGTGGCCGGGCCGTGCAGGCGAGCGCATGCCGCATCAATCGCGAGGAGGAGGTACTTTCGTGCCACGAGTCCGCGGTGACGACCGAAACGCATCAGCTCCGCGGTCGAGTCGACCAGTCGTCTGCTTCCCGCTTCGAGTCCTATTTGTTCTTCGATCGGAGGTCCAAATCGCCCGAGCGCGCTCCAAATGACGACGAAGAAGAGGAGAGCGCACTGCAGAACGATGAGGAGCAGTGGGAATCGCATAACCTCGCGCCAGAAGCCACCGCGCGATCCGGAGCCGTGACACGACTCGTCGATGATGACGCGCTCCCCTTTTGTGAGGAGCAATTCGATCAACTCGATCGCAACTTTGGCATTCGCGCCGTCGTTCGGCCACAACCCGTGGTTGGCGATCAGATCGGGATCGGAGACGACGATGATCCGCCTGTCCCCAAGTCCATCGAGCTCGCCGATGAGCGTTCCTTGGTCGGTGTACACCCACGGCTCGAGATCGGGGTGGGAGACCAGTTGCGGTCTCTCGAGGTGCGGGACCGATTGGAATGTTCCTTTCCACCCGGTGGGCTGGATGAGGCGACGCTCGATTTCCCACTCATCATCTGTGCCGGTCCAATCGGTCAACTCGGTGAGAACCTCGCGGACTCTCATCTCGGCGACCTCGCTGGTCTGTTCCGCGAATTTTCGGTTCGCCTGACTCTGGGTCGCGGTGCGCTTCGGAAGAACGACGATCGAGACCTGTGCATCGAGATCGCGCATGAAGCTGAGCTGATCTTCACCCTCTTCATCGGGGACGGGGCGCGGCTCGGCGATGAGGAGCACGCCTTGGTTCCGCGCCTTCTGACCCGATCGCGCGCGGCTCACCTCGGTTTCGATGCCGAGCTCTTCCAAGAGTGCGACGAAGGCTCGGTGTCCGAGAGCGGAGCGGCTGAATGCGGATGGCTCGACGTCAGTGGGTTCGAACAACTCGGGGCCGAACACCCCGGCGAGGAGCGTTGCGACCAGGGAGAGCATGATGACCGGTACCCCGATCGCGATCACCCGCGCGCTGAAGGGGGAGTCAGTCGCGGTGCTCTTGGCGGTACTCTTCGGACTAGCGGCGGACACGCGAGGGTCCTTCCCGACACTCAGTGCGAAGTTCGGAGTGCCAGTGCGCGCACGCGAGGAAATCTTCCTTCGTGACGGACTCAGTGCCGAAGTGACTCCCCTGGACTGCGCCGACGATCTTCCCGAGGGGCAATCTGGCCGCGTTGGGAAGGGGGGCGAGCGTGACGATCTCTCGACTGGTGAGCCACGGGGGCGCCTCGTATCCGATCGAGCCGCGAATCTCCTGGATCGTGCCGAGGAGGAGAAGGTGGATCGCCTCCTTGAAATCGCCTCGCTCGGCTGCGGCGCGCGCGAGCTCGAGGGGACGCGACGTCAGTTGGACGGCAACCTGTGTCTGGGGCGATCGTCCATCCTCGATCTGGGGTGGCGCGCGATTGCGAAACCAGCTTGCGGCCAGCATGACGAGGAGCACCACGAGGGCACCGAAGACGATGTACATGAGCAGCTGGAAGAACGGAAAGCCGGGGGAGTTCCAGTTGCCCGAACGCCGTTTGGGCTTCTCCGAATTTTCGGGGATGTTCCACTGAATGTTCGCGCGACGCACTCGCTCGAGAGCGCTGTCGATTTCAGCGGAGGTCGGGGCGGCGTCGGCCGAGTCCAATTCCGATGGGGTGGCTCCCGTCGGCGGCTCTTCCGCCGGCTGAGCTCCATCGGCCAAACTTCCAGCGGCCCACAAGGCGAAGGAAGGCATGGGATGCGTGCGATCCGATTCGGAACTCGCCAGCTCGGAACGGTCCAGTTCCGAACGGCCCTCCGACGGCGGGCCCGTGACGAGTGCGAAGGCGCCAAGGAGCAGTGCGAAGACGCCAAGGAGCAGTGCGAAGACGCCAAGGAGCAGTGCGAAGGCGCCAAGATACTGCGCGAGGAGAGCGGGGAGGAATCCTCGGCGGTTCCTCCAGCGGCACGGGCTCAATCCGCTCCTCCTTGTTCAGACTGCAAGTTTGTTGGGGCATGAGTGGCCCCCGTCGATGCGGGGGAGCTCGGGGTCCCGATGGATGCGGTGAGTATCGTACCCGAGAAGCCGCGCGGTGGGGGACGTGCTTCGGTTCGGGCCATCGATCGAGTGACATACTTCGTCGGATGTCGATTCGTCATCTGCCGGGTACTCTCTGAAGACCTGCGTCAACACGGTCGCGGGTGTCTACAACTCCGAAGAGCACCGGCCGGCTCGCGGCAACGAGACGGCTCGAGACGAGACAATGGGAGGTCCGAGGATCGCCCACCGACCCGCATCCGTGGCAGAGGGGGCCGGGGGTGCGGGTCTTGCTATTGTTCCTGGAAGACTATTGTTCCTGGAAGACTATTGTTCCTGGAAGACTACTGTTCCTGGAAGACTACCCGTTCGACTGACGATCCCACTGCTGCTCCCACCCCTCCCTCCCGCTCATCTACTCCGCTTCGCTCCCGACCCGATCCCACCACTCATCTGCCGTGAACCCCGCTTCGAGCCACGGCGCGCTCGGCACCGTTTCCTCGACTTTCTCACCCCACCACGGCGGCTCCTTCTTGAACTTGGTGCTTCCCGCGCTGGTCGACTTTGCCTGTCGCACGATCGTTCCGTCTGACGACCAGTACGTGTACTGCTGGTACTGACCGTCGACCACATCCTCCCAAAGGATGACGCGGATCCCCGTCTTCGCGGACCAACCTTCGACGGTCGATCCCTCCACCGGTTTTCCGGTCGTGCGAGAGAGCTTCGAGAGCCAGATCGTATCGGGCGCGTCCATGAAGTCCGTGCGCTGCCAACGCTCTTCTGTACGCAGCCACTCCCAGACCGGTGGGCCCCAGAAGATCGCCGATCCGACCAGGAGACCGAGCATCGCGACGGTGAGCGCTCGATGGAAGATGGGTCTCGGGGCGCCAGCGGCTCGCTTCAAGAGTGACTCTACCCCTCGGCCATTTCGGCGAGCAGCCACGCGGCGGTCTCGATGCCTCGCTGGTAGTCGGGGAGGTGGAACTTCTCGTTCGGCGAGTGCGCGTTGTCATCGGGAAGACCCAGGCCGAGAAGGATGGTGTCGATCCCGAGCGCCTTCTTCAGCACGCTCACCACGGGGATCGAGCCCCCTTCGCGGATCATCACCGGCGTCTTTTCGAACCCCTTCTCGATCGCGCGAGCCGCGACGGCGAGCCATGGGTTGGTCGCGTCGACGAGAACGGGCTCGGCGCCGTGGTCGATCGAGATCGTCATCTTGCAGGTTGGTGGACAGATCTCCGCCAGGAACTTCTTCGCGAGCTCGGCGATCTCATCGGGGTGCTGATCGGCGACCAGGCGCATCGAAAACTTCGCCATCGCCTTCGAGGGGAGCACGGTCTTCGCGCCCTCGCCGGTCCAGCCAGACAAGAGTCCGTTGATATCGAGGGTCGGGCGTGCCCATTTCCGCTCGAGGGTGTTGTACCCCTGCTCGCCGTGGACCATCGGCACCTCGAGCTCCGCGGCAAAGTCCGCTTCGCTGAAGGGCAGCTTCGAGATTTCGACGCGTTCGGCGTCGGTCAGATCGCGCACCTTGTCGTAGAAGCCGGGGATCAGAACGCGGCCGTCGGAGTCGATGAGCTTCGAGAGCATCGTCGCGAGAGCGTTCGCGGGGTTCTCGACCGCGCCGCCGAAGCTGCCCGAGTGGAGATCGCGGTTCGGGCCGACCAGGTCGACTTGCAGATAGACCAGCCCTTTGAGGCCGACGGTGATCGCGGGCATCCGGGGGCCGAACTGGGTGCAGTCGGAGATCAGCGCGATGTCCGCCTTCAACTCATCGAGATGGGCGTCGATGTAGGGCGCGAGGTTCGGCGAGCCGATTTCCTCTTCCCCTTCGATCAAAAAGGTCACGTTGATTGGAAGCGAGCCGGTCTCTCTGAGCACGCCGCCGATGCCGAGCACCAAGGCGAGCGCTTGCCCTTTGTCATCGGTCGAGCCGCGGGCGATGAGATCATCCCCCTCGATGGTTGGCTCGAAGGCGCCGTGGCGCCAGAGCTCGAGCGGCTCCGGCGGCTGGACGTCGTAATGACCGTAGACGAGGAGGGTCGGCGCGCCCTCGGCGCCGTGCCACTTGGCGAGGACCACCGGGTGTCCCGGAGTCTCGTCGATCCGGACCTCGAAACCCGCGTCGGCGAGCTCGTCCCGGACAAACTCCCCCGCGCGACGGACCTCACCCTTCTGGTTCGAATCGGTGGAGACGCTGGGGATCCGCAGCCACTCCTTCAGCTTTTCGACGTGGGATGCGCTTTGAGAGCGCAGGGTGTCGATAACGTTCTGCATCGGTTCCTCCGGAGGGTCGTGGGTAGGCCGCTCAGTAGGGGCCCTTCTCGAGCTGATTCCTGCGTGAGCTGATTCCTGCGAGCCAGGGGTTTTGGTCGGAGTTCGTGGGCGGATCAGGTGGGAGACCCGCGGCCTGCAGGATACGATACCGGGCTCGGATCTCCCGAGGAAAGGAGGACCCATGCAGATTTCGATCGAATATTGCGTTCAATGAAACTACGAGCCTCAGGCCGCCAGTTTGGCGGCCGACCTGAAGGATCGTTACGGAGTCGAGGCTGAGATGATCCGCTCGGGCGGAGGAGTCTTCGAAGTGGTCGCCGACGGCGATCTCGTCTTTTCGAAGAAGAAGCTCGATCGATTCCCGGAGCACTCGGAAGTTTTCGAGGCGCTCGACGCCAAAAAGTGATCATCGAGGGGGGCACGCGCGCGTGCCCCCCAACGTCCCACCGCGCGACACGGCGGTTGGCACTCCCACTGTACTCGCTTCACCCCGAAACTTGACGAAGAGACCATGAGCATCGACAGCCAGCAGATCATTTTCAACGTCCAAGATCTTCACCGCAGTTACGGGAAGAAGGATGTCCTCACCGGTATCACGCTCGGTTTCTACGCCGGCGCAAAGATCGGCATCATCGGAACGAACGGTAGCGGCAAGTCGACTTTGCTGCGGATCATCGCCGGCGCCGATGACGGCTACGAAGGCAAGGTGACCCTCGCGAAGGGGGCCCGGGTCGGATACGTGCCGCAGGAACCGCAGCTCGACGAAACGAAAACCGTGCTCGAGAACATCGAGGCGGGGGTCGGGCCGGTGCGCGCGATGATCGACGAGTACAACACCGTCGCCGAATCGCTCGGCGGGGATCTCGATGACGATGCGATGCAAGTGGCCTACGATCGCATGGCGGTCTTGCAAGAAGACATCGAGGCCGCAGACGGCTGGGAACTCGATCGCCACATCGAGCAGGCGATGCACGCGCTCGGTTGTCCTCCCGGTGATTCTGAAGTCGCCCACTTGTCGGGAGGAGAGAAGCGACGCATCGCGATCTGTCAGACGCTGCTCGCGCACCCCGACATTCTGCTCATGGACGAACCGACCAACCACCTCGATGCCGATACCACCGCCTGGCTCGAGCGCCATCTCGCCGAATACACCGGCACGGTTCTCTTGATCACGCACGACCGTTACTTCCTCGACAACGTCGTCGGCTGGATGCTCGAGGTCGATCGCGGCAAGGGCACCCCCTTCGAGGGGAACTACTCGAGCTATCTCGAGCAGAAGACCAAGCTGCAAGAGGTCGAAGCGCGGATGGAGACGTCGCGTCAGAAGGAGCTCACTCGCGAGCTCGAGTGGATCCGCCAATCGCCGCGCGCCCGCCAGACCAAGTCGAAGGCGCGCATCGCTTCTTTCCATAAGCTGCAAGAACAGACCTTCGCGAAGGTCTCCGAAATGCCCGCTCTCGCCATCCCATGTACCACGCGCCTCGGCGAGCGGGTGCTCGAGGCTTCGGCGGTCACCAAGAAGTACGGCGATCGAACCGTGATCGACGACTTGACCTTCACGGTCCCCCCCGGCGGTATCGTGGGGGTGATCGGCCCGAACGGAGCGGGCAAGACCACGCTCCTCAAACTGATCGTCGGGCTCGAAGAGGCGACGGCGGGCACGGTCAACGTCGGTCCGACCGTCAGCGTGATCTACGCCGATCAAAGTCGCCAAGATCTGAATCCCAAAAACACCGTCTACGAAGAGATTTCCGAGGGATACGACCAGTTCAAGGTCGGCAAGCTCGAAGTGAACTGCCGCGCTTACGTCGCGCGCTTCGGGTTCACGGGTGAGGACCAGGAGAAGCGGGTCGGTGACCTCTCCGGGGGTCAGCGCAACCGCGTGCAGATGGCGAAAATGCTGCGCCGTGGCGGCAACGTGGTCCTCCTCGACGAACCGACCAACGACTTGGACATCCCGACCTTGCGACTGTTGGAGGATGCGCTCGACGCATTCCCGGGAAGCGCGGTGGTGGTGAGCCACGATCGCTACTTCCTCGACCGCGTGGCGACCCACATTCTTGCGTTCGACGGCGACGGTCACGCGCGATTCTTCGAGGGGTCCTACTCGGCGTACTCCGATCGGATCAAAGAAGAGCGCGTCGAGGCCGGCGGTTCCGCCGACGAGAAGAAGGGTACGCACCGCCGTTTCCGGTAGCTGGCTCTTCCCGCCTGCGGCCCTTCAAAAAGACGAGCCTCAACGGGGATTGCGGAACAACACGAGGGAGAAACGATGGTCGCGCGGATCACGATGCTGGTCGTTTTGTCCGCTAGTATTGTCCTCAGCATCATCTTCCTCGGTTCCGACGTTCCCGGTCCCGCGAAGCTGGTGGAGTTGCATCACCGCGGGGTGAGTCTCATCGAGCAGCATCGCTTTACCGAGGCTGAGAAGGTGCTCGCGAGGGTTGTGCTGTACGCCCCCGAGGAGTTCGTTCCGCGGTTCAACTTGGCCGTGGCCCAGCTGAACCAGGCGGAGTCGGGGGTCGATCGTGCGATCGTCACTTTCGAGGAGGCGCGGACGCTCTCCCCCTACGATCCACACGTCGCGTACTACCTCGGGATCGCGCATCGTTTTCTGGGGAACGAGCCCCGGGCGATGGTGGAATTCCGTCGTGCGGTCGAGCTCGCTCCCCACGACTCCGACGCGAACTACAACGTCGGCATCGGCCTGGCCCAAGCCGAGGAACTCAGCCAAGCGCTGCCGTACTTCGAGCTCGCGTTCCGCCTCGACCCCACTCTGCTCAGCGCCTCTCACAATCTGCACCGCTGCTACCGGGTGGCCGGGCGCGACGAAGACGCTGCGCGTATTCTCGAACTGAATCAAACCCTGCGCGACTCCGGTCGCGCGCGAACGCAGTCCTACAAGTACACCGAGCAGGGAAACCTCTCGCGGGCGATCCGCGACTGGAACTACCCGCTTCCCGCACTCCTCGGTGCGCTTCCCATCTCCTTCGCCGCACCGATTCCGCTCGGAACGCCGGTGATCTCGGCGGAGCGGCCGCACGCCCTCGTCGACCTCGATCTCGACTGCATTCCCGACCTGTGGATTTTGGGTCGCGAGCCGAAGATCTGGTCCTTCGGCAAGGGGGCCCCGGTCGCGCACGACGCTCCTCCTGAGTTTCTGACCGCGAGCACGTTTGCGGTGGGGGATCTCAATGAGGACGGCGTCCCCGATCTCGTCACGGCGGGGATGGGGGAGATTCATGTCTACACGCTGAAGGGCGTTCCCGTCCCCACGGTCACCACTCTGCAGGTCCTTCCGATCCCCGAGCTGGGACCGATCGCCGAGGTGCGTCTCGTCGACCTCGACCTCGAGGGAGATCTCGATCTTCTCATCGTTCCCGAAAACGGCGCGCCGGTGATCGCTCTCAACGAGGGGCGCACCCTACGAGCGCCCGGGGTCCCCGCGCTCCCCTTCGAAGGCTCCGGTCCGGCCCGGTTGGTCGCGGCACGCAGCATCGACAGCGACATCGACGCGGATCTCGTCTTCACCGACGCGAGCGCGCCGTACCTCCGGGCGATCACGAATGCGCCCGAGTGGAAGTTCGAGTTCTGCCCAGAGGGTTGGGCTCCCCCGGAGGTGATTGCGACCCGAGCGCACTCCGTCATCGCCGACTTCGATGGCGATGCGATCGACGATCTCATCCTCGTGTCCGATCTCGATGGGGCGGCGTGGATCCGGATCGGGAGAGGGACCGGCCGTGCGTTTGGTGAGCTGACCGAGGCGGGTGTGGCTCCGAGCGGCGAAGGCGCGCTCCCCGCTCCCGGACCGGTGACTGCCCTCGCGACCGCAGACTTCGATCTCGATGGTCATCTCGATCTCGCGATCGCCTGCGCGAGCGGCGCCGGACCCCGTGGGGTGTGGATTCTGCGCAATACGGGTGCGGCGCTCTTCGAAGTGGTCACGATGGTCTCGGTCGATGCGCAAAGTTTGGTGATCGGCGATGTCGATGACGACTTTGATCCCGATGTGATCGTGATCAACGCCGCCGGCGTGCCTCACTTCCTCAGGAACACCACCAATCCGCTCTCCAACCCCGCTGAGTATCATGCGCTCCGCCTCTACTTCGGCGGTGTGCGCGACGACACCGATCGCCGCACCAATCTGCTCGGATACGGGGCGCGGGTCGAGCTGCGCGCCGGAGACTTGACCGTCGGGCGGACCTTCGAGGGGGCGATCGGATATCGCGCCCAAGGCCTCGCACCGCTGATCGTAGGAATCGCCGGTCGCGACCAGCTGAGTTGGGCCTACGTGCTCTGGCCCGATGGGGTCAGCCAAGCGGAGAGCGAGCTCGCACTCGACACCTGCGCGCGGATCGAAGAGGTGCAGCGGAAATCTTCGAGTTGCCCGGTGCTCTTTACCTGGGACGGGCGCGAGTATCGCTTCATCACCGACTTCATGGGCGGTGGCGGGCTCGGCTTCTGGATCGGTCCCGATGAGTTCGCGCCACCGGAGCCCACGGAGGTAGTGCGGATCGCTCCCAATACCCTCCAACCGATTGCGGGCGAGCTGCGTCTTTCGGTGATGGAGCCGATGCAGGAGTCGTGCACCATCGATCGGCTCGAGTTGATCGCAGTCGACCACCCGGCGGGGACCGAGGTCTATCCGTTCGAGTACTTCCCGGTCCTCGGGGACGCGCCGACCGGAGCGGCGCTCTTGGTCGTCGAGCGAGAGCGCCGCTTTCCGATGGCGGTCCATGATCGCGAGGGGGCACTCGACCCGGCGTTGCTTTGGACGGTGGACCGCCAGTACGTGGCCCCGCGCACTCTCGACAACGACTTGGTTGGGTACGCGGAAACAGAGGAATGGGTGATCACGTTCGCGAAGGAGGTGGGTGGCACGCCGGCGACCCACCTCTTCCTCGATGGCTGGGTCGAGTACCCCTACTCACGGATCAATTTTGCTGCGTGGCAGCGCGATGATCGTCGGGCGCGGCGGCTCGAGGCACCGAGCTTCTGGTGGGACCGGGGGGACGGCGACTGGCAGTTGCTCGGCACCGAGATCGGTTATCCGGCGGGGATGCCGAAGACGATGGTGCTCGATGTTTCGAAGCCGATCGCCGAAGGCGCGACCCGCTTCAAGGTGTCGACCAACTTGGAGCTCTACTGGGATCGCATCTTCCTCGCCCCGGCGCGTGAAGTCGCGGCGAGCGCGCAGAACGTTGCGCCGCTCCTGCGGGCCGAGTTGCGCTTTGGTGGATACCCCCGCGAGTACTCAGACGATGGCGCGCTCCCCGCGACCTATCACTACGCGGAGCGCGACGCCGATCTCGGCTACGAGCCGATGGGAGGCCTCTTCACGAAGTATGGCCGGGTCGATGAGCTGCTCTCCGTCATCGACGACCAATTCGTCGTGATGGGCGGGGGAGACGAGCTCGAACTGATCTGCGATGCGAACGCGCTTCCGACGCTCCCCGCCGGATCGTTGCGCACTTACCTGCTCGATACCCACGGCTATTGCAAAGATCGCGACCCGCTGACGGCGACTCCAGACTCCGTCGAACCCCTCCCGTTCGCCGCGATGACCGCGTATCCGCCGGCGCCATCGGACGTCGAACCCGATCGTAGTGCGTACCGAGCAAAGTGGAACACGCGCAAAGATGCCGGCGGAGGTGGCGCGCGCGGCGCGCGGCGGCTGAACGAATAGAGCGGGCGACTCAATCGGAGGGCGCGATTCGGAGAGCTTTCCACCCTCGCGCCACAGAGCAATGGACCTCAGTCTGTCCATTGTGGAAAAGCCTAAATCAGCGGTCACGACAGAGAGCACCGATGGCTGGGGCACTCCGCTCGTGACCTCTGATTTAGGGCGTGCGCCACACCACCGCGGTGGACGTTCCAGTTCCGAGATCGACCGAGCCCGCGACGACGAGTCGGTTCAAACTATCGACGGTGACCGATCGCGCCGTCGTTCCTGAGTCATTCGCGCTCGAGAGGTGCGCGACTCCGCCTCCGGCAAGGATGGGGTCGAAGAAGCCGGCCGCGGTGATCAGCCACATTGCGCCTGCCGGCGAGTTTGCCGCGGTTGTTGCGTCGCGCAGAGTCGTCACGCCCGCAGTGATCACCTGGCCCGATGGGGCGACCGAGAGCGAGTTCGCCCCGCTGTCGCCAGTGAAGGACGCGAAGCTCAGGAAGCCGCCCACTCCAAACGCGGTTTCGAGCGTTCCGTCGATGAACAGCCGCGTCGCGAAGAAGCGATCGGTGATCCCCGATTCAGTGCGACGGCCGACCACCATGAAGCTGATGTTGTCGTAGACCGTCGCGGCGAAAGGGACCAGCGATCCCGCGGGCGCCGGGATCGTTGAGATTCCGCCTGCGCTGAAGCCCGCGTCGAGAGCGCCCGTCGCGAGGAGGCGCCAAATGGTGAGGCTCCCTCCCCGGGAACCGATGAGGTACGAAAGACCACTCAAGTCATTGAGGACGGCGGCTCCTCGGTCACCGTTCGTGCCCGAGAGGAACAGTCCGCCGCTCGCGAAGCTATTGTCGATGAGCCCGACGTTGAGGAACCGCCACGAGGCGAGTTCGCCGATGTCGGTCGTGCCGGAGATGCGGCTATTGCCGATCACTTGGATCGATCCGCCGATTCCGATGATGAGATCCGCCGCGGTGTCGTCGTGAAGCATCGTCGCGTCGTTGCCGGCGTAGACGACTCCGTCGCCGCCGCTCCCGAAACCGAGATCGATGAGACCGTCCGAGAAGAGTCGGGCGACAAAGATATCTCGGTCGCCGCCGGTGCCATCTGCCGTTCCCGCGACGACGATCTTCCCGGCCCCGTCGATCGCCATTCCGACCACGCTGTCTTGATCGGGGCTCGCCGTCGAGACATCGATGATGGTGGTGCCGCCGGTGCCGAAGGAGCCATCGAGGTCACCGTTCGGAAGCAAGCGCCAGACCGCGACTTGCATGTCCCCGGCGCCATCGATGATCGTTCCGGCGATCACCAAGTTGCCGTTCGCGTCTTCGACGATCTCGACCGCCTCGCTCTCGTTCGCCGACAGGAGAATGCGGCCGCTTCCCGCCCCGAAAGCCCCATCGAGAACTGCGCCGGGAGGGTTGGTGTCGAGGACGAGAGTGCCGGCGTTCTCGTCGGAGGAGTCTGTGTTGCCGCAACCGGCGAGGGTCGCGATTCCAGCGAGGAGGTAGATGCGGAGGACCGAGCGAGCGGTCGTCTGGGAAGCGTGCAGCATGGGTGTGTCTCCGAGTGCTCGGGAGGGTGAAGGACGTGGAGAGGGAGTGGCTCGCATCGAGGCGTGGTTCCGAGGGGAGTTGGACTTCGAGCGACCCGCGATCGTAGCGGAACTGGGCTCCGAGTCACGATGATCTTCTGGCACCCCGAAAACCATGATCGAACGATGACGGATCAGCCGGGGGAGATGCAGCGCCTCCTCCCGGGGGAGGACCGCCACGGAGCCGCTCCTACACCGCATTCAAGCACTCTCTGCGTCGCTGAGGGGTGTCAGCTGCGGTACACTCGCCCTCTTGCGACGAACGTCGTGTACCAGAAACAACCGCGCGTGTTCGCTCGCGACGGAACGCTGAAGGGCTCTGACATGCTGCGAATGATGCAATGGATTGTGGGAGCGGTCGCACTATTTTTCGCGACGGCGAGCCCAGTCCACGCCGACTTCGATTACACCGACTTCAGCTCCCTTGCCGGGCTGACGCTTGTACAGGACGCGTCACCGTCGGGTCCCTTCGTCAACTTGACCTCTCAGGTGTTGAGCCAAAAGGGCGCGCTTTGGACCGACACCCCCCAGCCGATCTCGGCGGGATTCGATACCACGTTCACCATCGAGCACGCCCTCGCTTCCGGAGGGGCGGACGGCTCCGCCTTCGTGATTCAGAACGGGGGCGCGACTGCACTCGGGAACCACGCGGCGGCGCTCGGGTACGGTGGATTCCTCACGACTCCCAACGAGGGGATTCCGTCGAGCGTGGCCATCGAGTTCGACGACTTCTCGAACACGAACTTCAACGATCCATCCTCGAATCACCTGAGCGTGCAGACCCGCGGAGCGCTCCCCAACTCGAGTGACCATCAGTTCTCGCTCGGCTCCACCAGTGCCATCGCGCCGATCGCCGGCGTCCATACCGCGCGCGTTGTGTACCTCCCCGGCTCTCCCGGCACCTTGAACGTCTACTTCGACGACTTGGTGACCCCGGTGCTCTCGGTGGCGATCGACTTGGTCGCGGAGGTGAGCGGAACCAGCGCGTATCTCGGCTTCACCGCGTCAACCGGCGGAGAGGCGGAGGCGCACCGGGTGCGCGCGTGGAGTTTGACGCTCTCTGGAGGCAATCCGACCGTGCAGTTCAGGCGTGGCGACTGCAATGACGACGCGTCGGCGAACATCGCCGATGCAATCTTCCTCTTGTCGGTTCTCTTTCCGGCGCAGGGCAATCCACCGCCGGTCCCGTGTCAGGATTCCTGTGACGGGAACGACGACGGAAACCTGAACATTGCGGATGCGATCGCGATCCTGAATTCGCTCTTCAGTCCGATCCCCGCGCCTCTCCCGCCCCCCTTCGGCGCGTGCGGCAACGATCCTTCGATCGGGGACACGCTCATCTGTCCTGCTCAGAACGGTTGTTAGTACACGCCCGAGCCACCTCCGGAAGATCGCTCATTTGCCGCTTCGGCCCCAAAGAGAGCAATCCCCATGAACGATAAACTCAAACTCACCGACGAGCGCCGAGCCGCCCTTCTCCGCGCCCTGCAATCTCACTTCTTCGATCAGCACAGCGAGGAGATCGGGGAATTGAAGGCGGAGCTGTTGATCGACTTCTTTCTCGAGAGGCTCGGGCCGCCGGTCTACAACCAGGCGATCGGGGACGCGCGAAAGTACATCCAGGAGCGACTCGACGATCTCGCGGATGAAGTCATCCACTTCGACGGCGACTCCTTCGAAAGCTAGCCCCGGCTAAACTCGAAGTACGACCAGTCCAACAGACTGCTAAGACTCGCCCCCGCCGCCTCTTGTACGGTTCCGTAGCATGCGCTCCTGACATCGGCGAAACTTCTCGCTCCTCTGGCGCGAAAGTTGGTTCGATGCGCACCTACCTCGACCTGCTGCAGACACTCCTCGACACCGGAGTCCAGAAGTCCGACCGCACCGGCACCGGCACCCGCGCCCTGTTCGGCGCTCAGCTGCGGTTCGACCTCGCCGCCGGCCTCCCCGTCGTCACCACCAAGAAGATCCACCTGAAGTCGGTAATCCACGAGCTTCTCTGGTTCATCCGCGGAGAGACCAACGTGCGCTCACTGCAGGCGGTGGGCGTCAAGATCTGGGACGAGTGGGCCGATCCCGAGACCGGCGAGCTCGGTCCGGTCTACGGCGCGCAGTGGCGCCGCTGGCCGAACCCCGACGGCGGGACCATCGACCAGCTCGCAGGGGTCATCGATCAGATCCGCACCAACCCCGACTCGCGCCGCCTCATCGTCAGCGCCTGGAACCCCGCTCAGGTCGATGCGATGAAGCTGCCGCCGTGTCACACGATGTTCCAGTTCCAAGTGATGCAGGGGCGGCTCTCCTGCCAGCTCTATCAGCGGAGCGCCGACATTTTCCTCGGAGTGCCGTTCAACATCGCGAGTTACGCGATCCTCACGCATCTCGTCGCCCAGGTGACCGGGCTCGAAGTGGGAGAGTTCATTCACACGTTTGGGGATGTGCACCTCTACGAGAATCACGTCGAGGCGGCGAAGACGCAGCTCTCTCGTGAGCCGTATCCGCTTCCCACCTTCCGGTTGGGGAGAGAATTCACGGATATCGACGATGTGCACTACGAGGACATCTGCGTCGACGACTATCAGTACCACCCGGCGATCCGCGCACCGGTGGCCGTCTAGTGCGTATCACCCTGATCGCCGCGATCGGCCCCGACCGGGTCATCGGACGCGACGGAGACCTTCCCTGGCGTCTCCCCGCCGATCTCGCGCACTTCAAGCGCATGACCCTTGGACATACGGTCTTGATGGGGAGGAAGACGTTCGATTCGATCGGGCGTCCTCTGCCAAAGCGGCGGAACCTCGTCTTGACCGGTTCTCCCGACCGATTGCCGGAAGGAGTCCACGGAGTTGCGAGTGTGGCGGAGGCGATCGAGTGCGCGGCGGATGAGACCGAGCTTTTCGTCATCGGTGGCGCGGAAGTGTACCGGCTCTTCCTCGACTCCGCCGACCGGCTCGTGATCACCGAGGTCGAGGGCGCCTTCACGGGGGATACGTTCTTTCCCGAGATCGACCGCATGAACTTTCGTGAAGTCTCGCGCATTGCGTTCGAGCCCGACGAGAAGAACCGATATCATTACTCCTTCGTCACCTGGGAGCGCGTGCCCACGCCCGCTTGATCGCCCCCCCTCGTTCTTGAGCCCCAAGTTTTTTTTCGCGCGCGCCGCGCCGATTCGATCCCTTTGAATGCTCCCCGCTGCGATCGAACTGCCGATTCGAATCCTCGGTTTCTCGGCTTCTCGTGAGGGCCTCGGCACTCCGGAGTGAACAAGACTTTACTTACGAGATGCTCATCTCGTGCGCGCCGCGCCGCGCGAAAATCTTCGACGACTGAGACTTCTGCTGGCGACCTCAAGTGGACCATCGTCGTCGCCGAAAACAGTGGGGTGGCGGAGCGAGCCGGCGCGAGACCGGCAGTCGAAGGACCCCAGGTCGATCGAGAGACTCATCTAGTGATCAGCAGCACTCTGACAATCCGAGCGGCAGAAGTCGCCGATCTCGAATCCGTGGCACGCCTTTGGTGTGCTCTCCAAGAAATGCGATCGCAGTTTCATTCCTGCCACGAGCCTACCGACGATGCGGTGGACACCCAGCGGAAAGAGCTGAACGATCTCCTCGGGCAAGCTGAAACGTTCTTCCATGTGGCGGTGGAGCCGTCGGGCCAGGTGGTCGGATACTGCCTCGGTACGATTCAGAGCCGCCCCGCCTCGCTCGCCGAAGAGCAAGTCGGAGTGATCTCTTCGATGTTCGTCGACCGCAACTCTCGCGATGCGGGAATTGGCCAGACGATGTGCCGCGCGGTCGTCGATGCGCTCGCTCGTAGTGGGGTCACGCGGGTCGAGGCGACTCTCTGTGCCGAGAATGCAGATGCCATTCGCTTTCTCGAAAAGCAACGCTTCGAATTGCACACGGTGACGCTCAGCCGCGACATTCGCTGATCTGAGGCCGCCGAAGAAGAACGGGCGCACGCTCTATCGGCGTGCGCCCGTTTTTCGTCGGGACGGCTACTCCGTTCCCGAGCTCTCGCCTGCCGCGTTCTCTGCACGCGGCCCGCATTCGTCGAGATAGAGCGTGCGGTCATAGATCCACGCTTCGCCGATCTCCCCGCGGAAGTAGTAGCTCTCCTTCTTCGGACTTCCATCCGCTCGGTGCACTGCACCGTTCGAGGCGGTGTGCCCGAAACGCAGCGGGGCGCGTTGGGTGTAGATGATGGGAGTCGAGGTGACCGCGGTTCCTTCACACTCACCGTCGAGGTAGAGCTGAATCGCCCGCCCATCCCAGCGCGCGACCGCTGTGTGCCACCGGCCATCATTGACGACCGTCTCCCCCGTGATCTCGGTGTGCTGGGGGCCGAGGAAGAAGCGCAACCGCCCGCCGTGTGTTTCGGTGTCGACCTGGAGCCAGCCGCCGTCGGTGCCGGAGCCGGCGTAGTGCGTGCTCCACAGCATCATTTCCAAAGGCTCCGTGCACGAGGTGCGAAAGGTGACGACCACCGTGAATGGAGTGTCGGTCGGGAAGAGCGGGCTCCCCGAGTCAAACCGATGCTCGAAGAAGCTGTGCTCGAGGAGGCCGGGGGAGCGAAGGTCGGAACCGACGAAGCGGCCGGTACGGTCGTGGCCGGAGAGGTCGGCGATCTTCCCCGCGAAGTCGTTCGGCGTGTAGCCGCGAAAGTCGTGGTGGAGGATGGGGCCAGTACGGGGAACGGGAAGTGTGGTCGCGGTGATCTCGATGCTCGTGACGTGCTCGAACGCGACGTCGAGCGTACCGATGATCGTCGCGAGATCGAGCGCTGGGTCGCGGATGGTCCCGGTAACTCGATCCCCCGAGGAGAGCGCCGCGGTGAAGACTCTGCCCTCGTTGCCGACCCGATCCAAACGACCGAGGAGGGAGAGCGGAACGGTGAGCTCGCCGAGCACGCCGTCGATCTTCCAAGCCCCTTGGCTGGTGGTTTCATGGAGAATCGTCCCGTGGAGGATCGACCCGTCGACGAGGGCAACGATCGCGGTCGAGACTCCCCCCATCTCGTCCTCGGGAACCCCCGCGGCGGACACGGACATGCCGAGGAGAAGCAGCGACGAGGCAAGGGGGAGCGCCTGGAGTGGGGTCATCCGGATCCTCTCGCGTGGAGTCGAGCGGGCTCTATTGTGCCCGATGAGCCGCTGGGTGGGGTCACGAGGGGGTCACCCGTGGCCGGCGGGCGCCCGACCGGAGAAGAAGCCGGCGGTTCCCGCTCTTGAGCCCTCGACCCGCATTGCGTAGCGTCTTCTCTCCCCGACGCCCGGATGGACCGGTCGTGGGCTGTTCGTAGCGAGAGGTGTCCATGTCCCATCGCACCGTCCCCGATCCCGATCTGAAGACCATGCCCTCCGGGATCCCGTTCATCATCGGAAACGAAGCGGCCGAACGGTTCAGCTTTTACGGGATGAAGGGGATCCTCACCGTCTTCATGACGAAGTATCTCCTCGACGCGACCGGCCAGCCCGACAACATGAGCGACGAGCAGGCGAAGGGGGTCTATCACCTCTTCACGGCGGGTGCGTACTTCTTTCCGATCCTCGGCTCGATCCTCGCCGACGTGATTTGGGGCAAGTACAAGACGATCATCTGGATCAGCATGATGTACTGCATCGGCCACGGAGCGCTCGCCCTCATGGACGTGGGGCCCGAGACCGGGGCATATGGGATGCGGCCGCTGATGTACGTCGGCCTCTTCTGCATCGCGGTGGGCGCGGGCGGGATCAAACCGTGCGTCTCTGCCCACGTGGGCGACCAGTTCGGGAAGGGGAACAAGCATCTTCTCACGATGATCTTCAACTGGTTCTACTTCTCGATCAACTTTGGCGCAGCGGCGAGCACGATCTTGACGCCGATCCTTCTCAAAGAGTACGGACCGTGGGCTGCGTTCGGATTGCCGGGCGTCTTGATGGCTCTCGCGACCTTCGTCTTCTGGTGCGGGAGGAAGCGCTTCATCCACGTGCCGCCGACCGGTTGGAAGAGATTCAAGGAAGAGACCTTCAGTCCCGAGGGGAAGCGCGCGCTCCTCAACCTCGCGCCGCTCTTCTTGATCTTCGTGCCTGCGTTCTGGGCGATCTTCGATCAGACCGGCTCGGCGTGGGTGCTGCAAGCGGAGGGGATGGACCGGCAGTTTCTCGGGTTCTACTGGCTCGAGAGCCAAGTCCAGGCGGTGAATCCGCTCTTGATCCTGCTCCTCATTCCGGTCTTCACCTACTTCGTCTACCCGACCATGGGACGCTTCTTCAACGTGACTCCCCTGCGAAAAATTGGCATCGGTTTTGTGCTGACGATCGGAGCGTTCGTGATCTCGGCTCTGATCGAGACCGTGATCTCCGGGCGTGCGCCGGAAACAGCGCAGGCGATCTGGACCGCGCTCTTCGGTGGCGGGGGGAATCCCGGAGCACTCGATGCCGTCGTCGAGATGGCAAGGACAGCGGGGTGGTCCGAGGAGGTGCTCGCGCCGTTCCTTTCCGGGGCCGATCCTGTGCAATCGATCTGGGCGGCCCTCTATGAGTCACCGGTCGATCTCGAACGCATCCTCTCGGTCGCCCAGCACGCCGGTTGGTCCGATGCGCAGATCGCCCCGCTCCTCGTAGGTCCTGAGTCTGCCCAGGCGATCTGGGCCGGAATCGGAAGCACCGAAACGATGCCCGCCGCCCTCGCCGACATTTTGACCGCGGCGCGCGATGCGGGTTGGACGAACGGGCAGATTGCCGCGTCCTTCGTCGGCGCGGAGTCCGCGCCGGCCCTCTGGTCCTCGCTCGGGAACGGTGAGTTGCCCCGCACACTCGCAGAAGTCGTCAAGACTGCGCGAGCTGCCGGGTGGACCGACGGGCAGATCGCACCGTACCTCTCCGAGATGCCGAACATCGGCTGGCAGTTCATCGCGTATGTCGTGCTCACTAGCGCGGAAATTCTGGTGTCGATCGTTTGCCTGGAGTTTGCGTATACCCAGAGCCCCAAGCGCATGAAGAGCTTCGTGATGGGGGTCTATTTCCTCGGAGTCTCTCTCGGAAACTTCTATGTCTCCGGCGTGAACCTCGTCATGGAGATCTTCAAGAACGATGACGGCTCCACGATCCTCGACGGCGCGACGTACTACTGGTTCTTCACCGCAATGATGGGTGGAGCGACTGTCATCTACTTCTTCTTCGCGAAGACGTACAAAGGGGAGACGTTCATCCAAGGCGAAGATTACGACGCGGTGGTCGCTGAGGCAGAGGCGGAAGGGACCGATCCGCGGTAAGCTTCTGAGCCGAGGGAGTGAAGTTTCGATCCCTTCGAACGAAGAACGGGCTCGCACCGATCGCGGTGCGAGCCCGTTTGTCATCTTGGCCGACGCCGCACCGTTGCGTCTCGCATCAGAATCTCCCGCGATCACGACCCGATCAGCACCCCGACTGACCACACCCGAGCGGGGTCCCGTTGACGAACCCGCAGGCGGGGAACGGCGCCGGCGGCGGCGCGCTGCCTCCGAAGCCGTAGTTGAGGAGGTAGATCGGATCCGCGAGGTCGAGCACACCATCGCCGTTCGTGTCGGCGGCGGACTCGCACGCGATCGTCCCACCGCTGAAGAGCCCGCCGAGGATGGTGATCGCATCCCCGATCGCGATCACCGAACCGTCGCCGTCGGCATCGCCGCGGAGGAAGAACACATCGATCGGCACGAACTGAATCGTGGGGAAGTCCCAGACCAGCGGGAACGATGTCGCTCCGATGACCATGAAGTCGTCAATGGGTGGGCTCACCCCCGCCGGGTTCGTCGGCGAGAAGCTGCCGATTCCTCCGCCCGAGTTTCCGATCCATGCGGCAGGGGTGGTGGCGATCGTCAGCGTGGCGACCGCGGTGGGTGCGCCGAACGCGATCGTCTCTGCCCCGACGATACTGAAAATAGCGCCGGCAGTCCCGCCATCGGGAAATGGGTCGATACTTCCGAGACCCGGTCCGCTCCCCCCGTTGAGATCGAGGAGCGGCCCACCGAACTCGAGGGCGACGCTCTGGAAGATCGCCGAGTCGTGGGAGTACGAGAACGAGAAGCCCGCGGTCTGAGCGATGGGGATCCCCCCAATAATGTCTTGGACGATCCGCAGGGTGGTCGTCGCAGACCCGATCCCGGTCGCAGGGTCGTAGGGGATGACCACCGGGTCGATCGAGATCGTGAAGGTCTGAGCGAGCGCGTGGATCGGAATGACGATCGAGCACAACGCGATGAGGGCTTGCGCGAACAAACGCAGCATCATGAGGACCTCCAGAATCGGATGGGGCGAGCAGAGCCACGAACTCGGCCCATTCTAGCTTCTTTCCGGATCATCCGCGAGGGCGCAGAGGTCTCCCCACTACGGACAGATCGAAAAGCTGTCGCACTCCAAGTGATCCGCGGTCGGGTCGATCCCGCAGATCCCCGCGGGCTGAAGGATCGGTCCGCCACCGCTGAACAAGACCCCCAAAATGAAAATGGGGTCGGCGATGTTCACCAGGCCGTCGTCGTTCCCATCGCTCGACTCTCGGCAAGGGAAGGGGTTCTGTCCGGCGATGATAAATGCACGCTGCAGAGTGAGGATCGGATCGGCGATGTCGATCGCACCATCCTGGTTCTCGTCGCCGCGGATGAACTGAGGGCCGGGGCCACGGTTGAGGAGGATGAGCGCTGTGTGCTCGACCTCGTTGGTGACGACGAGATCGGTCAGGCCGTCGACGTCGAAGTCCGCCGCGCTGATCGCCCACGGGCCATTTTCAGTCGGGACCGAGCCCGTCATCTGGAACCCACCGAGGCCATCCCCTTCGAGAATCACGATCTGATCCTGGAAGGGGCGCGTGATCACGAGGTCGAGTGCCGATGAGCCGAGCAGGTCGGTCGCGATCACGGACCGCGGTCCCCCGCCTGTCATCACCACGGTCGGAGTTCCGTACAGGCGGCCGGGGAGCCCGGGGATCACCTGCGCGGCATCGACGTGGGTCACGACCAGATCGAGGACACCGTTGCCGTTCAGGTCACTGGCGATCACCGACGAGGCAGTCGGGAAACCAGTGATCTGCGTCGCTGCCTCGAAGGTGCCGTTTCCGAGTCCGTAGTGGATCGAGAGCGTGCCCCCGAACGAGTTCACACCGACGAGATCGTCGTGGTTGTCGCCGTCGAGATCGGCCGCGATCACTGCAGTCGGTCCGTCCCCGGCGGGAATCGTGACGTGCGGCGCGAAGGTCCCGTCCCCGTTTCCGAAGATCAACGAGAGCGTGTCCTCATCGCGGTTCGCGGTGACGAAGTCGATGAACCCGTCCTCGTTCCAATCACCCGAATCGATGTGAAGCGGATAGAGGCCGACGGGGATCGCGAGGGCGCTCGACCAGCCGCCGAGCCCGTCTCCGAGAAAGCGAGTCGCCTCGTTATTCTCATGACCCACGACCGCGGCATCGATCAGACCATCGCCGTTGAAATCGCCGAGAGTCAGCGAGATCGGGTGTGCGACACTGAAGCCAGGAACCGGAGTGATCGATCCCGGGACGAACACCCCCCCGCCGAGTGAGGTGAGCACGCGCAGATCATGGGTGTGATGGTTCGCGAAGATGATATCGAGATCGCCATCGCCATCGAGATCGGCCTGAGTGACTTCGGCGGGGCAGAGCCCGACCGGGATGGACGTCGCCTCGAACTGGATGGGCGCCGGCGTGATTTGCGCCTTCGCTTCGGGGAGCGGTGCCCCGAACGCGAGAAACAGGAGCGCGAGAAACAAGAGCGCGAACACCAAAGCGGGAGAGACACGGATCGTGGCTGCGGTCATCAGGCTCCCATCGTTTGAGTCTACGGGCAGGCCGAGTAACTAGCGCACCCGAAGTTTGGCTCGTAGGTCGGGTCGGGCCCGCAGGCCCCCGCCGGCTCGGGGATGTCAGAGCTTCGTACACCCCTTGGGCCCGGCCGGGGAGAGCCACGCCACCAGTGTGAGGCAGAGTGCCGACACGGTACAGATGGTCGCGAAGAGCGGAGTTCTGCGCTGCATCGAGGCCTCCTCGCGTGAGTGGGTGTGTGTAGTTTCTCCAGTGTACCGGCTCGTTCGATGACGGGACAGGGGCCGAGGGGGATCGGCCTCTACGCCCTCCTCAGGTGCACCAAACCCACCCGGGTCGACTGTTCCGAGGGGGGGATGCTACTCTTCATTGCGGTGTTCTCTTCAGTGCCCACAGATCTCGTGGGCGCGGCCTCGACGAGGCCCAGGGGGGAGCGAACACTCAGCTGAGGAGGGTTCTTGCTCCGATACTTCTTTGTGTCCATAGCGATCGCCGTCGTCGCATACATTGCGCTGCGGCTGACGATCGGGGCAGCGATCATGCCGGCCATCGATCCCCGCGTCGCGGCCGATACCTATTTCTTCCTCCCCGGGCTCGCCGCGGTCTTCGTCGGTGCCTGGGTGATCCGCCCCGCGATCCGCGCCCACGGTTTGCTGGGGCCGGTGTTCGCCACCCTCGCATTCCCGTTCGTTTCCGGCATCCTCTTCGTGCTCGCCATGAACGTGTTCGGGGGCACCGAGGGGACCGACTTTGTCGACAACCTAGAGGGCACCGTGGCAGTGGTCAAAGCGGTCCCGGTGAAGGTCATCGAGACATTGCGGGTGACCATCCCCCTCGCGATCGTCAGCGTCTATGCGCTGCGGAGTTCGGATCCTCCGGAGAAGCTCAAGAAGAAGAACCTCGCGACCGTCGATCCATACGCGTAGCCCCAAGTCCTCCCTCTCCCAACGATCCCCCTGAGCTCTCGCCAACGTGCCGGGGCCAGGACTGAAACTGGGAACCGACTGAAACAGGGAACCGACCGTGAGGTCGATTCCCTGGGGAGGTGTGTCGCGCTGTGAATCGCTCATCGAGAGCACACCAGGGACGGCGCAGCCTCAGCGGCGTTGCAAGCCCGCCGCCACCCCCAGAACAAGAGGAACAGGGGAGCCGCCCCTCGGTGGCTCCCCCGCTCACAAAGCTGAGCCAGACTCTTCAGGGCGCAGTGGTCTCCAGACTGCTCGGTCCCGGTGACCATTGGCCGGGGAAGGTGAGGGTCGCCAACGTACCGTTACAGTTGATCGTGTCGATGACCATCGGCAGATCGAAACAGACCCGATCCCCCGTCACCTGTTCACCGACGCTCGTGGTGATCGAGAAGGTCGCGATTCCGTTCGCCGCCGTCTGTGCGCTGCTCGCGGTCGTCGTGAAGAACCCGTTCGAGTCGTAGATCGCGAAGCGACCCGCGAGGCACGGCGTTCCCGTCGGGCTGCCATTGTTCATGACCAGCTGGACCGTCGCGTCGTAGGTGAACGTGCCATTGCCGTTGTCGGTCGAGGTCAGGACGATCGAGCCGACGCGCCGGTTGGGAGTTTGGATATCAGTGACGGTCTGCGGCAGCGCGGCGACCAACATCGTACCCGGAGTCACCAGCGTGACCCCGTTCTGACCCTGGGTCCAGATCGCGAAGTGGTACATCGTTCCGTCATTCAGCTCTTCGACTCCCTGCGACAGCTGCGGGCGAATGAACGCCATGTGCTTCGTCTTCCACAGGTTCGAGTCGTTCGCGGCGAAGGTGGGTAGAAGCGGGTCTCCGCTGAAGGTTCCAAGCGCTGGCGTTTCACCGAACTCGATCCGCGACGGCGACAGCTGGTTGGTCGAGTACGCGAACTTGATGTTGCTGGTGTTCTCGAAAACCACCTCGAAACTGCTCGGGATCACGATCGGCGCATTGACGGAGAGAACACCGATCGACGGATTGAGCGGTTGCGGGTCGTAGCCGTCCCACAGTCCATCGCCATCGGTGTCGGGGTTCTGGGGGTCGAGGCCTTGGGTGAGCTCGTCGCCATCGCGCACTCCGTCACGATCGCGGTCGAGCGCGATCCGCTCTCCCGACCAGTACGGCACTCCGTACAGAAACAGCTCGGCGTCGCCGTTCTGGACCAGGGTCTTCAAGGCGGCGAACGTGAAGGTGCCGAGGCTCGTCGTATCTGCGCGGAACGCGGTGATCGACGGATCGTAGAGAAGCCCGACATCGATCCAGACGCCGCTCGGGCGAATTCGACCGGTGGCGACCAGGTCGCCGTTCATGGCGGTCGCCTGCGGAATCATGTAATTAACAATTCGACCCACCGCGGTGGCATTCGCCTGAGTCCACATGCGGCAGAAGCTACTGAAGGGGGAGAGACCGCTGTCCAGCTCGTGCACGAACTGGGTCAATGCCGGAAGGTCGGTCTTCGCTGCGAAGAAGAAGCGGTTGAACTGACTGATGTCGTTCAAAACTCCTTCGTGCTGCATGCCGAACCCGGTCATCGGCGCGAGCGGGAACTCGTCGGTCGGAAGCGAGATGTTGTCGGTGTTGATAATGTCCGACTCCTTCGACCACGCGCCGATGAGCTGGGCCGATTCGACCGAGCGCGGTGAGGTGGAACCGAGGATCGCCTCGGTGATCGAACAATCGGTTCCGGTCGGAAGCAGGTGGCAGACGTTGCAGCGCACTGGGTCAGTGATGAACTGGAGGAACCCGTCCTTCCCTTCGGCACTGAACACACGGCTCATCTGCTGGAGCGGGTTCGGTGGGTAGTAGCAGCTGAAGATGTAGCTCTTCATCAAATCCATGTCTCCGGGAGACAGGAGTGATCCCTTCAGCAGATTCACGAACGCGCCATTGAACGATTCGATATCGGGCTGCTCACCGCGCCAGTGGTACGGAGCGGTGCCCCAAAGGTTGCGGAGGTCTTGCGTGACCATCACTCCCTTCAAGTCCTTGAACTCGGTTGCCGGCCCCGGTGCAACATCGAAGAACTTCGAGAGCTGCCAACCCAAGCCATCTTTGCGCGCTTCCGGGTGACACGAGGCGCAGTTCGTCGCGCCGTTGCCTGAGTTTGGAGTGTTGAAGATCCGGCGACCCTCTTTCACGTTCACAAAGGTCGGATCGAAGAGGTCGAAGCTGGCCAAGGGAGCGGAGGGTGGGGAGACGATGCTCGCAATATCGAACACTTGCACTGTCCCCTCGATCCGGCAGTAGACGTAGAGCCGCTTGCCGCCGCGCGCGATCGCGACGCCCGCCGGACCGTCGTCGGTGTCGATCGACCCGAAGTACGCGCCGGTCGGCTGGACGACTCCCACCCGCGAGTTTCCGTATGCCGCGACGTAGATCCGGCCGAGCGCATCGTCGGTGAGATCGATCGGGAGCACGAGATCCTCGGCCTGCGGGCCGAGATCTTCGGCCACGAAGAAGCCGGTCGTTTGAGCGGGATTGTTCACGCGGAAGATTCCCACCCCGTTCTGCACCACGGAACCCGCTGGGAACGCTCCTTCACCGGTGAATTCTCCGTTCCGGCTTCGGAATGATCCGACCGCGATCCGACCGGAGTGTTGGTGCCCCATCATGCCGAACCCAACGGTGTAGAGCCCGGAGATCATGGTGATCTGACCGGTCGACAGCTCGAGCTCCGCGACGTCGTAGTCGGGGAGTGAGCGGTTCGGATCGTTGTTGAGATCGATGATGTCGACGTTGTCGAATCCGAGCGGGAGGCCAGGAGAGCCGGGGTTGACGGATTGCGACGGAGTCGTCTGGTTCCCCGACAGGTGGGACGAGACGTAGATGCTCCCTTGGAAGTAAGTGACCGAGCGCGGCTCGTTCAAGTGCGCGATGGATGCATTGTGCATCGCCGTCAACTCGATCACCTCCAACACGGACTTCAGGTTGGCGTCGACGACGATCAGTGAATTCGTGTGCTTCGCCGCGATGTAGGCGCGCGCTCCGATGGGGACGAAGGTCCCGTCGGCGTCGGTGAACACTTCTTGGTTGAAGTCGATCCCCATCGGGGTGCTCGCGTGCCCCGCTCCGACTTGACCGTTCGGAATCGCCGGGCGAATGACGTCAGTGATCCGGAACGTGGTGCGACTGATGACGATGGTGGCGGTCTGGTGACTCATCGTCACCCAGAACTCGCCCACGTCCGATCCGATACCAGGGCGCTCGATGATCGAACAGATTCCCTGCCCCACGCGAGTCTCGCCGAGAAACGCGAGATCGGGGCCGAGGAAGACCACCCGGCCGTCGGCATCATTCGCGACCGCGATGATCCGGCTGTCCGCCGTGATCGCGATCGGTTTCACTTGTTGTGTTTCGAGGTTCACCAGCTCCCCACGCACTTGGTCGTACTTGTAGGGGGGAGCCTCGAATGCGCCGAACTGGTTGGCGCGTGGCTGGTTCGGAAATGGTTGGATCGGACCCGGGCCGGGGGTCGGACCGGGAACCACGATCTGCGCACTGATTCCCGCGGCCCTCGGCGCGACCCAAGGAACGAGCGCGACCGCCGCGATGGCGATGGCGATGGCGAGGAGTCGGGCGGAATGGAGGAGACGCAGTCGAGACGGAACATGGGATCGACGGAAGAACCTGCGCATGGGCCACCCTCTCGGCGAAACGAGGAGTCCTCGGGGCGGACATCGCCCCGACGGATGCTCCAAACCGACAGCCGACGCTCTCCGGATGTGGGAGAACGCGGTCGCTCGGTTCGAAGCGTGGGAGCCCATGGCCTGCGCAGGGTTGCTCTGGTTGTTCTGAACAGGCCTCCAAGGGAGCTAGTGTCGGGGGAGGGGTGGGAGGTTTCGGGTTTTTGGTGGGCTCGAGCGGGCGCAGCTCTTTGGCGGCCCGAGCGGGCGCTATCCCCCGGGGGCGGAACCGTTTAAGCTGGGTGCTTCACTCAGGAGTCAATGGCTGCCCGCCTTGAATCATTCCGTACCGCCGAACTAGAGAGGGTGCGATGGAGAAGTCGATCTACTCCCATGAAGTGTTCTTGACTGGGCAGGTCACCGTGACGGTCCGACGGCTAGAGGACGGGCGGCCCCTGACGGGGAAGAGCGTCACGTTCAAGTCGTGCGGGTTCACTTGAGGCGCACACCAGAGCCGCACGGATCGTGACGGCAAAGCAGAAATCGATGCGCCCCTCGGGCATGTCAAAGTCTCATGCGGATCAGCCACCGAGGAGTTGTGGGTCGGTGCCGACCAGACCTACGCGGTCCACCTCGAGGTTTGATTTAGGGAAGTAGTCGCGACTCCTCACAATCGGGTGAGGAGCGCCTCGAGGTCGATGTCTGACGTGGGCAGCCCAGGAATGTGTTCTTTGAACCAGTCCTCGTAGTCCCCTTTGGTCTCCTTCGAGAGCAGCGACTCGATCGTCGCCTCGCAGTCGCCGCAGCAGACTTCCGGCCCGGCGATCCAGTCATCCCCACGACAGATAATGCGTGTCGACAGGCGCTCGAGGGTCGCCGCCTCGACCCCGCAAAAGGTGCATGCGTCCGATGCGCCACCGAGCTCGGAGTGACCGAACCATTCGCGGAGTTTCGCCTCCGAATCCTCCGATAGGCAACCGGACAGGTCATCGGAGCAGTCGAAGCAGATCGCGAACTCAAAGATGCAGCGATCCCACCGGTGCTCCTTGACGATCGAGTATCCGACTCGCAGAGCGAGCTCCTCGGCGCAAACCCCACACTTCACAAACGGACCATCGCCGCACTCGGTGTGGAATTCGGGCGGGATCGGACCTTGCGGGGGTAGGAAGGGGAAGAGTTCGCGCACGCGGGAGCCTCCGGTTGATCCTGTCCAACGCCGAGCCGTTCGCCCCCAAACCTACGACGAGGGGCGATTCAGCGACAGTGTCTCTTCGCGCGAGCGGTGAGATTGCGGCGAAGAGTGAGCGTCTCGGGAGCGAAAAAGTCGTGAAAGTGGCGCGATCTCGCCGGCCGGAGATGCCCTAAACTCCTGCAGCTAATGTGCTTACAGACAAGTTCGCGGGTTCGCGACGACTCTTTGATGCCGGCCGCGCATCCCCTTACGATCGCCGGTCACCCAAAACCGGACCGGGAGCCGTCGTGACGATCGATTCCACTGCCATCGAGTCCATCCGAGCGATCGCGGAGGGCGCGACCGAGAGCGATCTCGTCCGTTACCGCGGGATCCGGACGTGGACCGAACATATCGTGAGCCCTCTCGCGGTCGAGGACACCGTCGTCCAAACGATGCCGGATGTCAGCCCGACCAAGTGGCACCTCGCCCATACGAGTTGGTTCTTCGAGACCTTCCTCCTCACCCCGCACCTCACTGGCTACCGATCTCCCCAGCCGATTTTCGAGTCCCTCTTCAATTCCTACTACAACTCGGTCGGCGCACAGTTCTCCCGCCCAGAGCGCGGCCTGCTCTCGCGCCCGACCCTCGCCGAGGTTCTTGAGTACCGGCGGGTGATCGATGTTGGCATCGCGCAGCTCATCGAGCGGGGGCTCCTCGACAACTCCGCTTGTCGGGCAATCTTCGAGTTGGGGATGCGGCACGAGCAACAGCACCAAGAGTTGATGGTCACAGACCTGAAACATGTGCTCTCGCAGAATCTCGTCGAGCCGATTTACCGGGAGCGCGCTGACGCGCCGAACTCACTCGTATCTCCGTTGGAATGGATCGCGTTCCCCGAACAGGTGTGCGAGATCGGCTTCGACAAGAGTGGTGACGCCGAGGAGAGCCCGTTCTCGTTCGACAACGAGGGGCCGCGCCACCGCGTCCTGGTCGGCGATTTCGAGTTGGCGACACGCCCGGTCACCGCCGGGGAGTACCTCGCCTTTATCGACGATGGCGGCTACCGCACTCATTCCCTGTGGCTGTCCGAAGGGTGGGCGCGAGTGCGCGACCTCGGGTGGCAGGCTCCCCTCTACTGGCGCGAAGACGACGGCGCATGGACGCAGTTCACACTTTCGGGTCGTCGGCCGATCGATCGGTCGGAGCCCGTCACCCATCTCAGCTACTTCGAAGCGGATGCGTTCGCTCGCTGGGCGGGGGCGCGGCTCCCGACCGAGTTCGAGTGGGAAGTCGCGGCGGAAGACGTTCCTGTCGAGGGACGGTTCGCCGAGTCGAACCGCTTCCACCCCGGCCCCGCCCCCGCGGGCGCTCCCGGCCTCACCCAAATGTATGGCGATGTTTGGCAGTGGACCCAAAGTGCCTACGGACCCTATCCGGGCTATGCGCCGGCGGAGGGCGCCTTGGGCGAATACAACGGTAAATTCATGAGCGGGCAGATGGTCCTTCGCGGCGGATCGATCGCGACCCCCGCTGGGCATGTACGCCCCACGTACAGGAACTTCTGGCACCCCCCGACTCGATTCCAGTTCTCGGGCGTGCGTCTGGCGAGGAAACGATGAGTCGACGAGAAGTTGAACTACTCGAGCACCGTTCCCACCTGCGCACTCAGCTGGAAGAGGTCGCGATCGGCCTGACCCAAACCGATCAAAAGACACTGCCCTGCAAGTGGTTCTACGACGAGCTCGGATCGCAGTTGTTCGATCGGATCTGCACTCTCGATGCGTACTACCCGACGCGCACCGAGCACCGGATCCTCGAAGACTCCGCCGAGGCGATGGCGCGCATGTGCGGTCCGGAGTGTGCGATCATCGAGTACGGCGCTGGCAGCGTCGTGAAGGTGCGATTTCTCCTCGATGCGCTCGAAGAGCCAGTCGCTGTGGTACCGATCGATATCTCAGGAAGTCACGTCGCCGCCGCAGCCGCGGAGCTCGCCGCCGATTACCCCGCAATCGAGGTGCTCCCGGTTTGCGCAGATTACACTCGACACGTTCCTCTTCCCCCGATGCGACGCGAGGCGCGGCGAAAGGTCGCGTTCTTCCCTGGCTCGACGATCGGCAACTTTCATAGGGACGCCGCGATCGAGTTCTTGTCGCGCATCGCTCAGACGGTCGGTGAGCACGGCGCGCTCATCATCGGCGTCGATCGCAAGAAAGACGCGGCGATCCTCGAACTCGCGTACAACGATCCCGAAGGGATCACGGCGGAGTTCAACCGCAATCTGCTCCGTCACCTCAACCGCGAACTCGGGACCGACTTCGATCTCGACCGATTTACCCATCGCGCCGTGTACTCAGAAGCGAGGGGGCGCATCGAGATGCACCTCGAGAGCGAGTCCGATCAGACCGTGATGGTGGGGGAGACTCCGGTCGAGCTGACCTCTGGCGAGACGATCCGGACCGAGTGCAGCTACAAGTACTCGTCGTCTGAGTTCCGAGTGCTCGCCCGCGAGGCGGGGTTCCGCTGTCGCGCCGAATGGACCGACGAGGATCGTCTGTTCGGGGTGTACCTGCTCGAAGTGGCGTAGGAGCCGAGAAGGACCAATTCCCCGGCGGGGATCTGGAGGTCGGGCCCTGGAACCGCGGGGACCGGAGACCCCGGAAATCGCAATTCGACCCCGTGGAACGCAAGCGGGGGGGCTGGTGGGGTGGGGAGAGAAGTCTTGTCGCTTGAGCCTACCCAGGATGACACCCCGGGGTTTACCGATCTCCAGAGAGCCCCGAAACCGTCCTCGACCTCCCGGGGTTCGATCGGGTGCAGTGGCTCGGGAGAGACTCCTCTCCCCGGCCGCACTTCCGGACACCTCCGCGAGCGTCCCCCCCGAAAGGATCGCATTGTGAAATCGAACTTGCTGCGCAACCTCGCCCTGACGTTCACCACGGCGGCGGTCTTCACCGTCGCCGAGCCGGTTTCGGCCCAGACGCCCGCACCGGCCCCGAAGCCCACCCCGGAGAAGAAAGATGACCCCGCTCCGGCCCCGAGCCGTGGTCAGCGGATGCTCGAGCGCATGGATGAGGACGGGGACGGCAAGATTGCCATCAGTGAGCTCCCCGAGTTCATGGCGGAGCGGATGAAGGGCGCCGACACCGACGGCGATGGCTTCATTACCGCGGCTGAGATCGATGCGATGCCGCAGCCCGAAGGGGGTCGCGGGGGCCGCGGCGGTCGCGGCGGTCGCGGCGGCGACGGTGAAGACGGCGGTCGCGGCGGAGATCGCCGTCGGGGCGGACGCGTCGACAACACCCCGGAGCAAATGCTCGCACGCCTCGATGCCAACAAAGACGGCAAGATCGCCAAGGACGAAGTTCCCGAGCGGATGGCGGAGCGCCTGATGGCGGGGGACCTCGACAAGGACGGTTTCCTCACCCTCGCCGAGCTGAAGAAGGCGGATCAGACCCGTCGCGAGGAGAACGCGAAGCGCACCATGGAGCGCTTCGACAAGAACAAGGACGGCAAGATCACGACCGATGAGCTCCCCGAGCGCGGTCGCGAGCGCATGGCGCGCCTCGACACCGACAAAGATGGCGTGATCACCCTCAAAGAGCTCACCGCGCCGCCGCCGGCTCCCCCGGCAGAGGGCACGGGACGCGGTGCGGGACAGGGTGGCAGGGGACCGGATGGCATGGGACTGGGTGGCGATGCGCGCGGTGGAGCCCAGGTGCTCGAGCGCCGCGACGCCAACAAAGATGGCAAGCTCACCGGCGACGAGATCCCTGGTTGGATGCAGCGCCGCATGGAGACGCTCGACAAGAACAAGGACGGCGCGCTGACTGCCGATGAGCTCGGTGGCGGGAGCACGGAGAAGCCGCCGGCTCCGCCGAAGAAGGGGTCGGTCGATCTGTAAGAAACGGCATTTCTCGGAGAGAACGCCCTGGATCGCTGATCGAAAACAAATCGCCCCGCAGGTCGCTCGGACCTGCGGGGCGATTTCGTTGTGTTCACCCTGAGGCACTCAAGGGCAGTGCCGCTCTGACTGGCCGACGGAGCAGTCCGGAACAGCTGCGCGACAAAGAGATGGAGCGATGAAGAGAGGGCGAAGGTCCCGCCGACCTTCGCCCCCGGAATAGAGTGAGCAGGCTGGCAGAGGGCCCGGGCTGAGGGGACCGATCTGCGTCGCTCGGGCGCGCAGCGGGGAGCAGAGAGCACCCTCAGGGGCTCCCGACTCCTTCCGACTGTCGCGCTTTCGCAAAAGCGCTGGGCTGTGAGGGCCTCTTCTCGTTCCGCCGGCGGGACGGAGCTCAAAGAGGAAGAGTCACAGAAAGAGGAGGCACCCGGGTCGAGGTCCCGCCGATCCAAATTGGAGCTGCGAGTCGAGGGGCTCTCTCGATCTCGGCCGGGCGCCTCATGTGGGTTGACGTCCGCAGTTTGCGCCCGGAGGTGGGAATTCCCCCCCGATCGCTCCGCGATGACCTGTTGCTGACGAGGGGTTGGTGTCGGCCGGGGATCGGGCGGTTTCGGAAAAGCTCCTTCTCGGCGGAAAGAGTTCGGGGTGGCGTCGGGAGCTACGAGGGGGGAGACTGGCCGGTTGACGACGATCACCAGTTCTATGGCCAGGACGTGCGGATCTTACGACCGTGCTCCATGACTTGTGCGCTGTCGGCGTATCAATAGCGGCCGAGGAAGGGCTCTCCGAGGTCAATGGGTACTCTTGTCGAGAAGTGTCTCAGGCAGCTCGTTCTTGCTCCTTACGGACGCGCGGGCTTGACGACGCGGTTCTCCGACAAAGAGATCGCAACTCTTGAAACTCGGCTGGTAATCTCGACACCAACCTCAGGTCGAGATCCCGCACGGTCTCGGCTCCGTGACTCCCCGTCGGAGACTCGGTATGAACCGTTTCTGCCCGCCGACACCACTCGCGTAGGAGGTGATCTTCATGATCTCCCGGCCCCTTCACACGAATCGCGCTCGTCTTTGGTTGGTTGTTCTCACTGTGGCGATCTCCGGCATCTGTGGCGGGAATCTGATCGCCCAACAAGCGGGCCCCACCCCCAATCCGATCACCCCCGGCGGTGGCGGAGGAGGTACCGGTGAGTGGCCCGTGCCCCCGGTCCTCGAGCTGATCGTCGACGGGAGTTTTTCCGAATTCGGCGCGCCGACGACTCTCGGGTCCTCCGCGAAACAGATCCTCCATGGCAACTTCACGGATGATGCGGAGCTCGACGTCGTGCTCTTCGACGGCACGATCGCCAAGCTGATCTCCGGAATCGATGTCTTTACCGTCGGTTGGTCTTCGACCGTCACTGCGCGCGGAGTCGCGGCCGAGCGGCAAGCGAACGGGCAGGATACGCTGATCGGGACGACCGACCTCGGACTCGTCCGGTTCACCTTCGAGTCGGACGCCTCTGTCACGGAACAGCCGCTCGGCTTCATGACCTGGCTGAACGCGACCCACTTGAGAATCGCCAACGTCGGGGGCGCAGAAGCGGAGTTGGATCTGATCGGGATTTCTCCGACTGGCGACGTTCTGGTTCTGCTCGATTATGACAGTGCGACCCCCGTCGATACCTCATTCACTTCGACACACCCAGCCTTCGACTTGCTGACTCTCGATTGGGATGGAGTGGGGCCCGCCGAAATCGCCCTTTTGACTGACGACGGCCTTCGGGTCCACGCAGGAAGCGGGAGTCTCCTCTACGATGCGAGGTCCTTCCATCCCCAGGGGGTCTTCGCGAGCGCACCCCTGCCGACAGGCGCCGACGGCATCGCGTGGGTCACTCCGACCCCCAATGGCCTGCTGGAGCTCCTCGTGCTCGTGGGGAACGGCTTCGCCCCCATCGTCAAAGTCTTCCCCACCGTGACCACCGGTGCGATCGCCATGGCTGATCTCAACGATGACGGATGGCCCGAAATCGCACTGCGCCAGGGTGTGAACGGTGACCTTCTGCTCTTGAAGGGCACCCAAGGCGGCTACCTTCCCGATGACCCTGAGTACGCGCAAGTGATCGAAGGTGTCGCGGGTGACGGCAACTCCGGAACGCCGCACTTCCTCGACCTGGAAGGCGATGGCGATCTCGACTTGCTGTGGAACCTTGCGCAAGGGACCCGCATGCGAGCGATCCGCTCGGGCGTGTTCGACAGCGGAGCGCAAGCACCCGACGTGGTCTGGAAGTTTGGGGACTTCGAGAACAACGGCATCCCCTACTTCCGCTTCATCTTCGTCAACGGGGAACAGCACTCCGACGACTATCCGCACCTGCAAGCGTGTTTGATCCGGAAAGCCGATCCGGCGACTCCCGCCGATGCGACAGTGCTGCAAGTGAAGACTCTTCCGTTTGCGGACACGCTTCCGCCGCCGCCGCTGCTCCCGGGCAACTACGCGCCGTTCACGATGAGCCACGCGATGCCCACCGGGCCGTTGGCGCCAGGGGAGCTGATTCCGGAAGACTTCTACGGAGGGGTCGAAGAGACGTCCCCGTACCCACACTGGCAGTTCGATATTCCCGAGACGGGACTCGAGTTCGATGCGATCTACATTCTGGTTCTGCGCTACGTCAGCCTCGATGCGCAGGGCATCGTCGACTCGGCGGGCCCCTCGAGGGTTTACTACTTCACTCCGGAGCAGTTCGACGATATCGGCACGGGAGGAAGCCTCGACTACATCCTCAATCTCGCGACCTGGACCGTACTGCTTCCGACGGTCGAGCACGTCGTGCCCCCCGTCGGAACCGAACTCGAGTTGTCGAGTTCCGGAACGTACGGCGGTGAGAAGCCGGGCACGGGCACGGACGAGGACGCGAAGCCGGACTTCGGCACGTCTGGACCCTGACGGGAGCGCATCGATTCTAGTTTGAACAACGAGGGCGCGTTCGGATCGCAGAGCGAACCGAACGCGCCCTCGTTCCGTTCGACCGACGCGCTTGGGGTGGCCTTACGCCTCGGCGGGGACTCTGCGGGGCTTCCGAAGGAATCGAGACGCGATCCACAGAAGGAGCAGTACTCCTCCCACCCAGGTGTAGCTCGGCACGCCAACTGTGGCGGCGCCGGGATTCCCTCTGGCGATCACCGGGTGGTGGCCGAGGCCGAAGACGATCAACGATGACCGGTGTGCGGGGTCGAGTTCCGCTCCAGCAATATGGAGGGCGCGGAGCGCTGCCGCGGGCGTGGCTCCCCGGGCGATCTCTTCGTGAAGGATCGTCGACGCGTCGAGGGTCGCGCGATACGACAGGTCCCCGAGCGACACGACCACTGCGTCCGCTCCACTGCGCAGGAACGAACCGACGAGATCTGCCGACCCCGGGTCCCCCAGCCGCGGCGCCCCGGCGCCGCTCCCGCACGCGGTCGCGAGCACGCAGGGGGGAGCGGAGAGCCCTTCGATCAGGTTGCTGCCGATCACCCCCGGATCCCCGGCGAAGAGGAGAGCCGTGTTCCCGAGATTCTCGGAATCACGAGCTCCGTGCAGGAGGACCTGAAGGACGGCGGTCTCGGCTGTAATGCTCCTCTTCGTCTCCGCCCACGTGGCCAGTGGACCGATCCGCACGGAACTCTTCTTGTAGGCTGCGACTCTCGCGCGCGCCTCGCTCTCGCTCATTGTGATAGCGCTCGCTTGGGGGAAGCGACTTTCAGTCAGAGGAGCGAGGGTCGGGGCGGCGATGAAGACTGCGTGCTCTCGGGTCAGGGCCCCGCGCGCCGCGCGCCGGTCAGCGAGGAACAGCCCCACCGACAACGACGGAAGGATCGAGATCGGGGTGCGAGAGCCGAGGGTCTTGCCATCGGAAAAGCGCAGCTCGGAGACGGGGAAGTTTCTGAGGAGGTCGAGTCCTACGAGGGTCAGAGTGTCCCACGAGGCGATGCGATCCTGAACTTCATCGGGCAGCAGGAGAGCGGAGAATGCGCGACTGAGAGCCGCATGCTTTTCGAGGCGTGTCTCGCTGGGAACGGTTCCCGCCGGCGGCACTCGACTGTGGAATGAGTTGAAAGCCTTTCGCGCGCGCTCGATGGCATCGCGAGAAGGCAGTCGATGGTGCGTGATCTTCTTGCCATCGACCAGGACGACATGAGTCCGGTCAGAGGCGGGGAGGTAGAGCGCGATGCCTCCGTTTCCACCGAGCGCTCCATCGGCACCGAGCAATCTGGCGCGGACCGCGGCCAGAGTCGGCTCAGGGGCATCGAACTCGCGGTGCAGCTCTCCGAGGGTTCCGAGGTCGGCGAGAATCTCGTAGGCGGGGCGGCCACTCTCTGAGTCATCGCGTGATTCTCCCGCGATCGCGAGCGCGGTCTCGATCCGTTCGGAGTGGAGGAGCCGAACGCGTTCGTAGTGAAGGATTCCGGAGCCGGAACGCTCGTCCTCGGGCGAGACGTACAGCGACGCGCGGACCTCGTCCCAAGCGGCATCGAGGAGAGCCTTCGCCTCACCGAACGACTCGGGACCGTTCTCGCGCAAGATGCGGGCGCGACTCGCCGCAGAGTAGGCGCGTTCGAGTTCGACGGGGGGGGAAGGCAGTGCATCGAGCGCCTCGGCGGCTCCTCGCCAGTCTCCCAGGTTGGTCCTTTGGTGGGCGAGTCGGAGCAGGCACGCCTGGCGTATCGCGGGGGGGGTCGTTTGTTCAGCGACCAGGCTCTCGAAGATCACGTGAGATGCGATGTCGAACTTCGCACCGAGTGGCTCCTCGGCCATGCGTGCGATGCCGCGATGAAGTTCGAGCTCCGCGATGAAGACGGGCGCCTTCTCCGTGAGCTCGGGGATCGCCAAAGTCTCGTCGATGAGCCGCTCGAGGAATGCCGCCCGATCGGTCGCGAGATACAGCATCAGGCGGTGGAGGATCGAACGCCGCCTCGAGAGGAGATGACTCTGGAGCTCGAAGCCCAGCTTGTCCGAGAACTGCTGCTCGTCGTCGAACGCCGCGGCGGCGACCTCGATCCGCCCCAGCTCGAGCGCGTAGAGTCCGCGGAGACCGGCGGCAGTGGCTCGATCGAGATCGTCCTTGGCGGCGGCGGCTCCGAGGATCGCTGCCTCGGCGCGAGTCCAGTGCCGCTTGCGGATCTCGATCACTCCGATCGCGCGCTGCACATCGGTGACGAGATCGCTTTCGCCGAGGTCGGCGAGGGTGAGTTCGACGTGGGCGCGGGCCGCCTCGAGATCACGGGCGGCGATTTCTGGGATCAGGCCGATCCGCGCGGTCGCTCGATTGCGCGCCCCTTTCTTCTCGTCGCCCATGTGGTCGCAGGCCTCGATCGCCAGCCTCCACGCACGCTCGCTCTCGGATGAGTTCTGGGATGAGCGGGCGAGCCGCGAGGCACCCTCCCAGACACTCCAGGCGTAAATGGGATGCTCCGCGAGGCGGGGACGGTAGGTCTCGAGTCGCTCCCGGACCGCGTCCCACTGCCCAGTCTCTGCGAAGTCTCTGACCTCGTAGTAGAGACTGATCGGAGGTTCTGTCGTCGTCGGAACCTGGGTCGGAGGATCCTGGGCTTCACTCGAGGAGATCCCGGCCGAGATGAGGGCAGCAACAGTGAAGAGAATGAGGGCGAAGGACCGCTGGGCGCCTCCTAGTTGGCTTCGGCCCGCCTCACTTGGACGCGCTCGGAATGCTCGAGCTCTTCGCCCATGGCTGACAACGACACGACGTTCCAATCGAACTCCCGCCACGGGATCTCTACGGTGGGGGTCCACGACGTTCCCCGGATCCACCCCTCCACCATAATCGGTTCTGCGTCGAGATCAGAGTCTGCGGCGAAGATCCGGACCGTGAAGCTCCCGCCGGCTGGCCGGGTGCCGGTCCAACTGAACTCAAGGATCTCGGAGACGGTGCCGGCGGGCGAGAGGTCAACCAGGCCGTCCGTGCCGAGGATGCGATCCTCCGGGTCCGGGTTGTTCGAATCGCTGCCGAGCTCACCGACGATGAAGACCGCGGCTGCCAGACAGAGCACAACGATCGCGGCGGCGAGGGGGCGGGCCAGTCGATGGCGACGCGCTTCGAGAGAGAGCGGCCTCCGCGCTCTGGAGGGGTCAGCGCCTGCCTGATCTTGAAGGGCCCGATCTCGGAGGATGCGATCGACATCGGCGAGGCCGGGAGCGTCGCCGACCTCCCGAGCTGCTGCCAAATCTCGACGCTCCTGCTCGGCGACCGCGTCGAGGCTTCGCGCGACTCCCTCGAGCTCCTCGAGCCGCGTGCGGCAATCGGCGCAGGAACTGAGGAGTTCGACCATCTCGGGGGCATCTTTGGTCAGGTCGCCAACCAAGAGACTCATGAGCAACGACTCGTGGTGCGGGTCGTGCGCGTTCATTCCATCCCCTCTCCGAGGGAGCGCAGACGCTGCCGCAGCCACTCGAGGCCGCGGTAGTAGTGCGTCTTTGCAGTGTTTGTCGGGATTCCCAAGAGACTGCCGATCTCGGGGAACGTCCGCTCCTCGAAGTGCTTGAGGCGGATCACCTCTGAGCCGGGGGGGCCGAGTTCGCTGAGCCCAATTTCGATCGCTTCGTGCTCTATCGCCAACGAAACCTCCGCCGCGGGTAGCTCTTCGAAAATTAGCGCGGACGCGCCGGGGCCGATTTCTCTTCCGCGATAGACCCGCCGGAAGCAGTTCCGGGATTCGAGCCAACAAAACCGGTACGTCCAGGTTTCTAGTGTCGCCCGCCCCTCGAATGTTTTCAGTTTTTCCCAGATGAGGACCAGGACGTCCTGGCTGAGGTCGGCGAGATCGGCAGGGGTGAGGACGCGCCCGGCCCGCTCGTTGAGGGTGTGAAGGATCCGTGGAACGCACTCGAGGCGCTTGATGAGGGCGTCGAGTGCGGCGGAGTCCCCGGCGAGGACAGCCTCCACGAGCGCGAGATCGGCGCGGTGAGCGCGCGCGCGCTCCTCCGCGTCGTCGCGAAGAGTCTCAGTCATGCGGGATTCACTCTCTCCGAGGCGCCTCTCCCCGGGGGAGCGGGTTGGGGTGGCGGTGAGGGGCCTAATTGGAGCTTAGTGTCGGGGGTCCGGAGGTCTTGTCAACGGGAGGTGGAGTTCCGTCCCTGGAGAATCGGCTGCTTCTCCGCCCCAGGTGGCCGGGAGCCCGGAACAGAGCGGTGGGAGTGATCTGCGGGAGCAATTCAGGACAAAAAGGTCTATAATGGCGGGGTGCGCCTTTCCCCGTTTGGGGAGGGAGTTCGTCCCACTGTAGAGTCGGAGGTCACTCGATGGTCCGCAGCTCAGTACTCATCCTTCCCTGCCTTCTAGGCCTCATCGCCACCTTTCTTCCCACAGGACTCCTCGCACAGGTCACAGGTGTCGTTCGCGATGCCGGCTCGAACGCCCCGATCGAGGGTGCCCTCGTCTCGGTCCAAGCGACTGGAGTCCGAGTTCTGACCGCCAGTGACGGCAGCTATCTGATCCCCGGCATCGCGGGCGAGGTGGTGATCGTCGCGGCGGTGCCCGGCGCCTACCACGCATCTCAAACCGTGCTCGCGCCGGCCACGGCAGTCGACCTCTCGGTGGAGATGGTGCCGATCGAAAGTGACCCCGCGTACGTTTGGCTCGGTCCCGACGATTGTGGGACGTGCCACCCCGATCAGTACGCCGAGTGGAACGGGTCCCCGATGCAGAAAGCGGGACTGAACACCTGGGTGTATGACATCTACGATGGCAGCGGCACTCCGGGGGGCCTGGGTGGCTTCGTTTACGAACGCGACTCCGTGTTCGCTGCGAGCAATCCGCATTCGGAGTGCGCCGCCTGTCACCAACCCGAGCCTTGGGTCGAGCAATCCCCCATCCCCCTGCAACCTCTGGACGTAGTCACCGACGGGATGGCGCACGGAGTCTCGTGCGAGGTGTGTCACAAGCTCGCAGCCGTGGACGCATCGAAGATCAACTTCCCCGGCATCGTTCCCGAATCGACCACGTTCATCCGCCCCTCGGGGGGAGCGCAAGTGGAGTTCGGAGTGCTTGGCGATTCGAACTTCGAGTTCCCGGGATTGATGCGCCCTGCGTTCAATCCCCAGTTGGTAGCGGAGGTGTGCGGAACCTGCCACCAGGACAAGAACGACCCCGACGAGGATGGCGACTTCGAAGAGGCGAACGGGGTGATCTCGGAGCCGACCTATCTCGAGTGGGTCGTTTCACCCTACGGCGACATCAACTCCCCTCTCTATCAAAGCTGTGTCGATTGCCACATGCCTCCTTCGGGGGCGGACCAGGTGAGCGTCTTTCTGTTCCCGCCGCTCCTGCGCGATCCGGCGACGATCCGGTCCCACGAGGTCCGTGGAACCACGCCCCAATTCCTCGAGAACGCCGTCACCCTGGAGATCGCGACCGCAGTGGTCGGAAACGAACTCGTGGCCAGCGTGTCGATCACCAATGACCAGACGGGGCATCACGTTCCGACCGGAGTGACGATCCGAAACATGATCTTGGTAGTTGAGGCGACCAGGGTCGATGACGGCGCTCTCCTGCTCCACACCGGAACAGAAACGGTGCACGCGCTCGGTGGAGTGGGGAGTCCGAGCCAAGGCTACTACGCGGGCCTTCCCGGAAAGCTGTTCGGGAAGGTGAACATTGCGGCGAGCGGGCAAAGCCCGACTTTCTTCACCGATGCCGTCTCGATCGTCTTCGACAATCGCATTCCGGCGCTCGAAACCGATACGACCTCGTACCCCTTCTTGCTGCCGAGTGGTGGCGGAACGCTGGAGGTCACGGCGCGGCTGATCTATCGCCGCTCCTGGCGGGCGCTGACCGATGCGAAAGGGTGGACCACGGATGGCCACGGCAATCCCCTCGCCGACGTGCAAGGTCCTTACTTCGGTCATCTGATGGAGGAGAAGGCTTCGTCGATCGTTCTCCCATTCACCACGCCTGAATTCCGCCGCGGTGATGCGAACGGCGATGCGGCGGTGGACCTCGCCGACGCGGTCTCCGTTCTCGAGTATCTCTTCATCGACGGAGATGCTCCGTTGTGCTTCGAAGCGGCGGACGGGAACGACGATGCGATTCTCGATCTCGCCGACCCGATCCGAGTGTTGATGTACCTGTTCGGAGGCACGCCCCTGTCGGCGCCAGGAGCACTGGCGTGTGGACCCGATGCCGCGGGCTCCTTCAGCTCTTGCGCTTACTCCGGGTGTCCCTGATGGGCTCCCGGCGCGAGCCGGACGCACCGCATGTGACCGTGGACCATTCCGGCCCGCGGGTCGTGCCCCAGCCGCGACGCCCAGTCACGGGGCCGCCGCGGCCGGGGGGGCCCGCCCGGTGGCGCGCGGGGACGCTCGCGAGCGTGTACATCCTGATGGCGATCCACATCGTGCATTGGAAAGTCGCCGGAAAGACGCTCGCTCCCCTCGAACTGAACGAGGTGATGCACACCCTCGAACTCGGTGTGGTGACCGCCGGGTTCATCTTCATGAGCGTGGCGCTGCTTTCGGTCGTCATCTTCGGGCGGTTCTTCTGCTCGTGGGGATGCCACATTCTCGCCCTTGAAGATCTCTGCGCGTGGATCATGGCGAAGCTCCACATTCGACCGCGCCCGTTGCGATCACGACTGCTCCTCTGGGTCCCGCCGATAGCCTTCTCCTACATGTTCATCTGGCCACAACTCGCGCGGTGGGCCGTGCGGACTTGGCCGTCGGTCGAGAGCGTGGTCGGCGCGCGCCCCGAGTTCGTGCTCCGGATCGCAAAAGACGGTGAGGGGTGGGCAAGCTTCGTCACCAGCGACTACTGGCGCAATCTCCCCAGCTGGCCGATCGCGGCGCTCACCTTCGCGGTGTGCGGTTTCGTGATCGTCTACCTGCTCGGCTCACGTTCCTTCTGCCACTACGGCTGCCCCTACGGCGTCGTCTTCGCGCTCGCCGATCGAGTCGCGCCCGGCAAGATCAAGTTAAAGGGCACTTGCGTCCAGTGTGCGCAGTGCACCGCGGCATGCTCTTCGGGAATCGCCGTGCACAAGGAGATCGCAAAGTTCGGCCGCGTGGTGAGCCCTTCCTGCTTGAAGGATCTCGACTGTGTTCACAGTTGTCCTGAAGAAGCGATCGGGTTTGGATTCACGCGCCCGGGTGGAGTCGCATCACTCGGCAAGAATCGGGTGCGGAAACGCTTTGATTTCACTTTGCGCGAAGAGCTTCTGATGGCGCTCATGGTCATCTTGACGCTGCCGGTCTATCGAGGGCTCTACGATCGAATTCCGTTCCTTCTCACTCTCGCGCTCGGTGCGATTCACGGGTACTTGGCCGTGATGGCGGTACGCCTGCTCAAGAAGCAACGACTGAGCCTACGTGGCACCACACTCAAGCGCGATGGGCAGCTGACAGTCGCCGGTGGCTTCTTCGCGGGCATCCTGATCGCGGTGGGGGCGCTCTTCTGTCACAGCGGGGCAATTCGGGCGAGCGAGCACCTCGGCGAGTCTGCGTTCGCACAGGCGCGGAGCCACTGGCTGCGCGGAGCAGAGGCGCCCGATCCGTTGGTCGATCGCGCGCGTCGTCACCTCGAACGACGCCAGAACTGGGGGATGATCGACAGCATGCCCCTCGAGCGCATGATCGCGGAGCTCGAGAGGCACCGAGGAGAAGTCGAAAGCGCCGAGGTGCGGCTCGGGAAGATCCTTCGGGTGAACCCCGCTGACTGGGACACACGCCTGCAGCTCGGGCGGTCCTTCGCTCTTCGAGGCGCCCACGACGAGGCTCGTCACGCTCTCGAACCGATCGTGCGCAAGGGCTCCGAAAGCGGCCATGCTCGGGGCGAGGCGCGTCGCCTGCTCGCTTCGATGCACCTGGTCGAAACGGATAGCTCGGCGGCAGAAGCGGAGCTCTTGCTCTCGATCGAAGAGTCTCCGGACGAAGTGCTGAGCCATGCTGCGCTCGCCGAACTTTGGGCAAAGCGGGGAGAATTGGTGCGGGCAGAAGCTGTTCTCCGCGAAGCGATCGTCGCTGCGCCCCAGTGGCCTGAAGCGCATCGTCGGCTCGGCCTGGTGCTTCTCGCCCGTGGCGTCGTGCCCGAGGCTCTCGCCGCATTGCGCGGAGCCATCGATCGTGCGCCCCTCGACCCGGGGCTCGAGGTCGATCTCGGTCGTGCGCTCGCAGGAACCGGTGATTTGTCGGGGGCGGAGCGCTCCTTCCGCCGAGCACTCGAGCACGACCCTGAGTTTCTCCTCGCTCACTTCTGCCTCGGGCACCTGCTCACTGATCTTGGCCGGGCCGACGAAGCGCGGCCTTACCTGCACGCGGTGAATGCGTCGCAGCCGGTTCCATAAACCATTCCACGCCCCCCTGGGGGGGGCAGAAACGCGAGGGTGTTCGTCATGAAATTTCCGAGAGTCATTCAAGGGGGCATGGGCGTGGGAGTCTCCGGCTGGCAACTCGCTCGCGCGACTTCGAAGCGCGGTCAGATCGGCGTCGTCTCTGGCACTGCGCTCGACATCGTCCTCGCCCGGCGCTTACAGCTCGGCGATCCGGGAGGTCACATGCGACGTGCCCTTTCTACGTTTCCCGATCGGGGTCTGGCGCATCGAGTTTTGGATCGCTACTTCATCGAGGGAGGCAAAGAGTCGGGGCGCCCGTTCTCGGCGAAACCGATGATCGGTCACGAGTTGAGTCGTCAACTCGAAGAGCTCATGGTCGCGGCGAATTTCGTCGAGGTGACCCTTGCGAAGGAGGGTCACGATGGTTGGGTCGGAATCAACTACCTCCACAAGATCCAGGCTCCGCTCCTGCCATCTCCGTACGGGGCGATGCTCGCGGGTGTCGACATCGTCATCGTCGGCGCCGGGATTCCACTCGACATCCCGCAGATCCTCGACAGCCTCACCCGGGGCGAGCCCGCGAGTCTACAGTTGCACGTCGCCGGCTCGACGAGCGGAGCCGTTCACCGGATGACCTTCGATCCGAGCCGGCTGTTCGCCGAGCCTCTCGCACCGCCCCCGCGTCCTCGATTCTTCCCCATCGTCTCTTCCGTAACCCTCGCCTCGCTCTTGCTCAAGAAGTGTCAGGGGAAAGTGGACGGCTGGATCGTCGAGGGACCGACGGCGGGGGGGCACAACGCGCCGCCGAGGGGATCCTCTCCTCTCAGCCCCGCCGGGGAGCCGGTCTATGGTCCCCGAGATGCGATCGATCTGCCGGCGATCGCCGCGCTCGGGCTCCCTTTCTGGCTGGCAGGATCCTACGGGAGCCGGGAGAAACTCGGGGAAGCGCTCGCGGCGGGCGCGGCGGGGATCCAGGTCGGGACGCTCTTTGCTTTCTGCGAAGAGTCGGGGCTGACGGCGGATCTCAAACGGAAGTTCATCGAGCGCTGCCGAGAATCTGCGCCGCAAGTGCACACCGATCCGGTCGCCTCACCGACGGGGTTCCCGTTCAAGGTTCCTGCGATGCCGGGAACGCTCTCCGATCCCGAGGTGTATGCGAAGCGGAAGCGCCGTTGCGACTTGGGTTATCTCCGGGAGGCGTACACACTCCCCGATGGAACTCTCGGGTGGCGCTGTGCGGCGGAGAATCCCCCGACCTACGTATTCAAGGGGGGGCGCATCGAGGATACGGTCGGTCGCAAGTGTCTCTGCAATGGCCTGCTGGCGAACATCGGTCTGGCCCAGGTCCGAGACGGCAAAGAAGAACCGCCGCTTCTGACGTGTGGCGATGATTTGTCGGCGATCGTCCCCTTGTTGAGTGCGGGAAAGGACTCCTATGGGGCAGGGGATGTGATAGATGCGCTGCTCGCCGGTGATGTCGCGCACAAGTGACCTCAAGTTTCCGCTTCGATCCTGCCGATACTTCTCTGCTAGGTCCGCTGCTCAGCAACCCTCACCGGACAGCATAGGAGTCGTCGTGGGCATGAAGAACATCGCAATTTTCGGGTGTCTTGTCGTCGCAACCGTCGTCAGTTTCACTCTCCTCAGACCGAGCGGAACCGCTGACGCCGCACCGCGGGTGTCGGGAAGCATGAAGGTCGAACTGATCGTCGAGGTGGGGAAGGGAAGCTCGATCGCAGCGATTTCGAAGGCGATCTCGAACATCGGATCGAGCGGCCAGGACGGAGTCCGGGTCGATTCCTTTTTCGATATCACGTATTGCGCGAACATCGGCTCGAGTGGCCTCGACGGGTACCAAGTCGATTCGTTCTTCGACATCTTCTACAGCGTCGCACCGGACCTCGACACCGAGATGGTGGCGTTGTCGTTGAAGTGCACGCTCGACAACCCGAACGATCCGGGCTTCGCCATCGACGTGGTGAAAGCTGCCGCAGTTCGAGCGGGGGGGACGGTCTACTACGGACACGTGACGGTCCTCAAGTAGGACCGAACGCGACGCCCCGACGCGCGGGCGACGAGAAAAAAATACACGGGCCAGGAGCCGCGCTCCTGGCCCGTTTTGTCATGAAAGTGATCCGCTCTCGCTCGCCGGCCGCCGGCTCCTCGGGTTCAGGGGCAGAACGGGAAGACGAGGCACTCGAGGGTTGGATTGGGATCGGACCCGCAATTGGGGAACGGCGGGTTGGGGGGGGGGCCCCCCATGAAGAAGAAGTTCAGGATCAGGACCGGGTCTCCCAGATCGATGGTGCCATCATCGGTGGCATCGAGAGCCAAGAGGCAGTTCACCGGCTGCGAGAGGAACAGAAATGACAGGGCCAAGATCGGATCGATGAGCCCGACGGTACCGTCGCCATTCGCGTCACCCCGCACGAAGGTACTGAGGATCTGGATCGAGCCATTCACGAGTGTCAGATCCGGGCCGACGATCGCTTCGGAGATGTTACTCACGGCGCCTGTGGGGATCGCGAAGACTTCCGTACTCGCAAAGGTGCCAGCAGGCGCGTTTGGAATCATCAAGGTATTCGAAAAGGTGAGGGGTGTGTTGATGCCTCCGGTTGCCAGGGTGTCGTAGCAGAGCTTGAAGATTTCAAGGTCTGTGCCGACGGGGATCGTCATGAGGACAGGGTCGAAGTCGACGATCAATCCCGCGATCACCCCCTCGCTTCCGATCTGAGTGGTCTGGAGGGAGACCCCGGCCGGTACATCCACCCCCAGACTGACGGAACAGGCGGAGACCTCCGCATTGTTGTGCGCCACCGCGATCCCCACGGAAGTCACACCCAGATGGTCTGCGGAGGTGAGAAACACTGACACCTCGACTCCAGCCGTCGTCTGATTCGCGAGCACCATGTCCTCAATGTCGAGGGTCGCGGTCGCCGCCGCGCTCACTCCCGCCAAGAGGAGGACAAGGGTCAAGGCGATGATCGACACGGACGTAGACTTGAAACCTATCACGGGTCCTCCTCTGGAGATGCACACGAGAACTAGAGAGTGAGAGTCGACAGTTGGGCTGCGGGAACTCGAATGGCGAGGATGGAGTGCGATCGGGCTCCCGGGAGCTGACAGGTCAGCAAATGACCCGGATTGGAATAGTTCGATCGAGCCAGACGCATCCTCGTCGACGGTGCGCGCATAACGGCAGCCATCCTCCCGAATCGAGATAAGCGAGCACGGAAACTAGCGGGAATCGTGCAGGCTCAGGGTACTCAAGAGTGCACCAGGATTGCAAGTGAGCCGTTCCCTCCCTCCGGCGTCCCAAAGGGTCAAGGAAGAGCAAGCCGCCCTTGTCCCTGGGCCCTCCCGGAGGGTGCCCGTGCCGCCAGGAACAGCCATGCCGAGCGATCCGCGGGCTCTGGAACCGAAGTGCCAAGAGCGTTGGGCCGACCCGCTCCAATCGACGAATTCTCAGGCGCTGCGCTCGGGATTCGGGTCTCCCCTTCCCCGCAAACTCCCCTACGCACTGAGGCGCCCACCCCCTAGAATCCTCGCTCCACGTTCGAGAACGGCGAGCGACCGGGTTTCACGACCTTGGCCATATCTGGTCTGGCCGTATCGCGACGGTCGCAGTGCGTCCTCGAGCCACCCTTGTCCGTGCGCTCCCATTGGGGGGGTGCCCCTGCTGCCAGGAGCAGCCATGCCGTACGATCCGCGGGCCATCGAACCGAAGTGGCAGAAGATCTGGGCCGACCAGAACCTGTTCCACGCCGGCGAGCGCCCCGACCGCCCGAAGTACTACATCCTCGATATGTTCCCGTACCCCTCGGGGTCGGGGCTCCACGTCGGTCATACCGAGGGGTACACCGCCTCCGACATCATGTCGCGGTACCAGCGGATGAAGGGGTACGACGTCCTCCATCCGATGGGGTGGGATGCGTTCGGCCTCCCCGCCGAGCAGTACGCGATCGAGCAGGGGGTGCACCCCGAGGTCTCGACCCGCGCGAACATCGAGAACTTCCGCGGCCAGCTCCAGGCGATGGGGTACTCCTACGACTGGCGACGCGAGTTCGCGACCTGCGATCCCGAGTACTACCATTGGACGCAGTGGATCTTCCTGAAGCTCCTCGAGAAGGGGCTCGCCTATCAGGAGGAAGCGCTCGTGAACTGGTGCCCCGAGCTGGGGACCGTTCTCGCGAATGACGAAGTGATCGAAGGCAAGAGCGAGCGCGGCGGTCACGACGTCGTCCGCCAACCGATGAAGCAGTGGATGCTGCGCATCACCGCGTACGCGGATCGACTGCTCGAAGGACTCGACACCGTCGATTTCCCCGAGTCGATCAAGGCGATGCAGCGCGATCGTATCGGTCGCTCCGAAGGGGCGGATGCCACGTTCACCATCGACAGTACCGCTCTCGGAAGCGTCCTGGCGATCGAGGTCTTCACGACTCGACCCGATACGATGTTCGGCGCGACCTTTTGCGTGCTGGCCCCCGAACACCCGTTGGTGAAGGTGATCGCGACCGATGCCATGCGCCCCGCCGTCACCGCCTACTGCGAAGATGCAGCGCGAAAGTCAGATATCGATCGCGCCGGGGCGGATGCGGGAAAAACCGGTGTCGACACCGGGGCGTTCGCGGTCAATCCGGCGACCGGCGACCGCGTGCCGGTCTGGGTCGCGGACTACGTACTGATGGGTTACGGCACCGGAGCGATCATGTGCGTGCCCGGCCACGACCAGCGCGACTGGGACTTCGCAACAGCCTTCGGCTTGCCGATCACCGAAGTGATCACCGGCGGAGATGTCACCGAGTGTGCGTGGACCGGCGACGGCACGCTGGTCAATTCTGGCTTCCTCGACGGCAAGTCCACCGGAGCTGCCATCCGCGCCATGATCGATTGGCTGGAAGCGAAGCAGATCGGCAAGGGGGTCGTGCGTTACAAACTGCGCGATTGGATCTTCGCCCGACAGCGGTACTGGGGAGAGCCGGTGCCGGTCGTGATCGACCAAGATGGCGTGGTGCATCCCCTGCCGGAGAGCGCGCTGCCGGTCGAGCTGCCGATGCTCGACGACTTCAAGCCGACCGGCACGGGGAAGTCCCCACTCGAGCGCTCGGGCGATTGGCTGAAGGCTGAGGTTCCGGGCTCGAATTCTCCGAGCCCAAAACCCGCGACCCGTGAGATCGACACCATGCCCGGCTCTGCGGGATCGAGCGCGTATTTCCTTCGCTTCATCGATCCCCAGAACCCCAAGGCAATCTGTGATCCCGCACTCGCAAAACGCTGGATGCCGGTTGACCTCTACCTCGGCGGCGCAGAGCACGCGGTGGGGCACTTGTTGTACTCGCGCTTCTGGACGAAGTTCCTCTTCGACATCGGGGTTTGCCCGGTGGAAGAGCCGTACCAGAAGCTAGTCAATCAAGGGATGATCCTCGGCGAGGACAACCGCAAGATGTCGAAGCGCTTCGGCAACGTCGTGAATCCGACTGATGTGATCGCGAGCCACGGTGCCGACTCCCTGCGCGTCTATGAGATGTTCATGGGGCCGATCGAAGCGGACAAACCGTGGTCGACCGGCGGCTTGGAAGGGGCGTGGCGCTTCTTGGGCCGGGTTTGGCGACTCTTCTTCGATGCCAACGACGACTCGCTGCGCGTCGATGAGTCAGAGCCGACCGAGGATCAAGTGCGACTCTTGCACAGAACGATTGCGGTCGTCGGCGAAGACACGGGCAATCTGCGCCTGAACACCGCGATCGCTCGGATGATTGAGTTCACCAACGAAATGACACAGAGCGAGGCGCGACCCCGTTCGGTGCTCGAGCCGTTCGTGTTGCTGCTCGCTCCGTACGCTCCGCATATCGCTGAGGAGATCTGGGAGCAGCTCGGCCACACCGACTCGATCCTGTGGCACGCGTTCCCAGAGGCGGACCCGAAGTGGCTCGTCGTGGACACGGTCGAAGTTCCCGTGCAGGTCAACGGTAAGGTCCGCGCGCGATTGATGGTGCCCACAGAGATCGAAGAGGCGGCGATTCGCGAGTTGGCGCTCGCCGATGAAAATGTGCTCGCATACACCGCTGGAAAACAGATAGTGAAGTTCATCTACGTCCCGGGTCGCATGGTGACCGTCGCGGTCAAAGGGTGAGAGGAAGTGTCGGCGCGGGGATCTCTCCGAGCCGCCACTCTCTCGACCGAAGTGACTTGTTCAACACGCAGCTCACGTCCTCCCCATTTTCGGAGATCTTCCCTTGAAGTTTCAACACTGGATCGACGACGCCCCGACGATCGATCACGAAGACGCCGATGGTCGTCACGAAGTGATCGGCCAGTTCCGCTCCTCGAACGGGATCGTGCAAGCGAAGGTCCTCGCGGCGACCAGCGACCCCCGCGATTGGCAACGCATCATGGAAGCGATCGAAACCCTCGGCAGCCTGAACTTCGGCCTCGACAACCTGCCTCGTCGCGCCAATGGCACTCTCGCCTACGGCATCGATCTCGTCGGCCACCGGGTGGAGTACGTGTTTCCTGGCTGATCGGGAAGCTGGCGAGCTCGACCTCGGAATTGTGATCGCTTTCCTCGGGTGGTTCCCACTCCTTGGAAACTGCAGTCGCTGAGACACGTTTGACCGGGCAATCGGGCTCGATTCGTCGAGCCCGGTTGCGTGATCGAACCCCCTGCGCTTTCATTGGAGCATGAACAAGATCCTGATCCTGGTCGGCTGCCTGATCGTCGGGGCCGCCGGCTACCTCTATTTCCGCCCGCTTCCGCTCGTCTCGACCCCGCCATCCGATGCGGCCGAGATCGGTGTGCGAAATGAACTCGGACCCGACTTCGTTCTCGAGGGCGAGGTGACGAGCCCTGGTGCAGCCCAGAGTCCTCTTGGAGCACCGAGACGGGTGCGTCACCAGCCGACCGGGATCGTGTTCATCCGCGTCGAGCCGGGTATCTTCCTGCGCGGTTCTCCCGACTCCGAGGAGTTCCATCAGCAAAACGAAGCGCAGTTCGAGGCCTCGGTGGAGGCGCCGTTCTATCTCGCAGAGACGGAGTTGACGGTCGGCGAGTGGAAGTCGGTGATGGGTGCAGAGACTCCCCTCGAGCAGAGCTCGGACGACTTACCTCTCGCAGGTCTCTCCTGGCACCAAGCTCAAGATCTCTTGATCGCGCTGAACGAGCGCTTCGGCGGGGGGTGGCGGCTGCCGACCGAAGTGGAATGGGAACACGCTTGTCGTGCCGGGACTACGACTCCTTTCTCGTTCGGAGAGGCGATCACCTCCGACCTCGCGAACTTCAACGGGGAGCGTCCCTATCCGAAGAGCCAGGCCGAGAAGGGGCTCAATCGCGAGGGTCCCATCGCCGTGAAGAGTTTTCTCCCGAACGCGTGGGGCTTCTACGACATGCACGGAAATCTTTGGGAGTGGTGCTCTGACCTCTACGTGGGTCATCCCGAGTACGGCGACGTTGCGAAGGATGAGCCGGGCGCCTCGCGCGTGATCCGCGGGGGTGGGTTCGCCGCGCATGGAAAGCGCTCCCGCTCCGCGTACCGCGACGGCTATCCCCCCTATAGTTCCGGCGAGAAGTACGGTGTTCGTCTCGCTCTTTCGGTCAGACGGTAAGCTCGATCGAGCGGGGCTGCGACTCCCACGACCGAGTGATCATGCCCCAAGAGCCATCCTCGAAGCGTTCAGGATTCCTCCTGAGCCAAGGGCCTTGCTCCCCGGGCATTTTCGTGGACTATGGCCCAATCTCCCGCTGTCTACGGGCCCACAGCACTCTCGGAAGGTGATCGATGCGCGATCTCTCCTCACTCTTCGCGATCCTTTTGATCTCGGTTTTCCTCGCGCCTCTCTCTACCGGTCTCGGAACTGCATCTCTCGGAGTCGTGGTCGCGGTGGAACCCGCGTTCGAGCCGGCTCCCGTTGCAGCGGCACCTGCTGACGACGATGACGATGATGACGACGAAGACGCCGAAGAAAAAGAGCCCGTCGAGATCCCGCCGCCTCCCTTCGACAGCCTCGATCTCCCTGATGACCTCGATCCCAAGGTCCGGGCCGAGTACGAGAAGGCCCTCGAGTTGTTCGAATCGGCGCGCAAGAAATTCAGGGACAAGGATAAGCGCAAGGAAGCCGTGCGCGCGATGAAGCGCCTGAAGAAGAAGCTGCCGAGTGGGGAAGCGCACTTCCACCTA
>CALEHF010000227.1 GCA_937876125.1 uncultured bacterium
CACCCCGAGCTCGGCGGCAACTGGCGTGTGGGTGCGGGCTCTGAGTTCGTGGTCGAGGCGTGCGAGTTCGACCGCAGCTTCCTCTCGTTGCACCCCCGGGCGGCGATCATCACCAATCTCGAACTCGACCACCCCGACATCTACCCCGATCTCGCGGCTGTGCAGGAATCATTCGCCGCCTTTGTCGCCGGCGTGCGCGAGCCGGGGATCACCGTGCTCGGGGACGACGGAGAGGGCGCTCGATCACTCCCGATCCCTCCCGGTCGCGAGGTGATTACATTTGGATTCCACTCGGAAGCGAAGTGGCGCGCAGAGGTGCGGGAAGGCGGTGCGAGCCCGATCTTCGAGGCGTACCACCGCGGGCGATCTTGGGGGCGATTCCAGCTCCAAGTCGCCGGACGGCACAACGTTCTCAACGCTCTCGGAGTCGTCGCACTCGCCGAGGCGCTCGGAATCGAGCGCGCTGCGATCGCAGAGGGTCTCGCAAATTTCCCCGGAGTCAATCGACGCTTTGAGCTGCGCGGGCGCGTTCGAGGTGTCGATTGGATTGATGACTTCGCCCATCACCCGACCGAACTCGCAACCGCGATCGAAACCGCTCGCGATGTCTTCGGGGGGCGCAGGCTCTGGGTGGTGTTCCAACCCCATCAGTTTGGTCGGTTGCGCACCTTCGGGCCCGAGTTCGCCAAGCAACTCGCTCGCGCGGATGGGGTCGGGCTGTTTCCTGTGTTCTCCGTGCGCGAGACGGAAATGCGCGACGCGGCTCTACTCCTTGACCAGCTCGTCACCAGAGTGCGACGCTCTGGGACCTCGATCGAGCGCTTTCTTTCCTTCGAAGATGCGAGCCGTCGACTTCCGAAGCTCCTCCGCGAAGACGATGTGGTGCTCGCCTGCGGGGCGGGCAGTCTCACCCGCTGGACCGACAGCATGGTCGGGGAGGAGTCCCCGTGATTCCCGAAGAGTCCGCACGCTCCTTCTTCGATCGACAAGCCTCTGGGTTCTTGGAGCGGAAAGCCTCTGGGTTCTTCGAGCGGCAAACCTCTGGGTTCTTCGAGCGGGAAGCCTCTGGGGGGAGCGGCACCCGCGGGCTGGAGCGGCGAGTGAGCCCCTCGTTCGAGCAGTGGTTCCAACGCGACGTCGACCTGGCGAAATCCTCGAACTATCGCACCGGAGGCGTCGCTCGGTGGTTCATCCAGCCGACCGTCGAACAAGACTTTGTCGATGCGATCGAGTTCGCCCGAAGAGAAAACCTGCCGTGGTTCGTCATCGGGGGGGGCACGAATACTCTCATCCAAGATGAAGTCTTCGAAGGTGTCGTGATTTCGACGAAGAAGTACGAGGCGCGCGCCGTCGGCGGCTTCGGCCTGATCCACGCCCTCGCCGGAACGACGCTTCGGACTCTCATCGGAGCGTCGATCACTGCCGGGCTGGAGGGGCTCGAGACCTTCATTGGAATTCCGGGGACCATCGGCGGAGCGGTGTGGGGGAATGCGGGGGGGCCCGGCGGGGGGATCGCACCGCTGGTCGAGTCGATGCGCGTTCTCGAGCCGGATGGGACCATACGTTGGATCCCCGGGGCAAAATTGCCTTGGGCGTACCGCAGCTCGGGTCTCGCGGACCGTACGGTTCTCGAGGTCCGGCTTCGCCTCGCTGCGGGGTTTCGGAAGGACGAGCTGCGCGCCCGAGCCCTCGATCTCTACGACCAAAAGAAGAGGACGCAGCCTCTCCATGCCCGAAGCGCTGGCTGCGTGTTTCGCAATCCGCCAGGAGATCGCGCCGGGCGATTGATCGAGGCGGCCGGCTGCAAGGGCAAGCAGCTCGGGGGGGCGCGGGTCTCCGACCGACATGCGAATTTCATCGTGAACGAAGGGGGCGCGACGGCAGCGGAGATCACCCGATTGATTGAAGAGGTGAGGCTCTCGGTTGCGAACCAGTTCGGGATTTGGCTCCGCCGCGAGATCATCGTCGCGGGTGTCTCGAGCGGGGGCACGGCTTCGGATCCTTCCTCCGGGCCACCGCGTGCCGCGGCGGATGAACCTCAGGCGAGAGATGGAGCGGATCGATGAGCCGTCGAACGATCGATGATCTCGGCACCGAAGTCGAAGCCGGAGTCCGCGGCGATCGTGCAGGGCTCGTAGTGCTGATCTCCGTCGTCGCCCTCGCGATCGTCGCGAGCTCGCTCTGGATGGAAGGTCGCGTTGCCGAACGCCTCCAAATCACTGAGGGGGAGTGGGGCTTCGACGCCCGTGCTCTTCCGTCCTGGATTCCCCCGAGTTTTGAGGGGGCGCTGGCTTCGATCGAACGCGTCCCCGAAGATGTTCCACTCCGGAGTGCAAATTGGCGCCGCCGCGTGGCCATCGCGCTCAAGGCGAATCCGTGGGTTGAGTCGGTTCAGAGTGTCGATCGGAACGAGGGGGGGGTCACTTTCTCTGCCCGCATCTTGCGCCCCGTGGTCGCGGTCCGCGCGAGCGGCGGGTTTCTTCTCCTCGATTCAACCGCCCGTGTCATCGACACGGCCCTGGGTCGCGACCTCGATCCGGCGTGGCAGATACCCGTCTACCTCCCCCAGCGCTCCGATATCCCTCTCCTCGAATCAGGCACCTTGCTCACGGCGTCGGAATTCGACGAGTGCCTGGCGATCGTGATGGAGCTCTGGAATGTGAGGATTCCCGAGCGCTATCCTGGGCAACTCCCGAGCCTAGAATCGTACAGCGATGGCCGGTCTCCCGGCCTTCTTTGGCGGTTCCACACTCTTCACGGCGTGCACCTCTATTGGGGAAGATCCCCCTCGTCGAAGCAAGTGTCGCTCCAGAGCGCGCACCAAAAGATTCGGAACCTCGAGGAGGTTCTCGAGCGCGGAGACTCCATTCGAGGTGCAGGGGGGATCAGCCTCTATCATGACGAGCCCACCGTGGTCGGAAAAGAGTAGCCACCGAGAAGAACAGCCCCCGAGGCACACCGACCGGAACTCACGGTCTGTTCCCAGTTTCCGTCACCTCCCAGCTCTGACGACTCGCTGGCCCTCTTCGCGACGAGGCGTTATCGTAGGCCCCCTTCGGGACCCGACCCCCGTCCGCGAGGCACTGCTCACTTCCCAAGAGCTGAGCACGAAGTACTCCGCGTATTCTCATGGAGGCCCGTTCGTCGGGTCGGCGGTCGGGTCTTCGGAGGTCAGATCTACGGTGCGTTGGAGGTACGTTGGACGCCAAGGACAAGTATCGCGCCCTCTTCGGGGAGATAGCGCTGGAGCGTGGATTCGTCGATGCGGCGCAGCTCTATGAAGCGCTCACCGTCCAGGCTCGCCGGCGCACTGATGGCAAGAGCGATAAGTTGCTCGGGCAAGTTCTGGTCGAACTCGGATTTCTCTCGCCGGATCAACTGCAAGAAGTCATCAACCGCCTCTATCCTCCGGAGCAGGAGAAGAGCACCGTCGTCGAATAGCGGTTCTCTTGAAGAGTAGCGCTGTCGAACAGTCGCTTCGAGCCAGCAGTCGCGGCTGCGGGCCCCGTTTTCAAAATGATAGGTCTCGCTGCCGGCATGTGGAGCCAACGAGGCTCCGCGCGTGAGTGACCGCGATTCGTTTCCCCAATAGAGGTCGAAAATCATGTCCGACCAACCAGAACGTAAGAAGCCCAAAGCCCCAGTCTCCAAGAACCGCCGCGCACCTGTGCCAGCGAAGAAGCGGGCTGCACCTGGCGGAGACGCCGCTGCGCCGCGTCCGCGAGCCCCTCAAAAGGCTCCCGCCGCCGGGCAGCCTCCGAAGGCTCCGCCACCGCCGCCGCCGGCTGCAAAGGTCGACGCCGTCCAGCAGCAGGCAGCAGCAGCCCAGAGAGCCGCGGCTCAAAAACAGGCCGCGCAGCAAGCAGCAGCGCAGCAAGCAGCAGCGCAGCAAGCAGCCCAGCAAAAGGCACAACAAGCTGCGGCCGCCGCTCAAGCCGCCGCTCAGAAGGCCGCGCAAGCGGCCGCGATCCAAAAAGCTGCGGCCGAGAAGGCCGCGCGTGAAGCTGCCGTATTGCGAGCTGCGGCTGATAAGGCCTCAAACCCCGGCGCAGCCCCCGCTCAGGCCACTCGACCACAGGCCGCTCGACCACAGGCCGCTCGACCACAGGCCGCTCGACCACAGGCGGGCGCGAGGCCGGCGGCCTCCGGATCACCTGCCGCGAGGAAACCGACCGCCCCGAGATCGGGTGCTGCTCCTTCTCGACCCGCGGGAGCGGCAAGAGCTGGCGCGGCGCGACCGGGTGCGAAGCCCGCGGGTGCCGGTGCGCCTCGTCGCGCGGCCCCGGGAGCATCCCCTCGCGCGGGCGCGCCACAACGCGCCGCCCCAGGTCGGGCGGGTCGTTCCGCCGCGGTGAGCGGAGCGCATGGCGTACACGAGGGGGAACCCGAGTTCATCCCGAAGTCTGCCTCGAAGACGCCGATGATCATCGGCGTCGTCGCCGCTGTCCTCTTGGTCGTCGTCGGAGCCGTTGTGCTGGGCGGTGGCTCCAAAGAGGAGCCAGTCAAAGAGGCTTCGAGCGAGCCGAAGGCCCCCCCCGTCGATCCTCGAATTGCGAGGTCCACCGGGGCTCTCGCTCGCATTCGTGAGTACCAGGCCGAATTCCCGACCGACTACGATGAGCTCGCCTATCGACTGGATCGCTTCGTCGAGGCGTTTCCCGGCTTCCCCGCGACGAAAGATGCGATCGCGCTCCGCACCGATATCGTGGACGCTTGGCGTGGCGCAGTGGTCGAGGCGCGGCGGAACCTCGAGTCTCAAGTCTCCGAGCACGAGAAGAACCTAGAGTTCTCGAAGGCTTTGGCTCTCCTCGAGACTCCTCAAGAGGTCTTCGAAGACGCCGATCAGCGCTTCAGCTCCGATAATCCGGTCTTCGCCTGGACCAAGCAGAAGCGTCGTGATCTGAAGACGCTCGCGCGGGCCCACAACACGTACCTCGAGCTGCAGGTGAAGGCCCGGAAGTACGCCGAGGACAGCTACGGGGACATCGCTCTCGCGATCCTCGACGCGTTTCCGCCCAAGTACGAATCGGACGCCTTGCCGGTCTGGCTCCTCAAAGAGGCGCTGGTGACCCAAATTCGCCAAGAGGGGATCGCGTCTTGGAAGAAGGTGGAGGATACCAAAGGCGAAGAGCGTGAACGTGAACGCTTGGCGAAGATCGAGGAGGATCGAAAACAACGCGCACTGAACTGGGCGAAGAAGCTCGAACTGGCGGCATGGGAAAACCAAATCGGGCGCCACAACCTCTACAACTGGACCGTCAACAACACCGGCTTTGGTCAAACCCCGAAGTGGCGACTCAAGGTGACCGACGGTATCGGCGTGATGGCCGGGGACAACTCCGATGGCGGTGATAGCTACATTGGCATCTTCACGAACTACTGGCAGGATTACGTGCTCGAGTTCGAGGTCCGCCTCCTGGATGGAACTTTGGAACTTTCACCGCGGAGCTCCGCCACCAGCGGCACGCTCTCCGATGAGTCCGCGTCGCTCAAGTTCTCCGAAGAGACCGGAGTCCGAAAAGGCAAATGGACCAAGGTGACGGTCACCGTCAACGGCGTCAACGTGAAGGCGGAGATCCCGGGCAATGAGGAACTGGTTCTCGAATCGGAAACATCTCGACTCCTCAGCACCGGCGGTTTTGTCTTCCGATTGACCCCGGGTAGTCGCGCAGAACTCAAAAACGTCCGAACGAAACTCGTCAACTCGACGCGCGATGGTCCGTTCGGCGGCTGAGCCGCCAGGCTCGACCCCAGGCTTCCAACGTGTGTGATCGCCCCCGGGCGCCGCCGGCGCCCGGGGGCGGTTTCGTTGGTGCGGCTGGATCGAAGATCCCGCGGAGTGGAGTCCCCCCCTTGCCTGGATCAGCCCCCATCGGCGGCTGCCAGAGAGGCAGGGAGCATCCACCGCGCGCGGGCGCTTCTGTCGAATTGGCAGAGCCAGGATCTTCATTCGCGCGGCAGATTCTGTAAGTCGTTGCGGCGTATATGCTTCGGGGAGGGTGCACAGCGCCCGTTGGCCACCCCTTTGCACTCCTGCCGCGCCCCGGGGTCAGCCTCGAACGGCCGAGACCCGTGGTGCCTATGAGCCCGTAAAGTCAGAAAACCAAGATCCCAGTAATGGGGAAGGATCCCGATGGCCAAGAACATCACCTTCGACGACGGGGCGCGTGAGTCCCTTCTCGCGGGCGTGAGCAAATTCGCCCGCGCCGTGAAGACCACCCTCGGTCCGCGAGGACGCACCGCGATCATCGACCGCGGCTGGGGCGCCCCCAAGATCACCAAAGACGGCGCGACCGTCGGAGATGATGTGGAGCTTCAAGATCGCGTCGAGAACATCGCGGCGCGCATGATGCGGGAAGCCGCGGACAACACCGCGAAGGAAGCGGGGGACGGTTCGACCACTGCTACCGTTCTCGCCGAGTCGATCTTCCGCGCCGGTCTGAGGAACGTCGTCGCGGGTGCGAACCCGATCCTGATCCAACGCGGGATCATGCTCGCTGCCGCCCGCGTGGCGGAGGCACTCACCAACAGTGCAGTCGAAGTCGAGGGTGCGGATATCACCCACGTCGCCACAATTGCCGCGAACAACGACGTCGCCATCGGCAAACTGGTCTCTCAGGCGATCACGAAGGTCGGCAACGACGGGGTGATCAGCATTCAAGAGGGCAAAGGCCTCGAGACGACCTTCGACATTGTCGAAGGCCTGCACTTCGACCGCGGTTACCTCTCCCAGTACTTCGTGACTGACGAGAAGGCTTCGACCGTCACCCTCAACGATCCGTACATTCTGATCCTCGAGGACAAGATCTCGAACCTGAGTCAGATCCTGCCCCTCATGGAGTCGGTGCTGAAGAAGAAGAAGCCGCTCTTGATCATAGCCGAGGATATTGAGGGCGAAGCGCTCTCGACCCTCGTCGTGAACAATCTCCGTGGAGTGCTGACCTGCGCCGCTGCGAAGGCTCCGGGCTACGGAGATCGCCGCAAGGCGATGCTCGTCGATATCGCGATCGCCACCGGCGGCACCGCGATCTTCAAGGACCTTGGACTCGAGCCGGATTCGATCACGCTCGAGCACCTCGGTCGTGCGAAGCGCATCGAAATGACCACCAACCACACCTCGATCGTTCAAGGCGCCGGCAAGAAAACTGACGTGTTGGAGCGCGTGCGCCAGATTCGCGTCGAGCTCGAGGTGGCGATCAGCGACTACGACAAAGAGAAGCTGCAGGAACGCCTGGCCCGTCTGATCGGCGGGATCGCCGAGATTCACGTCGGCGGTGCGAGCGAGGCCGAGGTCAAGGAAAAGAAGAAGCGCTTCGAGAACGCCCTGAGCGCGACGCGCTCCGCGATCGAAGAGGGAATCCTCCCCGGTGGCGGAGTCGCCCTCGTGCGCGCGGCGGACGCGGTAGCCGGGATGCGGATCAAAGACGAGCAGGAGAAGCTCGGGGTCGTCATCCTTCAGAAGGCCCTGGAAGCTCCGTTCCGTCAGCTCGCCGAGAACGCCGGCATCGAGCCGAGTCGCCTGCTTCGCAAGATCCGCATGGCGAAAGAGCCGACCTGGGGCTACGACTTCTCCAAACGTGAAGAATGCGATCTCTTCGAAACCGGAATCATTGATAGCTGCCGCGTGGTGCGTCTGGCTCTCCAGAACGCCGTATCGGTCGCAACGATGATTCTCACCTCCGAAGCTGTGATCACAGATATTCCGAGCGAAAGCGAAGACCACCACCACGAAGAAGAGGGTGTCGGCGCGTACTAGTCGCAGCCTTCCCTGAGCTTCAGTCTCGCTTTTTCAAACCACCCAGAACGATCGCGACACGATCGAACGGACGAAATCATGAGCAAGCAGATTCTCTTCGACGACGAAGCGCGCCGGCAGCTCCAAAATGGAGTGCGTAAACTCGGACGCGCGGTTCGCGTGACCTACGGCCCCTCGGGGCGCAACGTGATGATCGAAAAGGGCTTCGGGAAAACCACCGTCACCCGAGACGGCTTGAACGTATCGCGCGAGGTCGAGCTCGAGCACCCGTTCCACAACATGGGAGCGAAACTCCTGAACGAAGTTGCGAACCGCACCAACAAAGAAGTGGGGGACGGAACGACGAGCGCGGTGATTCTTGCAGAAGCGATGATGATTGAGGGTTCGAAGTTCGTCGGGACCGGTGTGAGCCCGATCGCCCTTCGCGCTGGCATCGAGCGCGCGATCGAGAGTGCGGTCGCGGGGCTGGCCGAGCATGCCGTCAAGGTCGAGAACCGCAAAATGATCGAGCAGGTCGGCACGATCGCGAGCAACGAGCCAGAGCTCGGCAAGCTGTTCGGTGAGGCGATGAGCAAGGTCGGCTTGCAAGGGGTCGTCACAGTAGAGGAGAACGATGGCGTCGAGACGATGCTCGACCTCGTCGAGGGTTTCGAGATCGACAAGGGTTACGTTTCCCCGTACTTCATTACCGACGCGTCGAACCTCGAGGTCGTTCTCGATGATGCGCTCGTCCTTGTGACCGATCGCAAGATTTCGAGCGTTTCCGACATTCTTCCGATCCTTGAGCAAATCGCCTCATCGGGAAAGCCACTCCTGATCGTGGCCGAGGACGTCGACGGTGAAGCGCTCTCCGCGCTCATCATGAACCGGCTCCGCGGCGTGCTGCGGGTTGCCGCGATCAAGGCACCTGGCTTCGGAGATCGCCGCAAAGCGATGCTCGAAGACTTCTCGGTCATGACCGGTGGAACGTTCTTCGCAAAAGACGTCGGCTTCGATTGGAGCGCGGTCACCCTCGGCGACCTCGGACAAGCGAAGAAGATCGAGATCACGAAGGACAAGACACGCGTCTTCAAAGGCGCGGGCAAGAAGAAGAACATCGACGCGCGCTGCGAGCAGATCCGTTCGCAGATTGAGCAGACCACTTCCAACTACGACCGCGAGAAGCTCGAAGAGCGCCTTGCGAAGATTTCCGGCCAGATCGCGGTGATTCGCGTCGGCGGGCATTCAGAAGCTGTGATCAAAGAGCGCAAAGACCGGGCGGATGACGCCCTCAGCGCAACTCGCGCCGCGATGGAAGAGGGCGTTGTTCCCGGAGCGGGGACTGCGTACGTTCGAGCGATTCCCTACGTCGAAGAGACGAAGTGCAAGGGTGACGAGAAGTTCGGCGTCCTGGTGGTCGCGCGTGCGCTCAGAGCCCCTCTGATCCAACTGGCCGATAACCTGGGGCTCGATGGCCCCGCGATCTGCGCGGATGTCGAAGAGGCAGAGGAGTGGAGCGACGGCTACGACGCAACTTCCGGAAAGGTGACCGACCTGATGAAAGCTGGCGTGATCGACGCTCTCAAGGTTACGCGGGTTGCCCTTCAGAACGCTGCGAGCATCGCGACCCTCTTCCTCACTTCTGACACTGTGATCACTGAAGTCGCGAAAGAGGAATCCCCGGTCGAAGGCGCGTTGAGCTAAGGGAGCCGCTTCGATGAGTCGCGACTATTACGAGATTCTCGGTGTGGCTCGCGATGCGGGCAACGACGAGATCAAGAAGGCCTATCGAGGCCTCGCGCTGAAACATCACCCGGACAAGAACCCAGGTGAGGAAGAGGC
>CALEHF010000228.1 GCA_937876125.1 uncultured bacterium
CCGCGTAAACATCGCCGGGTCGCCATGGACCAAGAGCAGGCCCAAGTACTCAGCGACGACCAACTCGATATTGGCGCCGTATCCGCCGAGCTCGAAACTCTGGGCGATCAGCGGCGCGAAGCTGGAGTTGTAGAACACTCCGACATTCGAAGTGACGCCTCCCGTCGAAGTGGTCCAGATCGCGTGCGCATCCGCCCCTCCGAGATCCGTGGCGGCGACCGCGAGCGCATCGATCAAATCGGTCGCGGGCTGATCCGAGGAGTACCCTCCTGAGAATCCGGAGAGCTCGGCGACACCTTCGATCAACGGCAAGGGGCCACCGAAGTCGACAGTGGCTACACTGTCCACTCCGTCATAGCACGCGAGCTCGGTTCCCCCGTCAAACCCCCACGCATCACCACCTTCGATGTAAATCGGTGTCCCCGCTCGGTGGAGTTCGGCGAGCGATGCGCCTTCGAGTTCGGTCAGCACGTGGTTGTCGGGGAAGGTCCCGAGGAGTACCCAAAGGGCGGGAGCCAGGCTCATGTCCTCGTTCACGAAGTCACCGCAGAAGGTGCCCTCCTGCCCGAGGTTTTCGAGGGACGTGAGCAGCACGTCGGCAGAAGAATTCAGCCCGCCGCCATCGAGGTTCGCGATGCGATGTTTATCTCCCGGGTCACCGACACAGACTTTGCAAATATTGTCGGAAGTGAGCATCGCGCCATTCGCGCAGTTCGCCACGATGTGATAGGCGTAGGTCGCCTGGACCGCCGGGCAATCGGTGTAGGAGGTCGAGCCTCCCGTCACGTTCGCGATGAAGCTCCCGTTTCGGAAAATGTCGATGTCGTTCACTCCACTCATCGGATTCCAGTTCACCGTCACACAGGTGAGTGCGGCGTCCAGATCACACGGAAGTCCATCGGGGTCGTCGCACGGGCGCGGCTCGATCCCGCAAATGATGACATCACCCGACTGCGTGACCCCGGCCATGCGCTCTCCCGATGCGGAAATGAAGTAGTCGAGACCGATCAAGTCGGGGGATGGGCATCGCGTGCCCGGACCGTTGGCGTTGACGATCGTGGCTGTCCCCGAACAGTCGAACGTGATGATTTCGTTGATGTAACCGGGCGGCGTCGTTCCGAGCGGCGCATCGTAGCCCGTTCCGACTTCGATCCGCGCGACGCCAGAGCCGAACGCGCCGGCCTGAGCGCTCACGGTGATCGAGGGTCCAAGCGCGACTCCGGTGAAGCTGTAAAACACCAGGGACTGGCTGGAGATGTCACGCGCGACCAGGCCCGCGCTTCCGCACCCGGGATCGGAGAGATCGAGCCCGCGCAGGTCACCTCCGGCCGGGCTCAGCATCGGAAACTCCGCGATGAATGTCCCTGCGACATCGGTCACCTGCAGCAGGTCGAACGTCTCGTTCCGCCAGTAGAGGAGATCATCGGTGATATCTCCGGGGGTGCCGGAGTCATAGTAGGCGAGCCCAGAGTAACTACTTCCCTGGGCCGGCCCGGCGACCTGCCCAGTCGGAACCAAGTTCAGATCGGTGGTCCGCGCACCGCTGATCGCTCCGTCGAGAATGAAGATCGTGTTCGCATCGACCGAGACCGCGATGTCGGAGGGGTCGGTCACGAAACCGGGCGCGATCACGAATTCAAGCGAGAGCAAGTTGATCGAAACCTCGGGGCCACGGCAGCCCATCCCCCCCGCGGTGGTTGCCACCTCGTAGCGATGGAGGCCGCTCGCGGAGGGATCGACGTAGAGCGTGCTCGTCGGCGGTAGGGTCGCGATGCCATCCCCGTCTCGGATGACCCGAATCGCATCGATCCCCGCGGGCGGGGTCCACGACAGTTCGACCCCGATCCCCGCGCCAGTCGAGACGGTCAGCGACGTCACTCGTCCCGCGGGGCAAGGGTTGCAGACGCTACCGGTGCCGATCTCCTGCAACTCGCTCGGATTGGCAGTCACCAGGTAGAGAGCCGGCGCGCCGGTCGTTCCGGTCGAGTGAAAGGAGTGCCCGCGAATCTCGGCGCTTCCGAAGGATCCCAGCCCCTCGACCCCCTCGACGATCCCCCCGCGGTCCACGCGCACTCGACGGGTCACCACCCCTTCGACGAACGTGCCGACGCCGAACACGAAGCACTCGCTGCCGGGGAGCGCGGCGATCCCGCCCGAAGGCGCATCGAGCCCGGAAAAGATGTCGTCGGGTTGTGCGATGCTCTGCCCGGTCGCGACCCCCGCGAGCGTGAATTCATGCAAGCTGTCGTTCGCGATATCGTGGGCCCACAGAGTGTCGGTATCGGGGTCGTGGGTGAGTCCAACGAAGGCCGAGATCACTCCTGGCGGAGAGAGTGCGAGCGCGGTGATGAGTGCGCCCGTGCCGTCGGGTGCCGTCTCGGCGAGCTGTGTCCCGGTCGCGTCGATCCAATAGAGGCGGTCGGGACCTGCGGCGTGAGCGATGCCGGTCCACGACGTCAGAGGGTCGGGAACGGTGATTGTCGAGATCGGGGTGAGATCGAGGCCGTAGGTCCGGGCGAGGCCATCGGTGCGGTCGAGCACGTAGACGACGCCGCCTTCCGAGACCGCAGTGTCCACGGGATCGCCTCCGAGGATCGACACCGACGCGATGGTCTGAGTTGCGTTGTCCGCCCGGAGCTCGACGGGCCGAGCGACGAGCGCGCACGCGATGACGCCGAGAAGCAGGAAGATTGGCAGGCGAGAGTGTCTGCACGAATTGCTGGTCATCGACCATCTCCGATCAAGATGAATGCAGCCCAGAAAGCAGGGTCGGCGAACGGGCACCCATCGGTGACCGTAGCGGCCGCGGCGCCCTTGGCGACACGACCCGTTTTGATTCCGCGCCAGCGCCCGGCGACTTCACTCCACTCTTTCGAGTCGAGAGCGAGGCGACGGCGCGCCTCTTCCGCCGGGAGTGTGCGCAACCACGCCTTCGCTTCAGCGAGGGCGGCGGCGCGAGGAATCGCAGCGTGGGCGGGGAAGAGAGTCTCTCCCACGGTTCGGGCGTCGTCGTGCACGCCGAGCAGATTCTCGTAGAGTCGTTCCATGAACAACATCGTCGCGAGGTCGTCGACCTTCCAGAGACTGGCCACCACCGCTTCCGCGCCGGCGAAGAGGAAACCCCACGGAAGAGCGAGCGTACCCTCCCCCACCTCGGCGCGGCCGGCGGCAGTTTCGCACGCGCTGAGCACCACCAGGTGGGTTCCTTGCAACCGGCCTGACCAGTCGATGAGAAGCTCTCCGAGAGTGAGGTAGCCGTCGTCGGCCGAGGAGGGCAGCGCGGACTCCGCGAGCGCGAGCGAGCTCTCGAGCACCGCGTTGCCCCCGCGCGGCAAGCCGTGGGTTGCCAGGTGGAGGAAGCGAGGCGCGAGGCACGCCGCGCGCAACCGCGCCTCGGTGGCATCGTTTCCGAGGAGTACGACGCCTCTCCCTCGCTCGCCGATCAACGCTTCGATCGCGCGGGTCTCCCGCCGGCTTCCCGGAAGGGGATCGAGCGATCCGAAGATCCCGACCCGAGACGTTGCGGCCTCGGGCACCCCGTCCCCTTCACTGGTGGGACCCCCTCCTCGAGTGGCTGGATTGATGGCGGCATGGCGCCCGAAGCTGGGGTCTCCGAGCAGGACAAAGAACGGCGCGTCCTCGGGGCGCTTTGGAATAACGCCACCGACTCGCCCGGCGAGGAGGGTCGTTGCGGAGGCTCCCCAGGCGATGGGGATGCTCCGATCGCGGGGCAACAGCACCTCGGCGGGTAGACGCTCGAGCGGACCGACGGGCAGGTAGAGGACACTCTTCGCGCTCGCGATCCGAGCCTGCGCTTTGGCGGGGAGCGCGCGATAGAGAGCATCGATCATCGTTTGAGGAAGCGTGTCCGCGTCCGCGAGCGCGCGTGCCTGCTCGATGATTTCGAGAGGGAGAGGCCATGCCTCGACCCCCTTGTCGGTCGGCCCTGTGTCGGTCGGCCCCTTGTCGGTCGGCCCCTTGTCGGTCG
>CALEHF010000229.1 GCA_937876125.1 uncultured bacterium
GTGGCGCCAGCTTAGCCCCGTGAGCACGTCATTCACGGAAGTGCTCCTAGATTCTTTCGAGCGCCCGTTTAGAGTGGTAGACGCGGATGGTAACGAGACCGTACGCCAGTACGACGCGGGTGGCCGGCTTGTCCGCGCCGATACCGTGGACCACGATGAAGTCACAGGGCAATCGCAAACAATGCGCAAGGCATATGTTTACGATGTAATGTCTCAGGTCATAGAGGAACGATATGAAGGTGTTGTGGGTTCCGGCGCTGAGGTGATCGGCACGCGCAACGCCTTTGATAGTCGTGGTAACAGGATTCGGTCGGAGGCGTACAATTTTTCGACCGGAGAGGCGGGGCTGGCTACGCTGATTGAAACCAACTATGTCGGCTTGACAACGCGGCGTCGGCACGGGAAGAGCTTTGCGAGCTACTCAGGACACGAGGAAGTCGTGTACGAGTGGGATCAGTGGGGTCGGCTTGCGGAACAGACGACTAACCCCCTTGCGATTGCACCGAGTTTCGCCCAAAGGGAGGCGTACGAGTACGATGGGCTTGGGAGGGTCTTGTCTTTGTCGCATCCTGAACAAGCACCAGGCGTAGTTCGAGAATCAACGTTTGTGTACGCGCCGAATAGCTGGCAGATGGATTATGAGCGCGACCCACTTGGGATCGAGAAGCATTACGCATTCAACGAAGCCGCACAGCTCTTGTCAATACATACCGATACCAGTGCTGGGCCGCCAAACATTGCAGGCCCTGGCATGCTGCACTTCAGATATGGACGCGATCTCGGGCAGGGGTTCGTAGTCAGCGAACACACTTTGGTGGCATCGACGTTTGGGTCGAGCTTGCAAGACCCGCTGACGGTGGTAAGGCGAGAGTATGATTCCCGGGCGCTGTTGACGGCGGAGGAAACCCAAGTGTTTTCCTGTCCCGCAGAGATAGCCCGCGTCGGATTCTTCTACGACGCCGCAGGGCAACGTGAGCGGGTGGAGTATCCGACAACGCCAGACATTCCACTTCAAGAATTGCGGAGGGTCTTTTCACCGGGGGGAAGCCTCAAGAAAACACAGAAGAAGGTCCTCGGTGAATGGCGAACAATCGCGGAATTCGATTACGCGGGTGCGAGAATGGTTCGGAAGACGGGATACGAAGCCCATGAATCAGCGACGTTAATAGAAGACCCGGCTTATCGAGTGAGTGTGGCCACATACACGTTCGACCATTATGGACGTGCTCAAGCCATGACAGTTGTGGATGACCAAGGAACGCCGGGGCTTGGCGATGACGCGATCGTGTTTGAAGATGCATTGGAGCTGAATTGGGAGGGGCTGCTTCTTAGCAAGAAGCAGGGGAATGGTAAATGGTCTCACAATGAATTCGATTCGCGAAACCAGCTACGAAGCTCCCTGTGGAATTCAAGCAGTGCTGCCAGGCCGGCAGCATGGGACGTTGCCGCTCTCGTCGGAGACGCTACCCTGGGAGCAAGTTGGGTGTTCCGAGAAGTTGGCGTCAACGCGTTCGGCGAAGAGCTTGAGGAGGTCTTGTATCGAGCCGACCGAGCAGCGTTCACAGGCAAGGCCTTCTCGCGGGATCGCGCGGGGTGCTTGCTCGCAGTGAATACCTTGTCAGGATATGCAAGCAACGAGGAGGTTGTGGGAGTCTATGCGGACCCGCTCACAGATTACACTACTGTTGCGGATCAGCAATTCGGAGTAGATGCGGCGGGCAACCGAATAGCGCGTAGCTACGAGTATCATAGCAGCAAGTCTTGTGGCTTTCCGTGGCTGACACGCGAAGAGAACAAGTCGATCTCGGATTCTCGTGTCATGGATGCTTGGGGCCACGTGATTGAAGAGGTTCGCACGGAGACGCATCACACACCGTCAGTTACCTGCGACGGGTCATTTTCCGGTACAGTGGTCGTCTCTACGGCAAAGCGATTCTTCGATGGGTTCGGGCGTTTGGTGTACTACGAAACCAGCGGTGGAGCGGATACGCGTAATGTTCTTAATGCATACGAAAGCGAAACGGTAATATCTTCGCTGATTATAGGCGCGGCATGCGCAACGCCGGACGGAAGAGGTACACATTTCTATCCACACCGACGCCCCAACAACAAGCGGAAGGACCGTCCGAGGCAAGATGACTCGGGGGGGAAGGAGGAGTGGGGGCCGCTCTGCGGTCCAAGACCTCTCGCATTGATCCCGGAGCGCTACCGCATAGAAGCGAATTTGTTAGGGAAACTGGTTCTGTCAAATAGGCAATCGGTGCAGAGCGAGATTCCTAGTGAGTCGAGAACCTGGGCTGTGCGCGAGTTTTCAGCTTGGGGGACCAGCCTTGTCGTCGCGGATCCAGGCGGTTTTGTAGTGGATAGTTTCGGCGATTGGTTGATGGGGGACAATGGGGTGCGGCAGATTCCAGAATTTACCTATGTTCTGGAGCACCCGGATTACACGCCAAATGCGGGTATGTCCGTCATGATGACTTCTTGGAGCCCCTATGCATCATTCCTTGCCAATGAGGCAGACGATGAGTCGCATGCGGACGCAAAGAAGAGACTAGAAGAATTGGCGGAAGAAGAACGCAAGCTTGACGATGAGATTAACGAGCTCAAAGACAAGTTCGGCGAAGATGGGCCAACGGAAGAGCAGTGGGAAGAGCTCAATATATTGATCGACAAATTACTTATGAATTTGTTCGAGCAGCTCTTCATTCAGACGGAGATCATTGGCGAGACTGAACGTTTTGACCCAGATAATGAAGACCCCGCAGTCAAGGATACCGTACGAATACTGCAGATAAAGCAGCGCGTTGCTGGGATTCAAACTGGAACCGACAAGGTCTACTATGAGGCGGAAAAGGAGTCTGGTGAAGTCGACGGCGAATTTCTTGAGCAATGGACGCCAACTAGCGTGCGAATCAAGGCCCCGGATGGACAACCAGAAATTGGGTCGAAAGAGTTCATAAAGCAGCGCGGTGAACGCACACTCAGCTTGCTGCCGCGGTTGCATGCCGCGCTCAGTGTGATCGGCATGACCCCTGCGTTCGGAAATATTGCAGACGTCGTAGACATTTTCGTGTACACGCTGGAGGGCGACTTGAGGGGCGCGCTGGCCAGCGCGGCCGCTGCGATACCAGTGGCGGGCACGTTCTTCGCGGGTGGGCGGCTCTTGGGAGCTGCGACCGGTTTGGCGAAACTGTCGCCAAAGTGGGGAAGGAATCGTTTAGTCAAGGAGCTGCATGGACAGGGGTTCGTGTATGACAGGGCTACAACGTCGGGGGGGGGGCGCCTGTATAGAAATCCTGCAACCGGAGAAGAGATCCGCATCATGCCGAAGCCAAATTCCAAGTGGCGGGGAGACCCGCCGGAGAAACACGAGACGGATAACTACTATCGGCGGAGACCGGGCCCAGACCAAGAGTGGAGTGACCCAGTTTCGATTCCGGATTCGCCATGAGTGGTGCTCGGAAATCAAAGCAGGCGTTGTGGGAAATCATGCGAGTACTTGAGGAAGCCGGAGAGGAGGACGTATGTGCACTTCTGAACACGGTGATGGGAGAAAACTATTCCTACGGCACGGGGGGGGATCTCCAGGAGTTCTGGAGTGCCCTTATCGCGCTAGAGAGTAAGGGGGAGTTGAGAACGCGGGAGTATCAGCTGGTGGATGGGCGGACACAGTTCGGGAGTGAAGTGAAAGTGCGCTCAGTAGGCTTGGCTAAAAACATGCATTTTGAGGCAGGTGAAATGGAGGGCAGCTGGCGGTGGAGAGGCGAGTTGCGTCTCATGGTAGAAGTGCTGTAGGGCCGCTTGGGCTCTTCGGTCGTAAAGCTCCGCGGTCTGTGGGCTCGCATGCGCCCGTGGGGTCTATCGACTCGTCGCACGTGCATCTAACGGTGGTTTCGGCGAGAACTGTCCATACGGAGGTTCGGGGACAGCAGCTGCAGTCGGAACTTTGGGGGCGGAGTGACGCCGTCCCATATCGGCGCGCGCTGTTCGACTAGAGGCTAATGCAGGAGCCGCACCCCAGACGACCCGAGCGGTCAGGCCGGAGTGCGGCTCCTTGCTTTTGAAAGCAATCGCGGGTGGACTCTACGCCGTGGGGTCCATCAATTCGTCGCACGTGCATCTGGCGGTGGTAGCGGCGAAAGCTGACCATGCCGAGTTCCGATTTCAGCAGGTGCGGTCGGATATCGTGGGCGATCGGAGAGTCTCGATCACGGAAGCGGGCTCGGTGTTGAGACCGGTGGCGTCAAGATGTGGGATAGAGGCCAAATTGTCGGAGATCAGGCAGCTCGGTCGTAGAACTTCAACAACCCGCCGAGGCGTCGGTGACATTGAACCACGCCGTCTCCGGAGTACGGCTCGCCTTCGATCAGCCTGTTGTCGAGTCCCTGGTGATTGCGCTCTTCGTGATAGTGGAGAGCGTACTCTGAGCAGGCTCGACGCAGGGAGTCTCGCGACGACCAGATCACAAGGGCGACGAGAGTCCGATTTCCGAACTAATCGGACCTAGCAGGGTGTTGAAAAACACCCGAGACGTGATGAAATGAGCTCTGTCCCCTGAGCGAACAGAGAAGGCACACGCATGGCACTCGGCAGCAACCTTGATCCCCGCGAACAGGACCTCTGGCTGACAGCCAGCGATCTGCCCACCTCGCCTGGGAATCCCTTCTATGAAGCGCTTCAGCGAGTGCTGCGGGAATCAGGCTTCGACGCGTTTTGCGAAGACCTGTGCCGACCCTTCTATTCCGATAAGGGGCGACCTTCGATCCCTCCAGGCACATACTTCCGCATGCTCATGATCGGATACCTCGAAGGCATCGAGAGCGAGCGTGGGATTGAGTGGCGCTGCACGGACTCCCTGTCGCTCCGGTCCTTCTTGCTTCTGGACCTCAAAGATCGTGTCCCCGACCACTCTTCGCTCGCCAAGATCCGGCAGCGGCTCGATGTCGAGACACACGATCAGGTGTTCCTCTGGATCCTCGAGCTGCTCAAGAAGCATGACTTGCTGAAGGGCAAGAATCTGGGTGTCGATGCCTCGACGATGGAGGCGAACGCGGCGATGCGCTCAATCGTCCGCAAGGACACAGGCGAGAGTTATCACGACTTCTTGGTGGGCCTCGCAAAGGAGTCAGGCATCGAGACGCCGACTCGCGCCGACCTGAAGAAGCTCGATCGCAAGCGGAAGAAGAAGGGGTCCAACGACGACTGGGAGAACCCGAGTGATCCCGACTCCAGGATCTCGAAACTCAAGGACGGTCGGACGAGGCTATCGTACAAGCCGGAACACACGGTGGATCTGGACACGCAGGCGGTGATTGCGGCGGAGATCCATCATGCGAACCACGGCGATACGACGACGGGGCCCGAGACTCTGGCCACTGGGTGCGAGAATCTGATCGCGTTGGGATTCGACAGTGAGGAACAGAAGACGTGCGTCGCAGACATGGGCTACCACAAGGGTGAACATCTGGGCGACCTGCACGGCACGAGCATCCGAACGTACATCGCGGAGCCGAAGCGTAAGAGGCGGCGAAAGTGGCGAGGTCGTTCGAAGGCGGAGACAGCAGCGAAGAAGGAAGATCAGACGGCTGTTTACGCGAACCGACGTCGGATCAAGAGCGGGCGAGGACGGAAGCTCTCGAAGTTGCGGACGGAAAGAGTGGAGAGAAGTTTTGCACACGTCCTCGACTCGGGAGGGATGCGAAGAACGCATCTACGAGGGAGGGAGAACGTGCAGAAACGCTACCTGATCCAGGTGGCGACATACAACCTCGGGCTGTTGCTCCGAAAGCTGATCGGCGCCGGAAAGCCGCGGGAGTGGGCGAGGAAGACCGCAGGGTCTGCTCATCAAGGCTGTGTCGCGATGTGGGCGCTGGTACGCCGCCGAGCCGCTGGTAACCGCGATACCAAGTTGCAGCTGTCAGAGCGGCTGGGCGTCAGTAGAAGCGCTGGTGTCGCGGAGATCATCTCGGTGGCGGCGTGACCCCTTTTTCAACGGGTGTAACCCTGACATAGCGCTCAGGCTGCG
>CALEHF010000230.1 GCA_937876125.1 uncultured bacterium
GAGTGCCTTTCCGGCCGCCTCCAAAGCGGCCGAGATGGAGGAAGCGTCGTGCCCCGGTGCGGGCTCGATGACTGCCGTGAGTGAAGCGTCGTTGTCCCCGAAGACGAACGCGCGCTCGATCGCCGGCTCGTTCTCGAGTGAACGCTCGACCCACTCGGGGCTGACGTTCCTGCCGTGGCTGGTGATAATGAGATTCTTCTTGCGACCGATCACCGACACGAACCCGTCGGCGTCGATCGTCCCTAGGTCTCCGGTCGCGATCCCGAGCGAAGCGCGGTGAAAACCCTTTTCATCCACGATTCCCGCCAAGATGTTCCCCTCGACACAGATCTCCCCATCGGGCGCGATCTGGACCGTCACCTGGGACATCACTCGGCCGACGGTGCCGGGGCGATTCTGCCGTGGAGTGTTCAACGTGATGCAGCTCGCCGCCTCGGAGAGTCCGTAGCCCTCGTACGCGGGGATCCCGAGTCGGTGCGCCTCGTCGAGGAGTGGCACAGGCACCGGCGCTCCGCCGACCGCGACGAAGCGCAACGACGGCAGGTCCGTTCGCAGGTCCCAGGTCGTCGCCACCAGTTCAGCGAGCAACGCCGGGGTGAGCACCAAGATCGTCGGACAGTGCAGTTGGATGGCTCGGACGAGCACGCCTCCGTCGATCCCTCCACTGGCGGTGAATCCCACTTCCCGAAGGGAGGGGATGATCACCGTCGCGCCGACCTGTCGTGCGGCGTGCAGGGCGACGACTTCTTCGAGAAGGAGAGCCAGCGGTAGTACGGCGAGGTGGCGATCTTCGGGTCGGGCGTCCACCGCTTCCGCCAACCCGGCCGCGGCGCGGGCGAGGTTTTCTTCGCGAAGGGCAATCCCTTTGGGGGTGCCGGTGCTGCCAGATGTGAAGGTGATCCGCGTGACGTCGCGGGGAATCGCATCGCAGTCCGGTCCGGGGAGACGGTGGACTGTGTAGCCCACATCCTTGAAGGGTTGATCGAGAGCATTCCCTCGCGGGGAGGTCCCGCCCCATTCTGTGATCAGCACTTCGCACCGAGTGGTGTGGGTGGCGTGTCGGACTTGGTCCTCGGTGAAGTACGGCGGGAGGGGAACGAGGCAGAGACCACTCTGCCGCGCACTCTCGAAAAGGATGGCCGCGTCGACGCGGTTGTCGGTGAGGAACGCGATGCGTCGGGCGCCGAGGGACTCGAGGCGAGCACGGCAAAGATCGATCTTTTGGTCGAGTGCGGCGCCACAGATCGAACGTCCGTCGCTCGATTCGAGCGACCACGACGTCGGCGCGGGTCTTCCACTATGCGGCACGTTCGACACCTCGGATTCCCAGCTGGTGGCAGGCCGCGACCAGCTCCTCGTACCGGCGGGGAAGGGCCGGCGCCTGGGCTTCGTGGTGAATCGCGGCGACGCGGGGATCGGCGGCGTAGTACGACCCCCAGGACGATCGGTCGGACCCGAGACAGGCTCCGTCTGCGGTGGTCAGCTCGATGAACGGGAAGCGGGCACGACGCAAGAGCGCGCGCACGGTCCGGGTCGCGGTGAACACCGCCCACTCGAAACCCAACCCCTTCAACAAAGAATCGAGAGAGAGAAAGAGGAGCGGGAGACTGACCGTCGCCGAGGCCGCGAGGTTGCCGATCTCGACGATGCGTCCACGCTCGAAGATGGGTTCGACGGCGGGTTCGACGGTGGGCAGAACCGTCTTCGCAATGCAGCCATGCGAAGCCACTGTGGACAGCGTCAGCTGATCTTCGATGGTGAGGCCGTCGAGATACTGTTCGAGAAAGAGAGGGCGTCCCAGCGCCGAACCGAACCCGGCGACCGCAGAAATCGTGGCATCCACGTTCTCGATCACGAGGAGATACGGCAGAAACGTCCGGACCGTGGCGTGGTGAGTTTCACGGAAGCGTTGGATGATCCACTCCTCGATCTCGGTGCGGCGGATCGATGCTGCGTCGTGGAGAGAGACCCTCCAGAGAGGGAGACGCTTGACGGGAGCCATCGAAGAGCCGGTTGCGATCAAGGGGCGGGAGATCTCTTTCGGGTGCATAGCATTACTTTCATCCCCCCCTTTGGATATGCATCACCATGTCCAGCTGTGTAGCGGAGTGTGCATCACGAGGAGGGGCCTGAAGCACGACGTATGCCAGACGAGTGAAGACGAGGAGAGAGGCGCGAATAATGTCGATCGCCTCGGATGAACCGGGCAACTCCTACAGGGGTGTAGGAGGGACTTGCTCCATCACTCCGGTGATGCTCCGCGGCGTCGTGAACCTCCTTGCATCCTGACGGCCTGGAACTTGTGTCAGGCCCGGCACAGAGGGACGGTGAGAGAAGGAGGAGGCGGACGAGTGGCCGCCTGCATCCACAATGCGCCGGTCAACGGCACTCACTTCGATCGCGCACTGACCGGTGCAGGGCAGTGGAGAATCAGCGGTGGCGAATGACGACCCCGCGATCGGAAGTGCCAGTTTCGGAATCGTCGTCGACCTCTTGGAGGTCGCCAGCGGATCCCCGTCGGGATTCCACGAGATCTCGGGTTGGTCCTTTGGCATGCGCGTCGATCCGGCTCAGCTCATGGTCGACTCCGCCGTGCAAGGGGCGGACTCACTCAGCAGCAACGGAGGTGCGCCGGCCGCGTTCTTCAACACGAACCTCTTTGCGGATCGATTCAACTGTGCGGTGGTGGTCGACCTGATCCAGACCAACACGCTGATCGCGAGTACGCCGAATGAGATCCTCTCCGCGCAGTTCTCCACGGTCCCCAGCTTCTTGCAAAGGAACAACCTAGCTGTTCACAAGTGGTACCCGGCCGGGTACTGAGAGGTTGTCGAAGACTTCTCCGGCGGAAGGGAATCCCAGCCCACCAGTCGCTCCTTGTGCCGGATCGTTCCATCTCTATAGTTGAAGACGATCCTTGCTCGAGGAATTCTGTTCGACAGCCACCTCTCGACCCATGACTCGAGGAGCAATATGTCCGGACCCCACCTCTTCCCATCATTGTCGATCCCTTCCCTCGTCATCGTTCTCGCCATCTGCTCCCCCACACCCGCGCAAACCCCGGCTAACGACGATTGCGCGAACGCGATCGTGATCAGCGAGGGGGACGTTCCCTTCGATACGACGATGGCCACCGTCTCTCCCCCAATCCCCGAGTGTGTCTTCGGGGGTGTCGTGCCCGATGTCTGGTTCGAGTACGTCGCGACCTGCACCGGACTCGCTCTCGCCCGCCCCATCAGCTTTACCGGCGTGGGCGGTGGCGGTGCGCGGCGGGTCGAGGTGTTTGATTCCTGTGGTGGAACGGTGCTCGGCTGCAACGGCGTGGGAACCGATCCTGAGGTCGTCTTCGATTCGGCCGCCGGCGCGAGCTACTGGACTCGAGTTTCTGGCTGGGGAGCGGGATCGACTTCAGAAGTCGGGACCGGAATCCTTCGTCTCACTTGTGGAGAGCTGGGCACCGAGAACACCGCGATCCCCTGCGCCG
>CALEHF010000231.1 GCA_937876125.1 uncultured bacterium
AGGAGAGAGACGCCGCTTGATCACTCGGTGAAACACAACATTTGACAATAGCTCATGCGATGCGTGCGCGCGTGCTTCACTATCTAGATCGAAACTCGCCGGCCGGCACTGCTCGACGCCCGAACATGGATCCGGTCATCGGTTGCCGCACGATCCTGGAGCCTGTCTTCCTTCCTCCAGACCTCTGGGTCAATCGACCAAAGGACTGGGCTCCCAACATTGTCTCTGGCAAGGTTTACGACCTGGAGGTTGGAGAGGGGCGGAGAATCTGGCAGGAGTGCCTTGACCGGGTGCGATGGCTCGAGACGCAGTCTCCTGCGGGAGAAGTGAAGGAGTCGTTCACCGATCGGTACGGAAGCGAGATGATTTTCCGCCCACGGCTGGGTCAGGGGGCGTTCCGCATCGCAGTGCTTGATGCATACGGGAGGTCTTGCGCAGTCACAACAGAGCACAGCTTGCCGGTGCTCGAAGCGGCGCACATTCACCCCTATGCGAAGGGTGGTCAGCACGGTGTGTCGAACGGACTTCTCCTGCGTGCTGATCTTCACCGTCTCTACGATCGCGGTTACATTGCGGTGAATCCAGACTTCGAGGTTGAAGTGAGCCCCGCACTGCGCGAGGAGTGGGAGAATGGCAAGGTCTACTACGAGATGAGCGGGAGGCGGATCCACGTGCCGAACGACCCACGGGATCAGCCCGATCGTGATCTCCTCGCTTGGCATCGCGAAGAGTTGTTTCAGGCGGGGTGAGAACCGATCGGTCTTATATCTGGCTCCGGAAGTGTTCGGGACGGGACCAGGTTAGCTCTCATCGTAGCTTCGTTGCAGCAGGGGTTTTGCGGCCGCAAAGTCCTCGCGAGAGGACATCGTGATTTCGAGATCGCCGGTGCCGAAGTGCCCGATCTTACTGACATCTCTAGTGAATCCTTCACGCAGATCGACCGAAGCAGGGTCCAGCTTCGCGTAAACTCGCAACAGCTGTTTTGTTGAGTATATCTCGACGCAAGCAAAGTTTCTAAGCCGTTTGTACGCGATGTATACCTTTAGAATTGTCTGTTGCACGTCATCGCCCAGAGCCTGGAGAAACGCGTCGAGCTCCTCGTAGAGGTCCAATATTGGCCCCTCGAGTGCGGCAAGATTCTCGCTGATCGTCTTATATCTTGGAGCCCCGTGATTTGTGTTCTCGCTCGGAATCAGCGCAGCCTTCGAAGAGGGCGCGGTCACTGCGTTCACGAGTTCCAATAACAGCAAGTCGTCACCAAATCGCTTGTACCGAATCAGCTCAATGTTTCTCCCCATTTGGCCGACAGCGTAGTCGTCGTACTTCGTGAATCCGCCTGCGATACAAAGGAGACGCGGTGCAGACCAGTCAATGGTCTCGGGAATGCTCCCACCAAGCTTTTCCATCACAAGAAGCTGGAAGTCGGCACGGTGGTCCATCAGCCAATCTAGGTAGTAGAGCCCCTGATTGATGACGTTCTCATTCGTTGAACGCTTGTACTCGATGATCACGGGGCTGCCGTTTTCGTCGATTCCCAAGCTGTCGATTCGTCCACCGTGCTTAGGCCCAGTGGAATACTCGCTAGCCAGGAGGCGAACTCCTAGAAGCGTGTCAAGATTCAACTCGATCAATGTTTGAAGGGAACGTTCGAGAGCAACCTCGCTTCCCGGGATCTCAGTTGCTGTTCCCGTTTGCAGGGCGAAGAGCTTGATGTCACTCATCAGGAATCCTCACGGGAAAGAGTACGGCCCTCTTGGGGCTCATTTCTCCTGGCGAAACTATCGGAGAGTGAGCGTCTTTCGGAACGACCAGCTGTAAGTCGAGATCGGTGCTCTGCCCGAGCTAAGTCCCAAGATTCTCCTCAAAGAGCAATATGGTCGCAATCGGAAACACGGCTGCTTGGATACCCTCTTCGGCGCTCAGCGATGATGCCTTGATGCTGTCGAGGAGATCCGATTCCGACTTGATGACACTCGAGAATCGATCCCCCAGCCTTCTCTGTGCTGGTCTCGCCTCACGCAGCTCACGAATCAATGCAGCGGTCTCCACGGCGTCGAGATCGAGATACGCAGCAGGATCTTCCGAAGAGAGTCGACAGCCGATCGCGGTGCTCAGCTCCTCTTGTGAGGAGATGCTGATCCGACGGGTGAGAGTGAATTGCGCCAGGATCGACTCGGGTGTCTTCCCCAGGCCCGCAAGACGCGCGACACTCTCCCACGGATCCGCTGGCAGCTGTAAGACCCCTGTCCCCTCGGGCATCTGATCGAGCTTGCTGTTCCCGTCGGATAGGCCAGCGGAGAGATCCCGAACTTTCTGAGCCACCCATGGGTGATTGAGGCCGATTCTGAGGGGGCGCCTCGCCTCTCCAACGGGAGGAACCCATGAGACTCCCTGTCGAGGACCGACGTGGCCGATCTGCCCAGACGGCAGTTCGAGTACCGTTGTCGCATCCGCTTGAAGCTCGGTGGTCTCTCCGGGTCGCGAGACTTTCCAGCCTGGCAGCACCTGGGCCCCTAGGACTCTGATGAGGAAGTACTCGAGGTCAGTGTCCCTCAGCGGCCCCCGATCCACTTGCTGGAGTCTAATGGAGGCTTCGCGTGCTTCCTGGTCGTAGGCATGCCAGCTGTCGTAGCCCTCTTGGACGAGCTCCTGAAGATGCCGCTCCTCCGTATCAGTCAGAGGTCCCAGATTTTCCCCGACCATCAAGCTCGAGAGTTCTTCCCAAGGGATTTGCGACATCGTCCGGCCAAACAACTGATCCCGACGCTCCTCGTCCCAACCCACCGCTCTCGCGATGGAGGCGAGTTTGGCACGGGCGCGCTGGAGAACACGGAGCTCTCGACTCCCTGCGACGACCAGGGTGTTCACGTGAATCTCACTGACACTTCCGTACCGGTGAACTCGGCCCACTCTTTGCTCGAGTTCCATGGGATTCCAGGGTACATCGAAGTGAACGAGCTGATTGCTGACCTGCAGATTGATCCCCTCCCCACCCGAACGCGAACTCACAAGAACTTCACTGCCTCCATTCAGATCCCAGAAACACTCAATCTCGCGGCGTCGAGCTTCGTCGTCTTGCCCTCCCACAATGATCGAGACAGTCCCATTGCCCCGGAGAGCTTCTAGGCGGTGCTTGATCGCCCAGACGGTTTCGACTGGCTGCGCAAAAACAACCAGCTTCGATGGGTGCACAGAATCCAGCTGTCGAAGAACGAGCGACAACTTGCGATCAAAGGCATCGGATCGAACGAGCTCTACCCCCTCAGTGATGGATTCAAGGAGCAGATCAGAGAGGGCAAGATCGTCATCAACGGGGTTTCCGTCCTCATCGAGATCTAGATCTTCCTCAAGGTTGATTCGCCCAGTTTGAAGGAAGCGGGAGTAGAGGCTCTGCCAGTTTTCGTCGACCGGACCCCCTCGGAATGGTCGCAAGGCGAGAATCGCATCCTTGAGTTCGGGAACACTCTCGGGATCGAGGCCACTTCGGACTGCGAACCGAGCGAGATAGGCCACGCCGGCGACGGGACTGGAGGCAGCCCACTGAAGTGCCTGGGCTCGCCGCCACCCCGCCGCGCGACTCATGCTCTGATTGGTGAAGACTCGCCGAATCGTCTCGAGCCAATCAAAGTAGTCAGCATGGACTTCGACTTCGGTGGGCTCGTGAATCCGTCGCACAGGGAAGAGCGCCTGGTGGTCCCAGTCCGTGATGTCTTCCTTGATCCGGTAGATGACGCGACCTCGCGCTTCACTCTCATCTTTTCCGCTCTTGCTCAACAAGCGGAGCAGATTCTTGTAGCGACTCAGGTGGCCTTGGTGGGGGGTCGCGGTAAGCAGGATCAGCCTTCCTTCAGGCCTCAGTCGATGCGAGATGAGTTCACGGACAAGTTGCATTCGTCGACGCGGGTCGCCGCCATCCAAGGAGTAGTCGGAGAGGTGATGCGCTTCGTCCACGATGAGAAGATCCCAAGGACCTGACGCTTTCACCGTGGCGAATCGATTCTTGGATCCGACCGCCAGGTGCATTGAGCCGACAACGAAGGAGTCACTCACATCGGCGCCGAGACGCGCTTCCATTTGCTGTCTAGACCAACAACGAGGATTCAGATCGAGTCGACGGAATTCTTCGACCACATTTCTGACGAGCCGTGATTCCGTCAGGTAGAGAATCCTCAATGTAGGCTCTCGCTGTAGCAAGCGTTGGATGATGAGGGCTGCCTCGATCGTCTTTCCCAAACCAACCTCGTCCGCGATGAGTACGCGCTTTAGATTGGGGTCAGCCAGGACCTGATCGACGAGAGAAGCTTGGTGGGCAAGAGGCTCAATTGCTCGAGAATCAAGAAGGCGAAAGGGGTCTTCACAGAGGAGCCAGAGACTCTGGAGTCGGTGGATTGTTGCTTGGGTCGGCTCTGTCCAGGCCCGCCGTTCTCTTGCTGCATCAAGGTTTACTGCTGGTGTTGCAACAGGCAGGAGACGTGACTGGGGGTCACCCATCCGCAGGCTGTCCGGAAGTTGCGCGGGGTTCTCCCCAACCCAAAGGCGGTCAGGAAGCGCCGATGAGAAGTACGTGGTGTACCCGAAGTTGGCTTCTCCAATGATGGCCCGGAGATCCCGACTCCCGGCGACAACGGCCAGGCGAATGGCCTTCATTCTGCTTTCCGATGGTGTCGGTCATGAAAGGCGACGATGAACGTCTTCGCGGCAGACGCAGCGGTGTCCCATTCCTCTGCCTTCCTGAGCTTCTCTTGTTCGATGATCGTGTCGCTCAGCCGCTGAAGAGGGTCTGAATGCTCTTTGAGGTAGCCTTCGATCAGGTGACCAAGGAGAAGTTGGAAGTGTCTCTCGAGGACCTTCCTTGCAGCGCCACTAGCTTTCTCGATGGCTTCAGAGCCGCTCTCTTGGAAGACTTCCAAAATTCTGACCTTGGCACCGGCTCCTCGATTTCGGCCGGCTTGAACGGCCCGTTGACACCCCTCTGCAATGGGTTTCTCCACCTCTTCCGAGAGTTCCTGGGAAACAGCCTCTCGAAACTTGTCCAGCTTGCTATCTGTCCAGGGGACACAGGATTCTGCAGAACTTCGCATGCTCTCGATTTGCGAGTCCACGCGAACAGAGTCAATCTGCGCTTCCCCTTCCACCTGAATTCCTTCAAGAAAATCATCGATGAGACGGATGTGGAAGCTGACGAGCTCTTGCATGATCTCGCGGACCGGCTCAACAACAGTCTTCACCCAGCCGCTGGCGATCAAGTCGACGATGACCCTCGTGAGATGTCCGGGATAGTCGATCCCGCGATTGTCCCAACGCCCCGCTCGACGGAGTGCGGCATTGAGAGAAGCGTAGTGCAGCCCTTGGCCATGATCTCTCAACCACTGAAGCTTCTTGAGAGCCTGTATCTCTGCCTTGCGGCTGAGGCTGTCGAGATCTCGTGGTATGCCTTCTGTCAAGACCGCGTGGACTCGTCCATTTTGCCCCTGCATCTTTTCTCGGAGAACCGGAAGAATCGTCTCGCTGACTTCGCGAAATCGACGGACAAAGCGCCCGACAACCCCAGAGTCTTCTTCGTACTTTCGGCTGACATTGGTGATCTGCTTGTTGAGGAGCGATTCGAGTTGCTGAGTGGCTTCCGTCACCCGTCGGGTTCGGTCTGCCAGGTGCTCGCTCGCGAGTTCGATGAGGGCTTGATTGAGTCCGGGCACACCGGTCTCGTCGATGTCCTTGATGTTCGCATCTTCCTCGTCACCCACTTGCAACTCGAGCGCGTCGGGGGCCACAACGCAGTGGACCCGAAGGTTGCTTGTGAGAGTCTCCACCATCTGGGAGCGGCTTTCGAAAGCTTCTTCGTTGAGTTCAGCGAAAGACGGTGAGTGCCGGAGTTGTGAGAGAAGCTGCTCGCGAATCTTCGCGTCCATCTCTGTCGCGATGCTCTGGAAAACAGACCCAAGTGTCGGTGCGCGCTCCCCCCTTGCCCGGGCTTCCGCTTTTAGCTCACTCCTTCTTTGCCGAGCCACGTTGTCCAGGTGTGTGACGACGACCATCATGTGAATGGGGGGGTTCTCCGGGTTTCCTGCGAAGAGAAGGCGCGTGAAAAATCCCGAGCGTTCTAGGAGCTGAGTGACTGCATCGGTGATTCCGTTGTTGCGAACCACGACAGCGAGGGCATCTCCACCCCGAACGAACTCCCGGGTCGTCAATTGGCTAGGATCATTGATGGTGCCGACTCCGGGCAGGTCGACGAGGTTCAAGTGGCGCAGAATCGCGGCGTTGCTTTCCAGTTCGAACTGACTCACCAATGGAGACTGCCATCCGGCAGCACGAAGGGAGAGCTCTCGAAGGAAACTGGTTCTATCCTGCTCTTCCGTGATTGTGGTTTGGGTTCCGATGAGTTTCGAGACTTCAAGTGCCCGAGTCTGTAGATCTTCCGGAACAGACTGTGGGGGGACTAACTGTCCGAGGGCAGTTCGAAGTGCAAATACAAGTTCTTCAGGAGTTGGTCCGGAGTCTTCACTGACACCGAAGATTACCCGGAGCTGGTTGAGGAGTTCGTCTCCTGTCTTTGCTCCTTGATCGTTTTCAGAGTCTCCTTCTTTAGCGTCCAGATGCTCATCTACGACGGCTTCAAGCAATTCGCTTTCGAGTTCGCTCTCCTGGGGTGGAGGAAGGCTGGCCCCACGTGTTCTTCGCAGGTGTTCCTCGACAGCAAACCGCAGTTCGTTCAGTTTCTTGGTGCTGTGGTAGTGAGCAGTGAACTGCTGATTCTCAGCGTAGCGAAGAAGGGTTGGCTGTGCGGTCAGTGGGCCGATTCCGCCGGATGGCAGTGCATGTGTACCGAGAACGGCATTCAGCAGCGTGCTCTTCCCGACTTGGCTTTCGCCCACGAAACCAATGTCGAGTCGGGTGCGTAGCTGAAGCGCTTGCTCGGCGAGTTCTACTCTTCGATCGAGTCCATCGAGGGCTTCTGGTAGGTGCTCACTGAGGAAGCTCCGAGCATGCTCACGGTATTCCTGGATCAACGAGTGAGCGTGAGCTTCGATCTCAGAGCTGTCGTGTGTCGGTGGCGGTGTCGAGGGCCTTTGCGAATCGTAGTTCATGTCAGTTCTTTCAACTGGCTCGTTCGAATGTAGGTTCTTCTCTGAGGGAAGAAGCTGCATGATTGCCACGGACTCCTCGGTGGAGTTCCCTGAAGAAGCTGATTGTCCTGCTTTGTACGCATCATGCTCTCTCCTGGCGGGGCGTAGGGCCCCCTCGCTCGACTTAATCTTCGGGCTCTTCCTGATTTCGGCTTTCGAGGCTCGCGTCTGAAGCACGGATGCTCGGCAGTTCTATCTGCTTTGGGTGCTCATCTCGTATAGCCTTTACTTGTAAGGATTTACGGAGATTCGAACCC
>CALEHF010000232.1 GCA_937876125.1 uncultured bacterium
CGCGATGAAGCGCCTGAAGAAGAAGCTGCCGAGTGGGGAAGCGCACTTCCACCTAGGGCTTCTTTACCAGTGGGACCGCGACTACAAGAAGGCGAAGAAGGTCCTCGAAGAGCTGGTCGAGCTGCAGCCCAATTTCTACGAGGCGTACGTCGAGCTGGGCGATGTCCACGTCTGGTTGAAGGACCTGCCCGCTGCAATTCCTGAGTATGAGCGCGCGCTCGCGATCTACGACCACTTCGAATACGGCGTCGATCGGATGATGACTGTGCTCGTTCAAGTCGGTCGTTTCGAGGAGGCCAAGGTTTTCCTCGAACGCGCTCTCCTTCGGGGACCAAATCCGATGCGCCTGCAATGTAAATCGGCGGTGAAGATGGTGCTGGAGGGACCCGCCTGGGAGAAGTGCTACACCGTTGAAACCGAGAACTACATTGTGAAGAGCGATGTCTCGGAGACATTTGCGGAAGAAATCGCAGAGAACGCCGAACTGATCCGTGAGCTCTACGACAGTCTCTTCCCCGAGATCGGAAAACCGGAGCGCAAGTACCTTGTGCTCGTCTTCAAAGATCGCGCGGGGTACCTCGGCGCGGGCGCGCCGCCAGCTTCGGGTGGGGTCTACATGTCGCTATCGCGCCGCCTGATGCTCTACAAGTTGAAGACGATGGAAGAGACGATCATGACCCTCAAGCACGAGGGATTTCATCAGTACTGCCATGAGTATCTCGAAAATATCCCACCATGGTTCAATGAAGGCTTGGCGGACACATTCGCCGCGACCGAGCTGGTCGAGAAGGGGAAGAAGCGCGGGATGCAGCTCTTGCCCAATTCGAAACGGATCGACTATCTCGCGAGGGCGCTGAGTCGAGGCGGATTCCCGTCTCTCAAAGAGATCATGCACATGTCGCAGCCCCAAATGTACGACGTGGAAAATGAGAACAGGGCCATGTATCTCCACTACTGCCAGGCCTGGTCGATTTGCTATTTCTGCATCATGGCGGGGAACTCAAAGTACCAGTCTTGCCTGAAGAACTACTTCAAGCTTCTGCGGAAGGGGAAGTCCCAGGACGAAGTGTATGACGCGACGTTCGGGCAGTTGAACATGCGGCTGTTCCAAGAGCAGTGGCACGCATTCATGCTCGGCACCGCGCGCGGCGGCGGATAGTACTGAAGCAGGGCTCCGGTCTGGGGGCCCCGAAGCGCGTCTTCGGGTAGGATTCCGCAGAGGAGGTTCCCCCGATGCGATTCCGTCGTCCCGCGAGCTTGATGGCTCCTCTGTTGTTGCTGGTTTCGTCATTGCTGGTTCCATTGGCGCTCGTCCCGCTGGTGGGCTGCGGTGCGCTCGGTTCGACACCGGTCGAATCGGCTGCCGATGGCACGCCGCTCCTCGAGGGCCGCTCTGTTTCTGATTGGTCCGCCCGCCTCGAGCCCGACCAGAAGTCGCTCGAATGGCGGTCGATCCCCTGGCACCCGACCTATCACGAAGGCGCGATCGCCGCGTCGGAAGCCGGCAAACCGCTGCTCCTCTGGTTGATGAATGGCCACCCGCTCGGCTGCACCTGAGGCAACGGCGTGGCGGGCCGGGGGTCCGTTTGGAGCGATCCAAAAGTCAAAGAACTGAGTCGCGAGTTCACGCCAGCGACCGACGAGTCCTTCCGACTGCAGACGAGCGATGATCGGCAGGCGCAGTTCTTTCGCACAATGGTGCACGGCGATCCCAAGAAGGTCTCGGGGAGCCGGCAGGGGACTTACATCTGCACGCCGGGGGGGCGGCTCCTCGCGCGCGGCAATTCGACCGACCCGCGAGCGATCGAGCGCATCATGGCGGGCGGCCTCCAAGCCTGGAACGCGCTGAGCCCCGAAGAACGTGCGCGCCCGGTTCCACCATCGCTGCTTCCTGAACATCGTTACGAGCACTTCTACCCGTCAGAGGGCCTCGCGCTCCTCGCGGTGCATCGAGAACGCGTCCCCGACGAGCCCAACTCCTTCCGCGGGATGAATCTCGATCACGCTTGGTTCTCGAAGGAGGAGATCGACGGGTGGTGGCAAACTTTTCGTGGAGCCGCGGATGAAGCCACCCGTGGAGTGATCTCGAGCGCGCGAATTCCCGTCCCCGCTCCGCTCGTCGATCGGTGGGTTCGACTCCACTTGGTCGACAACGTTCGCGGGCAAGAAGGACCCTTCGCACCAGAGGATGTGGAGCGGGCAGAGGTCACCGCTCGAGTTCTCGAGTCGACGGGCGATCGGGTGCGGATCGCCATCGAGGGGCGGACCCGAGTCGAGACTGACGGGGTGTGGAAGATGGGCGAGAGCAGCTGGAAGAATTTCCCCCCCTCGCCGCGAGGGGTCGAGGTGCGACTTATAGGGACTGCTATCTACGATCGGCGCGAGGCGCGGTTCGTGGAGTTCCAGCTCGTCGCACTCGGAGAGTCGTGGGGCTCCGGCAAACTGAACGGTCGGGGTGGCCGCGAAGAGGGAGTTCGGACCCCCCTCGCATGGCGCTTCTCTCTCATTCCCCCAGGTGCCCCCGATCGAGTGCCTCCCGCGTTCGTCGACATGTACGACGTACCGTGGATCGAGGTCTCGACCGCGAAGTGAGCGACGCCGCCTCGAGCTCCCGACAGCCACGATCCGGAACTCTCAGATCGTGGAAGCTCATCCGCCAGAGGCGGTATCATAGGGTCCGATCCTCTCTCGATAGCGTTGGCCACTGGGCTGTCAATCCCCTTGGCCCACTGTGTCAAAAACGCTCGCTTTGGCGATGTCATGACCGAGTCATGGCCCGCTAACCGTATCCCTCAGAGGAGTTTAGAGCTTGTCGGGTCTGTCAAAACAGTTGGCGGTCCGTTTGCGTTCTCATGCTCCTCACAGGCCGAGCAATGCCTCGGATCCCTCACGTTCCTCGTCCGAAGCAGACCCTCGAGTTGGGCGTCCAGCTGAGTGCGCAGAGAGAGTCAGAACCACGAAAGGAGCTGCGGTGATCTTTATCCGCGGACAATTCTCCAACCGAGTCGGAACGATGCGCGCTGCGCGGCAAGCGTATCCGAGGCTTGCTCCCCACTCGATGCCTTCATTGGCCCTGCGCGGGGTCGCCCTCACGCTTGCAGGATTTCTCCTCCTCCC
>CALEHF010000233.1 GCA_937876125.1 uncultured bacterium
CGGTTCTGTTGGCTGTCGAGGTAGATCACCATTGCAGCGTCGGTGCTGACCTCTCGAAGAAGCGCACGAAAACTGCCGGCGGCGTGGCGACGGAAGAGCTCGTTCTGCCGCCACATCAATTCGGGGTCGCGCACTTTTCGGAGCTCGGAGACGAAGTGATTGTGCCAAAAGAGTGTGAGGCGCTCGGTGAATGGGGAGTCGGTGAGGGCCATCTCGGCAACCCACCAACTCTTCAGATTCTGCCCTTCGAGGCGACGTTCCTTTTGGAACATCATACGCTGATCGCGAGTGGCATCCCGGGGAAGCGTTCGGGAACTGCGCGGTGTCAGTACGAATTCGGGAGCGGGGAGCAGGCTCTCCTGGTGGACGTTCGCGAGGAGAGCGGCGACGGCAGCGAGGCGGGACAGTTGAGCCGTGGCTTCCATCTCAGCGAGAGTGCCTCCGAAGCCGGTGCGCGCGAGGAAGTGCCGAGCATCGGCGATCCCCATCGGGCCCGTCTTTTCTCGCGAGACGGCCTCTTTTGAGCGACTCGTCTCATCCGCCGAGCCCATTTTCTCATCCGAAGAAGTCAGCGGCTGGCCCACCGAGGCCCCCCCGATCGCTGTCATCAAGCATATTGCAGTCAAGAACTGGGCAAGGCCGAGCTTCATATTGCCTCCTTCGCGGCAGAGAGGGAGTCGAGCCCCACGGGCACTCCGCACCCAAAACCCCGGATCACGCCAGTCGTCGCTCAGTTTCTCGAAAGAGAGATTCCCACCGCACCTCGGAGTTGGGTGGCCCCGCCCTCGGGATCCGGGAGAATGCTGGCTGTTCCCACCCCGACGAGGAAGTGCTGACGATGTCCGAGCCGACCGACGAGTCTCTCCACCCCGATGAGCCACTACCGCATCCCGGCGGAGAAACGCCGGGGGGGCGCGTGAGCTATCAGCTCGATTGGAACGAGTACTGGCGCGCGAGAGAACTCTGTTGGCGCGCTGCGACGGGCACTTTGTTTCTCCGACTGGTGCCTGCCACCGGGCTGGTCGGAATCGTGACCGGGGTCGTGCTGGTGACCCTCGGCATCGCTCCGCAGTTCGCTCTCTTTTTCTGGGTGTTCGGCATCATCTTTCTCTCGACTCGCTTCTTCCGCTATCGGACTGTGCGAAAGCAGTTTCGGAAACGACCTGCCGGGACCGAAGTTCTCATCGAGTGGGGGGCGGAGGGTTTGCACACTGTCGAAGGAAGTGGCACTGAGACTCGGATCCGCTGGGAGGACGCCCGCATCGTGCTCCTCACCAGCGCTGGATTTCTGCTCGAAGCTCGTCACGGCGGCGGGACTTGGCTGCCGTTCTCTGGTTTCGAAGGACCCGAAGCAATCGATCGCTTCGAGGCCGAGGTTCGCGCACGACAGATACCGATTCTCGATCGCAGTACGGTCGGGTAAGTAATCTGCCCGAGAGCCTTTGAACCAACAACGGACCGCTTCTCGTCACGACGGGAGGCGGTCCGTTCTGTTTGTTCGGGGGCGACGAAAGTCGGGGGGGAGAAGGCTATTTCTCCATCGAGCTCTCGTAGCGACCCGAGCGAGCACTGCTGTTCATCCGCGCGCGATGGCTGAACGCTTCCGCGCCGGCGGCCAAGGATTCTTCCTTCCCTCCCCACGCTTTCATCGCGGCAGCCTGGAGGGCCCTTCCATAACTGAAGGTCAGTTGCCACGGCAGGTCGTCCATCCGGTTCATCGCATCGAGGTGTGCGGTTGCCGCTCTGTCGCTCTGGCCTCCGGAGAGGAACGCGATGCCAGGGACAGCTGCCGGGACGAATCGCCGGAGCGTCTCGACGGTTCGCGTCGCGACCTCTTCGACCGACGCCTGCTGAGGGCAATCAGTGGCGGAGATGACCATGTTTGGCTTGAGAACCACTCCTTCTAGCAGAACGCGCTGGTGGTGGAGTTGGCTGAAGACCTCTTCGAGTGTCGCGTCCGTCACCTCTTGGCACCGATCGATGGTGTGCCTGCCATCCATCAACACCTCGGGTTCGACGATCGGCACGATCCCCGCCTCTTGGCAGAGTGCTGCGTAGCGGGCGAGGCCGTGGGCGTTCGCTTCGATACAGCCGCGCGATGGAATGCCGTCTCCGATAGTGATCACCGCGCGCCACTTGGCGAAGCGACCGCCGAGCTCGTAGTACTCGGCGAGGCGCTCTCGGAGTCCGTCCAGGCCCTCGGTGATCTTCTCTCCCGGGTGCCCCGCGAGTTCCTTCGCGCCGGTGTCTACCTTGATCCCCGGCAGGATGCCACGGTCCTTCAAGTACTGGGGGAAGGGGGTCCCGTCCGTGGCGGATTGGCGGATCGTTTCGTCGTAGAGGATCACGCCAGAGATGTGCTCGGCGCAGGCGCTCGAAGAGAAGAACATTTCGCGGTATCGGCGGCGGCTCTCTTCGCTCGACTCGATCCCGAGCGCTTGGAAGCGCTTGGTAATCGTCCCATGGCTCTCATCCGCGGCCAGGATTCCCTTGCCGGGGGCGACCATCGTGCGGGCGATCTTGCGCAGTGCGATTGAATCCATCGTGTTTGCCTCTCAGTCGAGTCGTCGTGGAACGTTTTCGGGGGAGAGCCGAGCGCGAAGTGGAGCACACCGCGGACCATAGAGCGGTTCGCTGCCCGAAAGTAGCGTCTCGAAAAGCGGGACCGGTGGGAAGGGGCCGTGGGAGAAAAGGAGCGCAATGGGCGCAAATTCCCTCAGAGAGCCGCTCTAGAGTCCGGTGAGTTGCCCGTGGAGGGAGAACAGGTCGGCGCAGGAGGCGCCGGGCCGTCAGGTCGCGATGGGCCAAACCACGAGCCCGAGCCCGGCGAGGAAGCCTCTCCGGGCACTCATGAGCGGGCAAGACACGGGTGGAAACGGGTCGGATCGGCGAACGGCTTAGCCGTTCTTCTTCTCCGCGCGATTCCGCGCCTTCCGACCAGTGGAGTTCGCCGGGCGAGCCCCGTGGTTGGCCTTCTTGATTTTGCGTTTGTTCTTGTTCATGAGAAGGAGTCTAGCGGCGCGTATTCTTTGGTCAACGTCTCCAGGAAGATTCAGGCAAGCTTGGGGCCCGAAATCAGCATTACTCGCCTCGTACCTACGATTCGACGCATTTTGGATCGTCTCCCATACTTTCAGAGAGAGACACCTCCCATCCCCTAGGGCAGCACGCCCAGGGCTTTCGGGATCGGCTCGGTGTCAGAGAAGGGGGACCTTTGGTATTCGAAAGACTTCCAGTCTTCGATGAGTTCACGGTCATCGATCAGCTCGACGGAGACCGGGAACTGCTCTTTGAGATTCTTGGGCTCCACCGGGAGACGATCCAAGACTGCTTAGCTCTCCTTTTGGAGATGACTCCCGAGCACCCGTCTTTTCACGAGATCGCCTCGAGAATCGCCGACACCGCGGAGCGAATCCACGCCACCCGTCTCGCGGAACTCGCTCAGCTGCTCATCTGCCGTGGCCCCGACATCGAACTGCCTCGGTCAGCTCGAGCGCGATTGATTCGGGAGACTGAGCGCTTCCTCCGAGAGACCAGCTCGCTGATCTGAGCCGTCGTTCCCTTGCGTCGCATCTCCGTTCCCGTCAAGATTCGCCCTCGCGTCGAAGATCGACGCAGTGCGACGAGACGGAGCGGGGAGCTCGATGCCTTCATTGGACCAGCCTTCTGAGGATCAGTCAGGCGGGCGCTCTCGTCCTGAGAAGCCCGAGCGAGTGGGCAGCGAAGCCGCCGAAAACGCGCTCACTTCGCGATTTCCGGCCTCGAACCTGACGGTTCTCGCACACCTCTATCGCGGAGAACTCGCCCGCTCGAACGTTTGGCGTCAAAAGATGGACATGACGACCCACTGGGCCGTCATCACCACGACGGCGCTGGTTTCGATCGCGTTCACAAACCAGGATGCTCAGCACCTCATCCTTCCCTTTTGCTCCATGCTCCTTTTTCTGCTCCTGGTCGTGGAATCGCGCCGCTATCGCTTCTTCGATGTTTGGCGGACGCGGGTGCGGATGCTCGAGGTGCATCTCATGGTTCCAGCCCTCTACAACGACAAGAATCTCATCGAGGGAGATTGGCGAGAGGTGCTCTGTAACGACCTCCTCATGCCGACGTACAAGATGGGAAACTGGGAGTCGATCGGGCGACGGCTGGCGCGGACCTACATCTACTTGTTCGTAATTGTCTACATGGCGTGGCTCTTCAAGGTCTACGAGTCGTCAGTGAACACTCCGAACATCACGTTCCTCGAGTCCTTCGGAATCGGCGACCTCCACTACCATCCCTACATCGTGTTCGGCGTGGTCACAGGGCTCAACAGCGTGCCGTTTCTCATCATGTTCTTTACGCGCCACTCTCGCGAGGCGAGCGGTGAGATCCGACGGAAGGACCCGCAGCGGCGACGCTGGCCGATCTAACGCCGCGCTCGCGATCTCTGATCGCTTCAATCCCACCGTTCGCCGCGTCCCTCGGGTCCGAGAGAGAGTGCATCTTGCCGGTCTTCGTCCAGGTCTCCCTGGTCATTTCCACGCTGATTCTGATCACGATCTTCTACGGGGTGAGCCAGCGGAAGAACCGCCGTCGCCACGTTCCGATCATGGTGGGGTGTGGCATCGCAGACATTCTCTTGGTCGTCGCGATCATCGGGATGCGTCGCGCGTTGCCCCAGGCGATGGAGGCGGATACGGCAATCCTTCGCATCCATCTCGCGTTCTCGATCCCCGCCTTGCTCCTGTGGTTCTCTGCGTTCTACAGCGGGTTCATGCGGAAGAAGGGGAAGTGCGTGGGGTTTCACAAGTTCAACGCGATCGCGTTCCTGGTCGCCCGGACCGGAAACTGGGTGACCAGTTTCTTTGTCTACTGAGGGGTGGATTGGCCGGGCATGCGGCTCTGTTCCTTCGGTTCTGCCCGCCACTTCGCGGCCTCTTCCTTCGCGCCGCGCTTCTCGAGTAACTCGATCAAGGGGGCGCGGAGTTCTTCGATCGGAGGAGTCCTCTCGAGCAGCATTGTGCAAAGCCGTTCCGCGTCGACGTCGTTCCCGAGTGCCCGGAGTGCGGTCACGGTACCGACGGCGGGTCGCGGGTCGAACGGATCGATCGCCGCCGCGCGCCCGTACCACTCCGCTCCCTTCCCGGGGAGGCCGAGACTCAAATGGACGTCACCGAGCTCCACGAGCTGGATGAAATCTTCGGGTGTTCCCCGGAGCCGCCCTTTCAAGAGCGTGATCTTCTGCTTGCCCTCGAGGATGGTTCGGTATCGAGTCCACGCTTCGTCCGCTTCTTTCACTCGATCTAGACGTCCCAGGGCGAGTGCGCGGTTGTACGCTGCGCCGTGGTGAAGAGGATCCCCGGCGAGTACTTGGAAGAGGGCACTTTCGGCGATTTCGTCCTCACCCTCCGCGATCTGGATCAGGGCGAGTCTGTAAATCGACCGGTGAAACCGAGGGTTGAGAGCGAGGGACGCGCGATACGCGTCCACCGCCCCAGCGTCATCACCGAGGGCTTGTCGTGAGAGTCCGATCCCAAAGTAACCGCGAACTTGAAGGTGACTCTGGGGTGACTCGAGCATTGCGGCGAACACTTTGAGCGCGTCCTCGTGGCGGTTGAGAGATTGCAGAGCGCGACCATAGTTGAACAGTTTGCCCCGGTACTCCGGTGAGAGCCCGACCGCGCGATCGAAGGCAGCCACCGCATCGCCGAATCGCTCGAGCGCGTAGAACGCCTCCCCCTCGAGCGCATGAAACCCGGCTTCCTTGGGATGGGAGAGCAGCCAGGGCTCAAGTAGGGCGAGGGCGTGGGTGGGGTTCTCTGCGACGAGCGCCTTTCGAATCTCCGCACGCGCCGCAACCAGAGCGGGGTCGTCGGAGGGCGCAGGGGCAACGCCGGAACCTGGCGGCCGAGGTCGAGACGAAGGACTCTGACTCGCCGGCTCGGGAGAAGAATAGAGAGGTGCAACCTGCACCGCGATGCAGATCAGCAAAAGGGGCAGGCAGCGGGCGAGGGGAAACATGAAAGCCTCCGAGGCTCGGGGTCTGGGACCTCAGGCTACCACACCGCCAGAAGGGGAGAGGAGGACCGCCTGAGATCTACGATCCGCGCCTCCCCTCTGCTTGACACGCCCCACGACCCCCCCTAGACTCCGTCGCCCTTGCCGAAGTGGCGGAATTGGCAGACGCGCTAGGTTCAGGTCCTAGTGGGCCCTAGGCCCGTGGAGGTTCGAGTCCTCTCTTCGGCATTTTTGTCTACGACCGTGGGCGATTAACTCAGCGGCTAGAGTGCTACCTTCACACGGTAGAAGTCACTGGTTCAAATCCAGTATCGCCCATTCTGAATAACTTCGAAGGGCTCGTGTCGTCAGACGCGGGCCCTTTGGCTTTTTCGCGGTGGTCTGGCGGAAGGGGCGAGACTGGATTTGAACCAGTGATGTTTTTGGGTCGGTCACCTGGCGGTGACACTCGCCGGGGTTCAAGGAATGCATCGATGGCCGGGCACTCACCTCACTCTGGTCGGAGTCTATCTTCCCCACGGTTTGTTCGATTGCGATCTCGCCTGGAGTTTCCCCTTCCCTCCACCCCCTCCTTCCGCGATCGTATCGGCGCCATGAAGATCATCGCGCAGAACAAACGCGGCCGTTTCGAGGTCGCCATCGACGAGACCATCGAGGCCGGAATCGTCCTTCTCGGGACCGAAGTGAAATCGCTCCGGGCGGGGAAGATTTCGCTCGCCGAGTCGTTCGTGCGCATCAAGGATCGCGAAGCGTTCCTCCTCAAGGCGAACATCACCGAATACTCCCACGGTGGTTACTCGAACCACGAGCCGATTCGCCCGCGCAAACTGCTCATGCACCGGCGCGAAATCGAGAAGCTGCGGGTGAAAACTGAGCAGAAGGGGCTGACGATCGTTCCGTTGAAGATCTACTTCAACGATAAGGGGCGCGTGAAGCTCGAGATTGGGATCGGCAAGGGCAAGAAGCTGCACGACAAGCGGCAATCGATCAAAGATCGCGAATCAAAGCGGCAGATCGATCGGGCGATGAAAGATCGCTAGGAGGCTGTCGGGAAACTGCTTTCGAACCGAGGGTTTGAGATTTCGGTGACCTGTGCCCTCGGCGGAACGCAGGCATACTGCTTTGTACGTCGAGTTCTGCCGAGGGTGCAGGGTGCCGGAAGCTCAAATCGTCGGTCGGAATGAGTTTTCCGACAGCCTCCTAGGCCCCTCTCTACTCTTCCTGGCTCCCGTCATTCCCCAATCCGAGATCTTCCCGTTTGCGGATCCCCGCTCCCACGGTACGATTTCCGATCGACCTCGACTTTCACCGCAAAAGTTGTCCTGTCGTTCCAGTCACGTGTTGGACTCGATGGGGGCGAAACGGCTTCGACCGGGCGGGACAAGGTAGGGTTGCAGGCGGAGGTTGTCAGGAGGCCTCCTAAATCACCTGGCAAAATTTTTGACTGCGAACAACAACTTCGCACTGGCGGCCTAGTGCCGCCCCTCCCCCCGCTTGCTCGCCCGAGGCGGGCGGATGGGGAGGCCATCAATTCGGGCTGGCTCGAAGGGTCTGCGCCGTAGGACTCTAGAGCGAGAAACACTTCGGCCTTCGTGAGACGGATCCTGTTCGTCGGAGCCCATCACGCGGTGACAAATGACGGAATAAGCCTGTAGACGCTTTGCTGGACACGCTTCGGGACCCGGGTTCGACTCCCGGCGCCTCCATTATTCGCTTCCGCCGCTGGCGCGGAGGAGAGCCTGTTGAGGCTCTGTGTCTTGATACGGAGAGATGGGGTGCTGCCCACTCTTTTTTCTGCTTCCGCATTGTTCGCTTCCGCCGCTGGCGCGGAGGAGAGCTTTGGGGGCTGCTCGGCTGGATACGTAGAGTTGGGGCGCTTCCCACACTCTTCTTCGCTTCCCCGGTGGACGGCTGGGGCCGGGCATCCGATTCTTGAGTGGCGAAACACTCTACCGGGAGTGCCATTTTGATCTGCAACGGCACAGTTCCGCATCTGCGCCGGCGAAGGGGTACGAATTGAACGTGACCGAGAGCTCCAAGAACCCGCTCTACAGCGATCTTGCCTGCGACGAGGACATGCTTGATCTTCTCGAGTCCTTTGTCAGCCAGCTACCGAACCGTGCCGCTGCCCTCTCGGGCTCCTTCGACTCGGGTGATATCGCCCAGGCGAAGGTCCTCGCGCACCAACTCAAAGGTGCTGCGGGAAGCTACGGGTTTACTCCCATCAGTGAGGCCTGCCTCGCGTTCGAAGGATGCCTCCTCGAGGACAACGACGACACGACGCGACGTGCACTCACCTGTGTGGTCGACCTCTGCGTTCGCGCGACTCACCGCCCACCGAAGTAACGACAGTTCCCCACCCGTGCGCCTTGCGTCCCCTGACCGGATCGCTATCCTCCGTCTCCTCGTGTGAGGGAGGGTCCATTGGGTCGAAGGAAGCGCGCCACGAAAACCGGGGGAATTCTCATCTGGAAACCGGTGGGCATCACCTCTCGGTCCGCCCTCGATCGCGCCGAACGAGCACTCGATGCCGGACCTCTCGGTCACACCGGGACCCTCGATCCGCTCGCCGAAGGCCTGCTCCTTCTCCTCGGAGGCGAGGCTCGGAAATTTCAGGCCCTCCTCACCGACCACACCAAGAGCTACTCCGCGTTAGTGACCTTCGGTGAACTCTCCGGAAGTGACGACGCCGAGGGTCCTCTGTATTGCCGCGTACCCCGGGTCTCGCTCCCGACGCGAGAAGCGGTCGAGGGGGCGCTCGAGCGGTTTCGAGGAGGCTACGAGCAGATCCCCCCGGGACACTCCGCAATTCACATCGATGGTGAGCGCGCCTACAAGCGGGTTCGACGCGGTGAAGTCGTGGAAATGCCTGCCCGTTCAGTCACGATCGATCGGCTCGAGCTCGTCTCGTTCGAGGGGGCGACGTGTCAGATCGAAATCGACTGCGGACCGGGGACCTACGTGCGCGCGATCGCACGCGATCTCGGCGAAGCGGTCGGCTCCGGGGCCTACTTGAGTGGCCTCGCCCGCACCCGCCTCGGTGGACTCGTCGCCGAGAGTGCCATTCCTCTCGAGGAGGTCACCGCCGAGCGCTGGCAATCACTCGAGACCTTGGTCAACGGCCTGCCGAGACTCGAGGTCGATGAACCGGCGCGCGATCGACTCGCCCTCGGCCAGCGCGTTCCCCATCCTCTCCCCGACGGAGTGCTCCCCGGATCCGCGCTTCGAGTCGTGTGGTGCGAGGGGGCGGTCGTCGGCCTGGGCGAGATGCGCGCCGGAGTCATCCAGCCGAGACGGATGTTCGCGCGCTCTTGATCGCCTCGCGATAGACCGCGATGGTCGCCTCTATCGTTTTTTCGATCGTCGCACGCTCCCCACGCTCGGCGGCTCGCGCGACCCGTCGCTCGCACTCCTTCAGCACACCGAACGCGGCGAGCTGTTCCGCTTCATCGCTGCCTCCGATCCAGAATGCCGCGTCTGCGGGAAGGACTTCCGAGGCGGTTGCGCTTCTCCACACGATCACCGGGCAGCGACGCACCGCACTCTCGAGGAGCGGAATCCCGAATCCCTCGGTGTCAGAGAGCTGGACGAACGCCCGGGCGGTCGAGAGCTGGCGGTCGAGCGTCGCGTCGTCGACGTGGCCGAGCCACTCGATGCGCTCCTTTAGAGTTCGAGGAAGGGATTGGAAAAAGCGCGCCGCGTCTTCCGTCGATGCGCTCCCGCACCAGCGAACCCGTTCCGGAAGTGTCCCAGCTCTGGCGGAGGCGTCAAAGCGTTCGAGGAACGCGACGATCCGCTCGCTGCCCTTGCGCACACTCGGGCCCCCGATGAGGAGAAGTCCCGAACGCTCAATGCCAACTTCCTCGGAGGCGGTCCGGGGGAGAGCGGGCCAGAGCGGGACGCTCACGACGCGATCGGGTGACAGCCCTACGCGCTGCGTCAAGCCGTCGCGAACGACGTCGGTGTGCGTGAGGACGCGGGTGGCGTGTTCTTGAACCCGGGCAAGGTGGAGTCGCTTTTTCTCGACGAACCCCGGGGTCGCGTGATCAGTACGTTCGAGGCTCGAGAGGTCGTGGACGGTGACGACCAGAGGGGTCGGGGGGCGGCGGGGGATGCGCAGGTCCGGGGCATGAAACAGATCGAAGCCTCGCGGGGTGCGCCAGTCGTACCACCGGACGACGGGGGAACTGGGGAACTCGATCGCCGGATCGCCTCGGCGCCATCGCGATCCACGACAGAAGAGGGTCAATTCGACATCGGGGTGTTGGCCGAGCCCCCGAGACAAGCCATGGATGTAGCGCGCCACTCCGCTCGGTCGCGGATCGATGGCTGAAGTGACATCGAGTGCAACGCGGAGAGGAGACGTGGCGTCGCGCCCTCGGCTCACCATTCAGGGGCGTTCGAGGCGAAGGGAGTCGACGTAGATCAGCTTCCCCTTGGACGGAGGAATGACCATCAGTGCCACGCCGGTCACGTCGGCCCACTCCAGGTTGTGATGCTTCGGAATGTCTTTCATCAGATCGATCCGAACCCGCTGCCAGCCCGCCTTGTTCACTGTGATGTGGTGAAAGAAGCACCGCGTCTTGAGCAGCGATGTCGCCTCGAAGACTTGTCCCGGACCTCCCTCCTCAATCCCGAAGTAGAGCGAGAATTTGCCGAACTCGTCATCGGTCGAGTAGATCCACATCTCGAAAATCCGGTACTCCTTGACGAGAGTGCCCTCGAACGCGGCGAGCGGGACCGAGCCGAAAACTCCGAGCCCTCCGAGTGCGCCGATCGATCCCTTCCCAGCGTTCCACTTGAGTGAGACCTTGCCGTCGTGAACGAATCGCAGGTCAGTGTTTGCCGTCGCCGACGGCGGGCGGCGCGCCTTGACAAGGTTTTCCGGCCCCGGCGCTTTCCCTTCGAAGTTGGCGAGGGGGTAGTAGAGCGCCTCGTGGATCTGCGTCCTGAGTGGCTTGAGGTGAGGTTCGAGCGGCGTCTTCTTCCCGAGAGCGGTTTCTATCCTGTCGAGCTCGCCCAGGGCCTTTCGCCATTGCTTCTGATCGATCGACTTTTCGATTTTCGGAAGCTTCTTTGACTCCTTGCAGGCCTTTTCGTAAGCGACCACGCGATTCTTCGCGTCCTTCTTTGCGCCCTTCTTTGCCGTGCGAAACTGTTTGGCCGCCTCGGTGAAGTCTCCACGTCCAAAGTTCTCGAGTCCTCCTTCGAACGCCGCCTGGGCCTCGGGGGATGCGAGTGTGATCGGAGGGTCTTCGGGCTCCGACTCGGGCCGGGCCGGCTCATCGGACTCGTCCTGCCCTTCGGGGGCGTCTTGAGCCGCGAACGCGGTCAGTTTCTCTGCGTGGATCGGGAGCTCATTCCTCGGTGCGAGCGGCGACCCGAGCACCAAGAGCAGCGAGAGAAGCAGTGGAGTCATTGAGGGATCCTTCCCACGGCCGGGTCACGAGATGTTCTGTCGTTGGAGGGGATCGTACGCGTGTTTTCCCCCGATGCGAAGGGTGCGGCGAGGACTCCGATCGATTCGGCGGCGGCCTGGGATCGGAGCCGGTACCCTCGGGGGCGGTCGGGCTGCAGAAGAGCCCGGGTAGAACGGGATAGGCGATGAGAAGCGATCCTTCGAGGAATCCCGGGAACCGCGGGCCGATCCTCCCCCTCGAGAGGCCACGGGCGTGGCACGCAATCCTGTGGGTTGTTGCCGCGATCGTGATTTCGACGGGCTGCGACGGGGGAGGAAAGGGCGGAGGCTCCTCTGCCGACCCGGAGCCAGGTTCCAGTGGCGGCCGCGCCCCTACGAAGATCGCCTTCGTTCGATCCGAGCTCCCCCCCCCGCGATCGGGCGCTGTGTGCGCAGAGACGAGGCTCGAAGCGTGCAACCGTTGCCACTTTGCTCCTCCGCCCGACGCGCTCCCACGCGAGCGCTGGGGAACCCAGGTTCTCGTGATGACCGCGCTCCCGATTCCCGAGGATGTCGATCCGCTCACTGCTCAAGAGGTGGCGGATGCGATCGCCTGGTACGAAGCGAATGCCCCCGTGACCTGGGATGCCCGTCCCCCGGCGAGCTCCGACGTTTCGCCTCGGTACACCCAGCGAGAGTTCACCCCCGCGCCACTTGCCGCTGAGCGGATCCCCGCGGTCTCCTTTATCACTCGGGATGCCAAGGGGGATCGCTCGACCCCTGATCTGCTCGTGCTCGAACTTCGCACCGGCACGGTTCTGCGTCTACCGGTGGGGGCCACAGAGCCCGCGGATCTCGTTCTCGATGTTCCCCACCGCTGGAACTATCCCGCGCACATGTCTTTTGCGGACCTCGACTCCGACGGGACCCTCGACCGCATCGTCGCCGGGCTCGGAGGGATGAATCCGATGAGGGAAGAGAAGGGGGGTGTCTTGGTGGAGTTCGGGGGCGCCGCTCCGCGCGCGCTCGGGACCCGCCTCGCCCGCGCGAGCGACGCGGAGGCGGGAGATCTCGATGGTGACGGCGATCTCGATTTGGCGGTGTGCGCGTTCGGGTGGCGGGGCGAGGGGCGTCTGGTCTGGTGGGAGCAGGTGGAAGAGCGGTGGGTCACCCATGAGATCGATCCGCGCGACGGGTTCATCCACGCCATCCCTCACGATCTCGATGGCGACGGCGATCTCGATCTGATCGCCGCCCTCGCTCAAGAGTTCGAAGAAGTGATCGCGTTCGAGAACGATGGGAGCGGGCAGTTCTCCGCCGTGATTCTCGACAAGGCTCCGCACCCGGGGTGGGGGACCTCGGGGATCGAGTTGGCCGATCTCGATCGGGACGGCGACATCGACATTCTCGTGAGTCACGGGGACACACTCGACGTTCCAGTGGTCAAGCCCTACCACGGGGTGAGCTGGCTCGAGAATCAGGGGAACTACCGATTTGTTCGGCACCTGATAGGGACGCTGCCCGGGTGCGAGCGCGCGGTCGCTGGGGACGTCGATGGCGATGGTGATCTCGACGTGGTCGCGGTCGCCTTCCTCCCCCAGGTCGATCCTCTGGAGTGGCAGAAGCACTCGGTCGACAGCGTGGTGCTCTTCGAGCGATCGGGTGCGGAGTGGATTCGACACGCGATCGAGCGAGGGAATCCCCTGCACCCCTCGGTCGAATTGGCTGATCTCGATCAGAACGGCACCATCGATATCGCAGTGGGGAACTACGTCTGGATGGATGACGATGGGAAGCCACGTCATCGGCGCGATTACGTCACGGTCTTCTACCGAGAGGCCGACTAGGCCTAGGAGGCTTTCGGGAAACTCATTCCGGCGGTCTCCTCAGTGCTCAGTGCTCAGTTCGTCTCTCCCGGTTGCTCGTCGATGACGTGTTCCGGATCGGGGGGGAGTGAGTCCTGTGGGGGACCCGCCGGCCAGATCTCGAGGTTCTCCAAGATCTCCTTCCGCAGCTTCTCTTCGTCCGAGGACAGAGGGCGACGGGCGGTGCGTTCCACCTGAGCGAGGAGCGTGCGGGCCAAGACCGGCTGATAGGTCTTCCAGAGCAGATTCGCTTCGAGGAGACCGTACAAGGGGGTTCCCGGATCCAGTCGTCGGGCCCACTCATACTGCGGGCGGGCTTGAGCTGACAGCCCCGCGTCCTCGAGCATTTGCCCGAAATAGAAGCGCGCCGGCGCGTACCGTGGGTCCGCAGCGATCGCACGCTCGAAACTCGAGGCTGCCTCGGGGCCGCGCTCCGTGAGGAGAAGCAATGTCCCGAGTGAGGTCCAGGCCTCTGCGTGGTCGGGATTCGTCTCGATGGTGGCTCGCAAGTATCTCTCGGCGTCCGCTGGTCGTCCCTCAAGGGTTGCGATCGAGGCGAGTTGGATCCCCGCGGCGGCATTGCCGGGATCCGATTCGAGGATCGCCTCGAACGCGAGCACCGCCCCGTTCCGATCTCCTGATTGCAAAAGCTGGATTCCTGGGTCCAGCGCATCCAATCCGCCCGAGCCCGATGGAGGCGGACCCGCAACAGATGGGTGGGTTTGACCCCAGGGGCCGAGCGCCCAGACCAAAAGGGCGATGAGGATGGCTCCCAGGAGGAGCCACCAGCGAGAGAATGACGGTGGTGGAGTTTCAGCGGAGGTCACGGTGCGGTTCTCCGACTCAGAGATCCTTCGACAGGCGGAACGGGCCCTGAGCCCCGGTCAGACGCTCGAGGCTCCTCTCGACGGAGTGGTTCCCCAGGAATTCCTCTTCGACGATGCCATCGCGATTCGTCTTGAGGCGGTAGGTGCCACCATTGGCGAGGAAGAAGCCGATTTCGCTGAACTGAACGTCGAAAACATGGGTGAGCGCTACGTCTTCGTCGTCGTAGCGCATGACCGAGTCTCCGAGAAAGCCCACCAGCTCGCCATGGTCTGCGCGCCCTGGGGATTGAACTTCGACCTTCCGAAAAGTCCGCGAAGACTCCTCTGGGCGAGTGCGCTCACTTTTCCTCACCGAAGAGGTGCCACCACAGCCGGCTAAGAGAAGGCCGCCGGAGATGAGGAAGATGGCGAGAAGCAATGGAGTCAATGACCGTTGACGTCGCTCAAACATCGTGGAGACCTTTCGCGGAAATCTTTCGGGGCACGGCTGAGGGAGTTCACGCCACAGCCTCCTTGGGGACCACTCGGCGGGCAGTGTAGCATCCGGAGGTCGCCACGGGGGAGACGTCGAGTCGCTCCTGATCCCGCTTTCGAGGGAGGTGTTTCCTGGTCGTCCTCGCCACCTCTAGACTCCCTCGGCCGGAGGCTCGCGACCCAGGCCAGCCCGCTCCCGGCGCTCTCCTCGGTGGTTTATCGGAGCCACTGTGGGGACATTCAATGCCCCGATTCCCATGATTGGCCGTTTGCAGCGCACCCTTCTTGGGACTTTTCTCAGCGCGTTCGCAGCCGAGTCTTCGCTCGAGAAGAAGGGCGATCATTCCGCGAACGTCGGCGTGGGGGCTCAGATCGACCGTCTAGTCAGAGTTCTCATCCAGGGCGCGATCTCGATGGGCCTGCTCGCTGACAAGAATCTTTGAGTGTCTTGGGGTCGTGCCCTGGAGCTGATCCCCCCTCGTGACCGATAGATACCCCGGAGTGCTGGTGCATGCCCTTGGAGGGCTTGCCGTTCCGTCACCAGATGGATCGACACCGGGGAGTCCTCGCGGCTGCGCGAATCGACTCAAGTTCCCCGCCAGTGAGTCCGATAGCGACAAAGACCGATTCGACCGGACTACCCGTGTCGATCTGGTTGGCATCGAGGGACCGACGATCCTCCACCTCGGAGTGAGCGGGACGGTTCTCGCGAACAGCAGCACGGTTCGCCAGGGAAAGGCTCGCGATGGAGTTCAAGGAGTATCTCGCGATCATTCGCAGGCGGTGGCTCCTGTTCTTCCCGATCTTCCTGTTGATCATCGGGACTCACATGACGTGGGTCTCATATCTTCAGAAGAATCGATTCACCGCTACCAGCAAGGTAGTGATCGGGAATGACGACACTGCACGCGCGAGTGGTCTTGAGAGTTTCCCGTCGAGTCCTTGGAAAGGGCTCTCGAGAAACACAAAGGAAGCGACACTCGGGGACTACCCCGTTCTACGTCGAGCCGCCGAGCTGGCCCGGGGGGACATGCCGTTCCTCAGCCCACAATTCGTGGATGGCAAGCTGGGCAGCAGGATTGAGGAGTCGACGGTCCACGTCCGCTCTCTCTTTGGAGATGGGGAAGAGGAACTCGAGCGACTGATCGAAGTCATTCAGGGGAGCCTCTCTCTCGAAGCGCTGAACGATGGTCAGATCGTCGCGGTCAACTGCGAGGGAGCCGACGATATCGCGCCGCTCGTGTTCTCGTGGGCCGTGTCGGAAGCCGCCAGTCAGTTCCATACCGAGAAGGCCAGAGAGAATGTCTCGCGCGATCTCGACGATTTGGATGTGCGGATCCGTACCGCCGAGGCGGAGTTCGAACAAAGCCATATCGCGCTCGCATCGGCGCAGCAAGAGACCGGCATTGCGAACTTCGACGACAAGCAGCGGGTGATCCTCGACACGATCTACCGACTGGAAGAGCAGGACTCGAAGCTGCAGGCCTCTCTGCGGAAGAATGACCGGCTGATTCAGTACCGTTTGCAACAGCAGGGCTTCGGAGTGGGACAGGCGATCGAGGCCGACCTCTCGAGCCTGGAGCAGAGCCCCGAGCTCACTCAGATCCGCGGCAGACTGATCGATGCCAAGATCACGCTCGACACGAAGCTCGGCACTCTGTCGCACCGCAATCCTGAGGTCCAAGAGGCCCAGGCCATTGTGGCGGGACTCGAGAAGCTACTCGCCGAGTCGCAAGACCGCCTCTTGAACGATCGCTACAAAGACTTCACCCATGAGACGAACGACTTCATCAAAGAGAACACTCTGTTCGGTCTTGAGCGTCAGGTGCTCGCGGAGCGGATCGGTGAGCTGAACAGTCAGCTGATCGATTTGAATCGTCAGCGTCAGACCTTCGCCCCTGTGGAGTTCACCTTTGTCGAGAGTCAGAAGCACCTGGAAGAATTGAAGTCGACCGAGAAGAAGGCGCGCTGGATCGCGGCCGGGCAACTCGGATCGGTCATGGTGCACGATCCTGCCATGCATGCGCGGCCGGTCATGACGGCGGGCACAGGGGTGGGACCTCTGACCTTGACCGTACTCATGGCCTTCATCTTCGCTCTTGGTGTGGTCTACGTCGTCGAGTACGTCGACACCCGGGTGAAGAGCGAGCACGACATTCGACGCTACCTGAACCTGCCGCTCCTCGGGATCATCCCCAAGGAGAACGGCCCGAGTCGGGTGCTCACGGATGCGCCGCCTCAGAGCGAGATATCGGAGAAGTTCAACACTGCAGCGACCCTAATCATGAGCGCCTCCAAAGAGCTGAATCTACGCTCGCTCATGGTCTGCAGCGCGATCGCACGAGAGGGGAAGACCACTGTCTCGGTCAACCTCGCCGTTGCGCTCGCTCGCAAGGGAGCCAAGGTGGTGCTGATCGACGGCGACCTGCGTCTGAGCCAGGTGCACAACCTGCTCGGAGTGTCGAACCACGTGGGCCTTTCGAACGTCCTCGACGGCAAGGTGTCGACCGAGCGCATGATCGAAGGGGTCATGAGCGACGAAGACTTCCACGGACGTCAGGTCTCTGCCTTGTCGGTGGTACAGCGGTCGCACGTGCCGAACCTTGACGTGATTGCGAGCGGCCCGGCCACGAGCGATCCGGTGCAGCTGCTCGAGTCCGGTCGCCTCTCGAAGGTGATTGCCGAGCTGAAGCAGCAGTACGACTTCGTGATCTTCGACACGCCGCCGATCAACAAGGTCGGAGACGCGCTGACAATCAGCTCCTGCGTCGACGGAAGTGTGTTCGTGGTCGGCAGTGGGCAAGCGGAGCAACAGGACGTCGCCTGGGCGAAGCACCTCTTGTCGAACGTCCAAGCGAACGTGCTGGGAGTGTTCCTCAACAAGTTCTCGAAGCAGCGCGGAGGGGAGTACTACTACTACTACTCCGATTCCAAGCGCCGCCGGCGCTCGCGCAGCTTCGCCTAGAGAATCGCTCTCGAGGCGGAAAGACGCGCGCAGCGCGGTGATAAGTGTGTGGGTCCCAGCGGGGGGCGAAGCGTTCCGACGCTTCGCCCCCCGCTCTTTTCGTCAGGGGCGCCAGCTGTGAGGCACGGCGCGACCCGAGGGCGAATCTGGGTGCGAACAACCGAGTCGAATTGTGGTGGAGGGGGACGAGCGCTAGAATCCGCGCCACGACCCAGAAGGACGACGATGGGCGATTAGCTCAATGGCTAGAGCGCCACCCTTACAAGGTGGATGTTACAGGTTCGAGTCCTGTATCGCCCAGTTCTTCAAAAGTCGCCGTTCTCCAAGAGTGGCCAGCCCTCCCAGTTGTCTCGCCAGCTCGACTCGAGCTCGTGAGTCTCTCGCCTCAACCGCCTGAGGCACCCTTCGCCTTTCGTGGGGGAGTGCCACTTTGAGACCTGATCTCCGTCGAGCCTGCGCTATGATCCGAACTCGGATTCGGATTCGGATGAGAGGATCATGACTTCAGACCCGAGAGAGCACGCGGCGCCGCCACGAGCGGCCCATTCCGCGACCCAGGTGCGCAGCCGCGAGACCCTCGAGCGGATTCTCGTCGCAGCGGAGGAGCTGTTGGAGACCCGCGAATTCGATGAAGCTGACCATGGTGGAGCTCGCGAAGCACGCACAGTGCGGGGTCGGGACGTTGTACGGGCGTGTGCCCAACAAGGAGAGCTTGTTGGTCTGCTTGCACGAGCGCTTCCTCGACAGCGGACTCGCGAGCTCGGCGCGCATGTTTTCGCGGTGCCAGGATGCTGCATTCGAGATACGAGTGAGAGAGCTGTGTTCGATGATGGTCGATCTCCTCTCGGCTCATCGCGGTGTGACGCGAGCGATCACCAACTACCTCTTTACTCGGCCGAGTGAAGAGAACAGCGCCTCTGTCGCCGCCTTTCGACTGAATGCGACGGCGGGATTCAAGCAGGCCGCAGCGTTCCTCGCAGAAGCGGTGGACCGCAAGATTCACCCCCGCCCCCAGGTCGCTTGCGAGTTTGACCTTTTGGCCGCACACGACGTCGCGCAAAGCCGAGTGGTCTTCGGCGACCGCTCGGGTTTGCAGATCCACTACTCGAAGAAAGCACTGAAGGCACGCCTGACCGCCTTGGTGCTCGCCTACCTGAGACATGATTTTTCCACGGGCAGTAAGCCCCGATAGCCCGCCCGAAGCAGCGGGGATCCTGCAATCTCTATGGCGGACACTTCCGAGTTCCGCGATAGCACTTACCATAGCCCGCGCGACACGCCGCCCCATCTGAACTATGACGACATGGCTCGTATGGCGGCCGGATTCATGAAGACCGCTACGGTACTGGCAAGGGCTGAAACCATTCTGCCCCCTGCCCCAGATTCAGACTGAGGGGTGACCCATCACGACTGCCTCGGTGACGACTCGTTGGGTCTTGGCCCTCCTCCTCGGGGTGAGCTCTGGTTGCGCCGCTCCCGAGGGCGGCGGGCACGGGGCTCATGGGCCCCACGATCAAGCGACAGTGCACCATCGTTTCGAGGACGCCGAGAAGTGGGCCGCTCGGTTCGAGGATCCTGCGCGCGATGCTTGGCAGGAACCGGATCGGGTCATCGCGGCGATGGAGCTCACCCCTTCGAGCCGGGTGGCCGACATCGGTGCCGCGACCGGGTATTTTCCGGTTCGGATCGCACGGGTGGTTCCCGAAGGAGTCGTGTATGGCGTCGACATCGAACCGACTCTGGTCAACTTCCTGAACCTCCGAGCCCACCGAGAAGGGCTGACGCAACTCATCGGGCTGGTCTGCTCCGCCGAGGACCCGCGCATTCCCGAGCCTGTAGACGTCGTTTTGGTGTGCGACACCTATCACCATATCGGGGGGCGCGTCGACTATTTTCGTCGACTGAAGGCCTCCCTCCGCCCCGGCGGCCGGCTCGTGATCGTCGACTTCAAAAAGGGCGACTTCCCCGTGGGACCGGATGACGATCACAAGCTCTCCAGAGAGCAAGTGACCGAGGAGCTGCGCCTCGGGGGATATGAGCCTTCGGAGCAGGTGGAGCTCAGGTATCAGTACGTTCTCGTCTTTCGTTGATCCCCTGAGTTACTCGAGCTCCGCTGGGATTCTAAACTGTGTGCTTTAGCCGCCCTTCGCTCCGATCCGAAAGATGGAGTAAGGAGGCTTCGTGTCCGAATCCCAGAGTCACTTGCCCGTGCTCGTGGAGAGTCTGAAACCCAGCGATTCCTTGCCGTTCCCGCTGTACGTGCTGCTCGGGGACTCGCTCATGCTGTTTCGTACTCAACGCGATCGTCTCGCGGCGCACGATCTCGAAGAGCTCCTCCGCGCGGAGAAGGTGGAGCTCGTCACCTCCGGCGAGAGAAGTGACGCGTATCTCCCCCTGATCAGCGACTCGGTGAAGAGCGTCGTCGGTATGCCGGGGATGCCGCGCGAGCGGCTGGGAGAGTGCTATCGGCGAGGCCTCGTTGCGGCGAGCCACATCTTGGCAAACGCCGAGACCGAGGCGGGATACCAGTGTGCCGAAAATCTCACCGAGACGATGATCGAGTTGCTCGACCAGTGTGCGCATGAGTACGCGGCCACCGCGGACCTGATGAAGACCGATCCAAACTTCGCAGAGCATGCCTTGCAAACAAGCATGCTCGGAATGATGCTCGCCAACGCAGTTGGATATCCTCATGTGGCGCAACTCGGGATCGGGTTGCTCCTCCACGATCTCGGTGAAGTGGCACTTCCGCGGGAGGTCCGAGAGTGCCGGACTCAAGGCGAGCGCACGCGGTACGAGTCCCATCCTCGGCTCGGCGCGCAGCTCTTGGCGAAAGCGCCGTGGTGCTCACCGAAGGTGGTCGACATCGTTTTGAATCATCACGAGCGTCTCGACGGCAGCGGCTTCCCGGGAGGGTGCAAGGGGAGTGACCTCTCCCCCGCGGCGCGCATCGCAGCGATCGTCGAGGCCTACGATGAGGGGGTCAGCGGCAGCCCGCGGGCAGAGTCGCGGAAGAACTTCGCCGTCCTTCAAGAGCTGCTGGTCCGAGATGCGGGCAAGTTCGACCCCGATTACCTGAAGGCATTCGTGAGGTTACAGGCCGCGCGGGCCGAGGCCTGACGATCACGGAGTTCCGAGGAAGCCTTCCCCGAGCGCTCGCTCGGTGGGGGAGTGCAGTATGATTCGCGCTCCGACTTCCCGCAGCAGTGCATTCTGATCGGCCAGTCGAAGGGTCGATGCCGACGGCTCCACCCGGCGCTTTTCTGAGAGCGGACCGATCCCCTGGGCCCGCGCCTCCGCGAGCTCGGCGCGACCTCGTTCCGCCGTCGCTCGCTCGGCGAGCATCGGAGTCCCGAAGAAGAAGATCGTGGTCGCGAGGTTGCGTGCGGTCCCATCTGCGGGATCCGGCACGATCACGACGATGCGCCCCGCGGCGTGGCCACAGTTCATCACTTCGGCGGGACGATCTCCAGCGTAGAGGACCGGCTGACGAGTCTGGCGCGGCCGCAGCCACTTCTTCTCTACTTCGAGCACGAGGATGGTGCCGCTGCGGACGAGGCTCCGCTCGGCGTTCCAGGCGCTTGCGTAGGGAGTTTCTAGGGTGAACCGCTGCGCAGCGAGGATCCGCACCACGGCGGTGCCGTCGTCGGGGACCGAGACGGCGGGGATCGCATCGTCTCCCGATGCGGGGATCGGCGGCGGGGTGTCGGCGGGGGTCGCCACATCCGGATTCGAGGATTCCTGGGCTAGGAGTCCGGAAGACAATCCGATGGTGAGCAGCGCCAGGACGATGATCGCCCGCACGGCGAGATCAGCGAATGAGTTGGACGTCATCGAGCCCGATCCTTCCCAAAGGAGTTCCGAAACCGCCTCCGAAGTCGAAGCGCAGAGATTGAATGTCCTCGAGATCGAGGTTCGAGGCGGCTTGAAAGTCAGTCAGCGCAATTCGAATCGAGTTGAATTCGTTCGACCAACCGAACCCCGTACCCAAGCCGTTTCTCTGATAGGGGCGCGTCAATGGCGCGTAGTCGATGGTTGAGAGGGAAGCGGTCTGTCCCGTTCCATCGGTGAGAGTGATCGTGAATCCGAGCGCAGCGTTCCAAGTGTCGGTATAGGGGTGTCGCGTGATCTGGCAACCGCGCAAACTCAGAGTACTGAACCTGCGCCAGTCTGCGTCAGAATTCGGGACGAGCCACTCGTAGAAGCGGGTTCTCGAACTCGGCCACTCGACGTAGAGACCGCTCTCACTTTCGATCGCCGTGTTCCCCGACTGCGTCATTCCGTTTCGAGGATCGTTGACGGTGTGGGTCAGGACTGAGTTCAAGTCTCGCTGAACCTCTTCGCTCGTCACATCGAAGTTTGTTTGGACCGACCACCCCGCTGAACTCAGGAGAGGATCATTGGGGGACTCCTGGAAGTCATCGATGACCAGCTGCTCGGCGATCACTGCCGGATCGAACTCAGTGGCGACTGTGTTGTTTGCAGTGACGGCGGAGAGCGGAAACTCGTCAGGTGAGCGCTCGAGATACTCGATCGTGGCCGGGTTGTCGGAGAGGTAGGTCTCGACCAGCGCGAGGAGGTACCCCTTCGCGAGTCGCTGGGCCGCGAAGCGTCCGATCCGGTTGGGACCGACCCCATCGTCGAACCCATCGGAGTTGAAGTCGTTGTGGGACGCGCCCTGGATGTAGGTCACTTGCACGGGGCCCGTCCCGCGCCGTGCAATCCGGAAGAATTGACAGATCTGGCAGTCCACGCCTCCCGTGACGTCCCCATCGGACGAGCCGGCCAAGAGGTGATAGGGAACGTCGTGCGGATCGCTACTGGCAACTCCGAGGAAAACGGTCGGCGCAATGCTCGAGACGACGCGAATATCTTCGAGATCAAACTGCGTCGACGTGAAGGTTCCATCCGCCACCCGATCGTAAGCTCGGACCACGCCTTCTCCACCGCGACTGTGCCCGATCCACGCGATCCGCTCCACGTCGACGTTACCGTCGAAGATGCCGCCGGCGATGGTGGAAATTGCAGAGAGGAAGTAGTTGGTGTTGCTGAGCGTCGTCGACGAGGCGCTCTCGATCCCAGGCATGGTGTTGTTCGCATGGCTCATGACCACGTACCCATGCGAAGCGAGGTGTGCCCCGAGGTAGTTGTACCAGGTGTACAGATGACCGTTGCCGTGGCTGATGATCACGAGCGGGAGCGGGTCGAGGGTCGCCATGTTGGTCGGGTAGTAGCTGCGTTGGACAAGAAATCCGCCCGCTGAGTAGTCCACGGACATGACCGGGTAGGGGCCCGGATCCGTGAGCGGATTGACGACCGAGAAGGCGGGTGTCTGGCCGAGGCCATCGATGACGTCGCCGGGATCGAGAAACCCATCCTGACCGAAGTCGAGGACCACGTCGTACCCGAGTGAGACGAGCGGACCTCCGTCGAGAGGCGCGGACCAGGCCGAGACGATGCCTTCCTGGATCGAGATCCCGCCCACCATTTGCGTCTCGAACCCGCCGGAGACGTCGACCAAGCTCTGGTCGAGGGCCCACTCGTCGAGGGTTCGGTGCGACACGATGTAGAGGCGGTATGTCTGACCGGAGCGATCGCCGAACCGCGTGGGATCGACCGCAACCGCGACCTCCGGCTCGATCGTTGGGATCGCCCGTGAGTAGCGGAAGTAGGGCGGATTCGTGAGGCTCGTTCCGGCGAGGCCGTCGAATGGCCCCGAGACGACGCTCAACTCTGCGCTGGCTCCGCTGGCGGTTGCGGTGAGAGTGAGCGTCGCGCCTCCCGGTGCATCGATGTTGACGAGGACCGTGCTGGGGAGGTCTGCCACGTTGATTTCAAGGGGGAGGGGGAGCGGTGTGCCGTCAGACGCGTAGAACGTCACGGCGCTCTGGGTGCTTTCCACCCGCACGGAGCCGCTCAGGATCGATGGATCGAGCGAGATCACAAACGGGCGCATGCCGAACTTGCGCCCTGCGAATTCGGCGAGGTCGACCGGAGCGGGCTGCGGGATGATGAACGCTTCGAGACTCGGCAAAATGCTGAAACCGACGAAAGCGAACTCCCCCTCCGGCGCGATCAACAGCGGACATGATGGGATCGGTCCGATGCAGTCGATGGTGTCGAAGGTCGGGTCGGGCCCGCAGTCGGTGAAGGGCGCAGGTGGCGGATCGCCCGCGTTGAAGAGAAAACTGAGCAGTCCGATGGGGTCCGCGAGATCGAGAGCCCCCGAATCGTTGGCGTCCAAGGCGTCGACGCAGGGCGGGGTCGGCGCATTCCCAGAAAACAGGTAGTCAAGGAGGCCGATGGCATCGGCGAGATTCACCGACCCGTCAGAATTGGTGTCCCCCCGGCGGAAGCTCGAATCGACAGCGAGAGCGTGCTGGGGGGTGAGGGTGAGCCCTGCGAGCAGCGCCACTCCCAAGGGGAGCAGCAGTCTGCGAGGAGAGGAGGTTCGCTCTCTCGAATCCACAATTCGGGCGAAGCCTCGGCTGAGGCAGAGGACGAGTCGAGACACGCGCTCTCCATTTCCTGGTGAGCCCCCAGGGGAGGCGCGATGGGGGAGTTGCCGGAAATGTGGGCCTGTCGCGGTACCGATGCAGAGGAGCCCGACCTCTCTCAATGCTCGGCCGCCAAGATACCGACCTTTGGCCTAAGGAGCCAGCGGGCGGGCTGCAGATCGACTGGAGGGGCATTTGCGGCACGAAAAAGCCCCGCAACCATGAAGTTACGGGGCTCGTTCGACAGATCCACAGCTGGCGAGGACGACGGGATTCGAACCCGCAACCACCGGATCGACAGTCCGGAACTCTAACCAGTTGAGCTACGTCCCCATCAGTTGAGGATCTGTCAGGCTCGTTTTTCAGCGTAAGAGGTTGTTCAGGGCTGAACTCACAAGAGAGACTACCATCCTCCCCTCCGAACGAGCACGTTGCCCACCCTTCAAGGTTGGGAAGAATATCCCGCTGCTCCGATCTGTCAAGCTCCGGGGGGGGGTGCTTTTGAGCACTTTCTGAATTGGCCCCTCCTTCGCCCCTCGCTTCGAACGCAATCTTTCCCCGGCCTGCTTCCGACGGGGCTTGTTCTTCGGCAGAAATTTGAGTGGCATAGGATCGAGGGGGTTTCTCGATGGAGGAGAGTGCACTGATGGCCGCCTACGCTGCTGCGTGGGTCGAGGTCGATCTCGGCCGGGGCACCTTCGTCTTTCCGCCGGTGGCTCGCGGGGCCCCCCCTCGCATTCCGTCGCTGCTGGCGCCGGAGGGCTTCGTCATCACCGCGTACAATCCAGGTTCCGTCCGTCTCGAAGAGGCGGAAAACCGCCGCCGGCACGATGAGCTCCGGGCCCGGCTCGTCGAAGGACGCTATACGCGGTTCGATGCGGTCGGGCACGACGGAGTGGGGACGTGGCGGGAGCCGAGCTTTGCGGTGGTGGGCGCGCCGGTGATGGAGGTGCTGGCGCTCGCGCGCGAATTCTCCCAGAATGCGATCTACGAGTGGGGGGACGGAATCTGGCGCATCGTGACCATCGCGCCCTCCCGTTGAGGCTCCCCTCTACTTTCCCCCCATCGGAACGAGGCTCGCCGTGCGACTCGCGGTCTGTAGTTGGTCCCTGCTCCCCGACAGCTCTTTGGGCGTCCACGCCCTCATCGAAGGTCTCGGCCGGACCGGACTCTCCCTCGTGCAGCTCGCCCTCGATCCGCTCCGCGAAGGTTGGAGCGTCGTCGAGACGGAGAGCGCGCTTCGCGCCAGAGGGATCGAGATCGTGAGCGGGATGATGATGATGGCGGGGGAGAACTACTCTTCTCTCGACTCGATTCGCGAGACGGGCGGCGTCCGCCCCGACGAGCATTGGGAAGCAAACCGAGCCGCCGCGAGGGAGAACGCGCGGATCGCTCGGGAACTCGGGCTCTCGCTGGTGACTTTCCACGCCGGATTCATCCCCCATGACGACGAAGCCTTGCGCGCGACGATGATCGAGCGCCTCCGTACGATCGTCGACATCTTTGCCGCACAGAACGTGGGGATCGCGTTCGAAACGGGGCAGGAAACCGCTGAAACTCTGCTCGGAGCGCTTCGCGAACTCGACCGCCCCGCCGTGGGAGTGAACTTCGATCCCGCCAACATGCTCCTCTATGGAATGGGTGAGCCGATCGATGCGGTGCGCGCCCTCGCCCAGCGAATCTCCCAGGTTCACATTAAGGATGCTCTCCCCGCTTCGTCTCCAGGAGAGTGGGGGACCGAGGTCGTCGCAGGGGACGGTGCGGTCGACTGGCACCGCTTCCTCGGCGTCATCTCCGCCCTCGATCCTGGGGTCGACCTCGTCATCGAAAGAGAGTCGGGGGACGAGCGCGTGCTCGACGTGCGAACCGCGGTGGCGATGGTCCGACAGACTCTCGACGCCCTCGGGCAAAAGCTCTCTCGATGACGGGAGGAGAGCACGGAGTGGGACCCTCGATCGGGGTCGGCGTGATCGGCCTCGGTTTCATGGGTGGGGTTCACCTGCGGGCGTTCGATCAAGCGGCGACCGATGGCATCGCCGTCGAAACCATCGCGGTTTGGGATCACAATGAAGAGCGCCGTCGCTTGGGCGGAGCGGGGGTTCGAGGGAACATCACGAGCACCGAAGATGCGCCCCTCTTCGACCCTCTGCGGGTCCGCGTCGACGAAGACCTCGCGTCACTCCTCGGCGACGCTTCGATCGATCTCGTTTCGATCTGCACCCCGACCGACACCCACGCCGAACTCATCACCCGGGCTCTCGACGCGGGAAAACATGTCTTGGTCGAAAAACCGGTCGCGCTCGAGTCCGAGGTGATCCGCACCCTCGCCCGAGAGGCGCGTGCCGCGGATCGGATCGTGATGCCCGCGATGTGCATGCGATTCTGGCCCGGCTGGCGCTGGCTGAAAGAGCGGATCGACGACCGAGAGCTCGGCGAGCTGCTCTCCTTGACCCTCGTGCGGATCGGAGCTCCCCCCTCGTGGTCGAGTGACTTCTATCTCGATCCGAGTCGCTCAGGCGATGCGATCGTCGATCTCCACATTCACGACGCCGACTGCGTCCGCTGGTTGTTCGGGATGCCGAATGCGGTTTCCAGTGTCGGATCGCCGCGCCACCTGTCGACCGCGTACACATTCAACGGTGGGCCCGCGATGGTCGTGGCGGAGGGGGGTTGGATGCCGACCCCGAGCGCGCCGTTCCAAATGTCGTACCGGGCGTGCTTCGAGCGCGGGGTTGCGACCTTCGACATCCAACGGGATCCGTGGCTCGTTCTCCACACCGCGGGCGAGGTGGAGCACCCCGAGATTCCGACAGGGGACGGCTACGACGGCGAAATCCGTCATTTGGTCGCCGCGCTCGCGGCGGGACGCGCCCCCGAGGCAAATCTCGACGAGGCGGCGGAAGTGATGGACCTCATCGCCTTCGAGCTGGAGAGTTTGCGCACCGGCGCGAAGGTGACCATCTCCTCGTAGCTCCCGCGGAGCCTCTCGCTCTGGCCAGATTTCGACGATTCCGCTAATCTGCCCGGCGACGCGGGCGGCAACCCCCGTCGGCTCACCAGATCCCCCGATGATCCGCTCGTGCTGCTCATCGCTCTCGCTGCCCTTTCACCAAGCTGGACCTGATCCCGAGCGGATGATGGTCCCAAGGAGGACGATGGACGGTCCCGACCGCGACCCATCCCCGGGCGCACCGCCGCTCTCGTTCGGTCTCAACTTTCAGCTCTCCACGATGATGTTCCTCCAATACGCGATCTGGGGGGCGTGGTTACCGATTCTCTACCCGTACCTGATGGGCCATCGCAGCTTCTCTCTCGATCAATGCGGCATGATCCTCGCCGCGGGTGCGGCCGGTGCGATCCTCGGCCCCTTCGTCGCGGGTCAGGTGGCGGATCGACACTTCCATACCGAGAAGTTCCTCGCGGCGAGCCACCTGCTCGGCGCAGTCCTGGTCTGGTTCCTTGCGACCATCGACAGCTTCAACGCGTTCCTGGTTCTGTCACTCCTCTACGGAGTCATCTATGCGCCGACTCTGGCTCTGACGAATTCCCTCGCTTTCCACCACCTCCCCGACCGTGATCGGGACTTTGGTAAAGTGCGGGTGTGGGGGACCATCGGCTGGATTGCCGTCGGCCTCGGCGTCGGGCACTGGCTCGGAGCGCGGTACACCCCCGAGGGAATCGGAGAGTTGACGACTTGGGCGGGCAACGTCGGCCTCGAGAGCATGGCCGCCCAGCTTGCTGGTGCGGGCCCGGAAGAAACAAAGTCGATCACGCAGGAGATCGTCACCGCGGCTCAAAATGCAGGACGCGCCGATGCGTTCCGACTCAGTTCGATTCTCGGAGTGGCGATGGCAGGTTTCTGTCTGGTGCTCCCGAAGACTCCTCCCTCGAAAGAGGCGCGACAGTCGAACGCGACCATGGAAGCTCTCGGCGAAGTGCGCAAACAGCCGCTGCTCACTCTGTTCCTTCTCGCCATTCCGATCAGCATGGTGCACCAGTTCTACTTCGTGCACACCTCGAGCTTCCTCACGCTCCTTCAGAATCGGGCCGACGATGCCGCGGAATTCGCGCAGTCGATCAACCGGATCCTCGGGGTCGGAGGAGGGGGGCTGATGACCATCGGTCAGATGGCAGAAATCCTTGTCCTCGCTTCCATGCCGATCCTCGCGAAGAAGTTCACACGGAAGACCCTCCTCGGCGTCGGCATTCTTGCCTACGCCGGGCGCATGGCGATCTTCGCCAACTTCGATGGAATGGTGCCGATCTTGTTCGGGGTGGCGCTCCACGGCCTCTGCTTCGGCTGTTTCATCTTTGTGGCGTTCATGGTGGTCGACGAAGAGACGACCTCTGACGTCCGCGCGAGCGCGCAAAACTTGTTCAACCTCGTCGTGGTGGGGATCGGCATTATTGTCGGGAGCTGGTTCGCGACCAGTGTCGTCGGCAGCTACGCCACCGTTCCCAATCCCGCACTACCGGGAGAGACGATGACCGACTTCACTCGTCTCTTCTCGATTCCGATGTGGATGTCACTCGCGTGCTTCTTGGCCCTGCTCGTTTTCTATCGCGGAGGAACGCGAGCGACCGGAGAGTTGGAAGGAGCGGCCGCATGACCAAGGATCTCAACCTCGATCGACGTCGATTCCTCG
>CALEHF010000234.1 GCA_937876125.1 uncultured bacterium
TGACCGAAGAGCTCGGCGAAATGCCGGGCTTCGAGCAATTCGATGAGGGAGTCGAGGAGGTGCCGCGCCCCCTCGGGCTGCGTGACGTCCTCACCGCTCATTCGATCGGGAAACTGAACCTGAACACCGCTCGCCCCGAGGTGTACATCGCCCTCATGTTGGCTTTTGATGACTTCGACGAGGCGACCGAAATCGCCCAACTGATCGATGAGTACCTGAACTCCTACGAAGTGGCCGATGAAGACGAGGCCGAGACAGCGGGAACCCCTGCGGCGACCGACGCCGAAGAAGAGGATACCCAGCGCTTCAACCAGTTTTCGACCTTCGACGATCTGGGAAAAGTGGATGAAACCTGGAGCGAGGGGGACGCCACCGACGAGACGATCCTCGACCTCCTCCGAACAAACCTCGGACCGCTCGGCGTGTTCCAGAGCACCTTTTTCTCGGTGTACGTCGATGGAGAGCTCGATGGCAGAAAGATGCGAGGCGTCATGGAGGCGGCTCGCGTCGAGATGGACATTATCGTTCTCTCTTGGGAGGAATCCGATCGCTGAGTGCTCGGTACGCTGCCGCAAGAGACTGTGATTCAAGAGACTGTGATTCAAGAGACTGGAACTCAAGAGACTGGAACTCAAGAGACGGTGAGACCGGCTGCCCCTCGGCGGGGGAGTGAGTACACTGTCTCTTCGCTTCGGAGGCTGTGCTCGAGGAGAGTTCGTGCTCCTTGGTGACCGTGCTAGATACTGACCCGAAGATCGTCGGCGGACCCTACGCCGGCCTGAGACCAAAGGAGGCGCGATGCCGCGACTCGGAGTAAATGCCCTGCGCTGGCTCTTGCTGGTAGTGAACCTCGGCGCACTTGCCGGCGTCACCATGCTGGGCCAGAGTCTCGTTCGCAATTATTCGGATGATCAGTTACGGCTGACTCTTCCCGATCCAGAAGAGTTCGTTGTGCCTCCGGAGACAGAGCAGGTCTTCGATCAGGGACAGCTGCGAGCCATGCTCGCGATGCACAATCGCAAGCTACCGCTGCCGCCCCGTCCGCCCGCTCCGCCGAAAGAGCCTGAACTCGAGATCCACAACGGCGGACCGCTTGAAGCGTGGGAGATCGCCAGCACGACCGTCAAGGACGCCTACCGGGCCGTGCAGCTCCAGGAAAGTGTCGAGACCGTGATCACGACCGGACGCCCCACTCCGACTCGGAGAGCCCGAAACGTGCCGCCGTCCAATCGACGTCGGGCATCGAGTCGGACGAACCGGTCGGCGGGGCGTCGCCCGACTTCTGCAGGAGCGGAGAGCCAGCGGGTCCGCTACGTGCGGGAAGGGGATGAGTTCACTATCGACGACAAAGAGTACACAGCATTGAGGATCACGGTTCTCCCCGAGGAGGAGTTCGAGTATCGCGACGCCGCGGGACGCAGCTACAAGCTGACGCGCGAGTACCCCGAGCTCGACGGTGTCGAACTCAATGACGACGGCAAGGTCATCTCCCTTCTCGGCCAGTCCGATGAGGATTTGGGGCTCGAGGTCACCACGCCCGGAGCAGCAAACTCAGCCGTACCCGCAGATGAAATGGGCTCGATCCAACGGGGCGGCGGGCGCGCGCCCGCAACCAAGAAACAAACTCCGACGAGGCAGCCGGCAGCGAAGCGCCAGCCTCCGGGACGCACCCCGGCGACTGCCGAAGACAAGAAGGCCCTCGACAAGACGCTGAACGAGGCGAAGAAGACCGGCAAGATATCCCCCGAGGATCAGAAGCGACTTCAGGAGGCCTCCAATGGCCTGAAGCGTTCAGGCCAGTGATCGCTGAATGCGTGATCGTGAAATGTGTGATGGCGGAATGCGGTCACGGCTCCGTCCCGTCCGAGATGAGCGCGGTCAGTTTTGTGAGTAGCGAGAGGTACCGATGAGCTTTTACGGCGGAATCGAAATCGACGGTGATCAGGTGCGCGCGACGGTGATCGAAGGATCAGCGAAGAAGTACCGAGTCGTCGATTTCGTCGAGGGAGATATCTCAGGAGAGACCCTCGAAGAGCGGAGCGAAGCTCTCCGCGAAGTGATCGGCTCCGCGTTCCTCTCCAAGGAGCGGAGCGGTTTGGATGTCGCGCTCTCGATCGGAGCGGACAAAGCGATCCTCAGAGAGATCTCCGTCCCCTACTCCAAAGACGAAATGATCGCGAAGACGATCCGCTACGAGAGCGAGGCCCACATCTTTTCGGCCTCGGTGGATGATCTTCTGATCGAGTACATCAAATGCAGCGAGTCCGAGGCGGGGAGTCGATTGGTCCTCGCCGGCGTCGAGAAGAAGCACTTCGCGGAACAGCTCGAACTGTTGCGCGGAGCCTCGATCGACCCTGCGCACGCCGAGTTGAACGCGACTGCACTTGCGACCGCCTACCTCTCGGTAGAGCCGGGGGCGACGACGGGGAGCACGCTCCTCGTTCAGATTGAACGCGAACACACGACCTTCGTCCTACTCGAAGAGGGGAAGATCACGAAGCTCCGTTCGGTGTGGAACGTGATCCACGAGAGCCTTCCCGATTCTCCGCTCCTGATGGGCGCCGACTGGGACCAGCCCGACGACGCCCCGGGCGATACAGAGGCGGCGATCGATGATGTCGAAGCCGCGATCGAAGACCGGTTTGCAGAGATCGAACGTTCTCTCGGAGGACTCGAGCCGAAGTCCGGAGAACCCGGGCGCGCCACACCCGCGAGCCTTCCCGATGGGGAGGGCCTCCCTCCCCTGCCCAGCGCTCCTCTGGACGACCCGCCGATGTTTGCGGTCGTTTCGGACGAGGAGTTCGCGCGATTCACAGAAGAGAGTGCTCTCAAAGCGAGCGACGCTCCCGCGGGGGAAGGCTCCTCGAGTGAGGGGAGCGCCCCTCGGTCCGCCGCCGTGCATGCACTCGCTCGGGTGGGCGATCCCTTCGACCGTATCGTGCTCGAGTTGGAGCGCACCTTCGCGAGCTACCTGCTCGGCGGCACGATCGACGCCCTCGTGGTGTCCGGGGGCGAATCGCGTCCGATGGATGCGGTGCGTCGCCTCAGCGAGCATTTCGAGGTTGAGGCGACCGAAGTTGCCCTTGATCGTGTCGACGCCGCCATTTCGGGGACCACTCATGATGCGTTCTGTCAGAACGGAGGGGTTTCCCTCGGACTCGCGATGCGCGGGATCGGGCTCAACTCTACGCAGTTCGAGCTCCGCCGCGACGAGTTCCGCTTCGAGCGTCGCTTCGAGCGCTTGATGCCCTCCTTGACCCTGGTGAGTCTCCTTCTCGCGCTCCTTTCCCTCGTCTGGATGGTGGGGGAGCACCGCAAGGTGATCACGCTCAAGGAGGAGGTGCGAATCCTGCGGGGCACGCAGGCTCAGATGTTCGAGAAGTTCTTCGGGGTCCCCTCCGCGAAGGGACCATCCACCAAGGACTACCACACCGAAGCCAAGGAGCAGCTCAAACGCCTCGCACGGAATGGCGGCCAGAGACAGGCACGTCTGAAGCAGTATGCAGGGGCGATGGAGCTCTTCAACGATTTCTACTCGGCGGTTGCGGCTGCGAAGCCGAATGTGTACCCGACCTATGCGGAGTTCGAGTTCAACCCGCTGAAGAAAAAGGGGACGAAGAGCGTCGTGAAGCTCAACGTGAAGAACAACGACGAGGTTCAAGTTCTCGCAGACCAGCTTCGGGCCGACACCAAATTTTTCGACGTGTATCCGAGCCCCCAGGAAGCGAAATCGGGCGGCTACGATGTGACCTTCGAACTGCAGTACAAGCACAAGGATTGAGAGGAGGAACGATGGCTGCGGGCACAAAGAAGAACGACCTGACTCAGATCGTCATGCTGACGTTCTTCCTCTGCGCGGTGTTCTTCACCATTTGGGGCATCTGGCAATCGACGCGGGTCGCGACGCTTCGAGAGTCTCGGGATATGCAGGCGAAACGCCTGGTGAACCTCGAGAAAGAACTCAAGAAGCCGGAGTCCCAGCAGGCCTTCAAGGACGACATTCGCCGTAAGGATAGTGCCGAGAACTCGGGTCAGATCGATTCCGCCGTGCAGACGGTTCTCGATCGAACGCAGCTCAAACTGAAGAAGGGGGATCCGAGTGGTGCTCCGAAGCAGTCCGGCCCTGCAGGCAATCGCGTGTATGAGTTCCAGTACACCGCCTACCTCAACCCGGCCCCGATCGAAGAGGTCTACCGCTTCATCGCGATGCTCGAGGCGCAGCAGCCGCACCTCGAGTTCAAGAAGGTGAAGGTCAGGAACAAGAAGCGGAAAGAGGAAGACCCGGATGAGTGGGAGTTGGATCTGACGCTAGTGACGTACACGACTGAATCTTGAGCCGTTTTTTCGGTTCAACCTCTGGCGACGTTGAGACCTTGTGATGCGTGGGGTCTTGATAGAGGTGAGCGGGCGCTGTTCTTCCTGCGGTGATTCCGCCGGGTGGACAGCGTCTTTCTTTTCAAGAACACGGCGGTCGTTTGTCTGCGTACTCGCGACTCCGACCCCAGCTATCTTCAAGAACCGACGCTTCTACTTCCCGAACAACTCGATGCCGAGATCACCCGGCTCCGCCCCGCCCACGATCAGGATGCGCTGGCGCACCAGCTGGTCATCGTAAGTGGGGGTGACGGTGAAGTCCCTGCGAGGGAAGGATCCCCTCGGTGCGAGCAGCTCCCGGCACACGCGTTCAATCGAGCCGTTAGGACCCGCAAGTGGATCGTAGAGCTCGGCGAGCGGTGAGGCTTCCTCGCTGATCGTTCCTCCCACCAAGAGAACGCGCCCGTCTTCGAGAAGAACACCCTCGAGCCCTGCACGGGGGGCCTGCAGCTTGCCCGCGGGGATGAGACTGAGGCTCGGCGAGGGGTACTGGTGCCCAATCTGCACGCCTGCGACGTTGATATCGAAACGGTAGGCGATGGCGCACTCGTCGCTGGGGTCTCCTTTCAGAAAAGGGAGCTGATCGGTGCCGCCGACGAGGAGCCATGGATGGTCCTCTTCGGCGAGCTCAATGATCCTGGCGCCGCGGCGCGGCTCGAGGAGGTCGTCTGAGAGTAGCCAGGGAATCGTGTCGACTGAGCCCCCCGAGGAGTCGATCGCGAGGAGCTCTGGCGCCGAGAGGACTTCGCAGGTTCCTTCCGCCAACTCGACCTGAGCTCCTCGTATGTTCGTGCCGCCGTAGCCGCCGAGCACGAAGAGCAAGGGGCCGATGGGGCTGTCGATCAGGATCGACTGGTGCTCGATGCGCGCGGCTCGCAGGCTGCCGATCTCGCGCTTGTAGGCCCGGCTCGGCAACCCGCCACGGTAGTCGATCTCGATCGACTCGACGGTTCGGTTGAGAAAGTTGTTCGAAGACTTGCCTCCCACCAGCACCACAGTGCTTGTTCCCGGAATCCGATGTGCCGTGTGTTGGAACCTCTGAGACAGATGGTTCGAGGAGCCGTCGAGGATGGAACTCTCGACGCGGAAGCGATCGGATCTCCGGCTGTTTCCTTCGTCGAGTGGCAGCTTGGTGAGCAGGATTTCGGAGGTGTGCTGGGCGGTGCGGCCGGTCGAGCCCCCGACGATCAAAATAAAGTCGTCGGACGTGTCCTCTTCGCCATCGGCCCCCGGCATGTACGTCGCGGTGTGCAACGCGCGGGAGACCGCCATGTATTCGGGGCCGTGGAATCGCCCATCCCAAGGATCGTAGATCCAGACCTCGTCGCTCACTTCGCGCGGGCCGTTCAGAGTTTCTCGCCAGCCTCCAGTGATCACGACTCGACCGTCGGGAAGCTGAGTCGCTGCGTGACCCGACAAGACTCCGGCGCGGGGAAAGGGCTCAGCGACCGCCGTGAAAGGCGTGCACTCACCTCCGATGTCGACGACTTGATCGGAGGAGATCCCGATCCCGAGCAGGTCACGGAGCGCGAGATGAGGGCGAACCCGGGTCCCTGCAATCGCGACACCGCTCGCGCTTCCGGGGAACCGCGCCGCCCCGGGATCGAAGTCTCCCTGGACCGTGAGGCGCGGTCCCGAGCCAAGAATCAGCGTCGTTTCTCGATCGGGGCGACCGAGTGGTTCGACGCGAGAGGGTGTCGCCCCGTCATCGATCCGGTCTCCCTCGATCGGAAGAATCAGCAGGTCGTCGGGGATGATGAGTGCGTATTGGCGGAATGTTGGTGAAGGTTCGACCGGGCGATCCCATTTGAGAACGAGCGAGTCCCCCTCGTTGACGGTGCTGCTCTCATCCCGGTCGACCCAGCGGGCGGCTTCGAGGAGAGCGGGATCGGCGTGGGATGGTTCGAGATCGACGATCTTCGTGAGGCCAGTGAGAGCGCCACTCGCATCGGCGACGCCGCCGATCGCATCGAGATCGAGGCCGATTCCAGTCGCGCCGGGGGTCGTGGGGTCACCGAAGATGCCCTGGGGCTCGAAAGTGAGCTTCCCGATTCCCAGGTCGACTCTGAGAGTGCGAGCGTCCGGCCCGGGAGAGATCGTGTAGGCCCCCGCCTCGCCGGAGGGCTCGAACCGCAGTCCACTGCGGGTCGGTTGCCGGAGCTGCACGTGTCGATCAAAGACGAGCAGGATCGATTCCCCCGGCTGGGCGATGCCATCCGCGGTCTCGTCCAGAAATCGAGCGCGGATCAGCTGAGGCTTCGAGGATTTTCCATCGCAACCGATGGCGAGGAAGAGGAGCAGGGCGCTCGCAGCGCATGCCCAAAACTGAGTGCCATATTGGTGGGGACCAGCGAGACGGTGACAGAGCTGGGAACTTTCGGGACCGATGCAGGTGCGGTCCGAGGCCGGTGTGAGGCGGTTCGGGAGAGCGCCCTTCTCACATGTCCAGAAGCCGTCTCGCCGCCTCGGCGCGGACTCGCTCGTCTGCATCGCTCTCACTGATCCCCTCGACGATTTGCCGGGCGCGTTCGCCACCGATCCGGGAGAGTGCCCGGACCGCGGACGAGCGCGTCTGGAAGTTGGTATCGGTCCGAGCGATCGATTCGAGTTTCGAAATCGAACCCGAGTCTCCCAGGTCGCCGAGGGTACCAACAAGCGCCTGGCGAACGTACTTGTCTTCTTCGCGATCGAGGAGCATCTCGATTTTGGGGGCAGACCTGGGGTCATTTGCCCACTTGAGAGCCAGGGCGGCGCGGCTACGGGTCTTGAAGTAACGCTCGTTGCGCACGTCGGCGACTTCGAGGAAGAGGGGAACCGCCTGGGCGTTGTCCTGGTGCCGCCCGAGCTGTTCGACGAAGCGGAAGCGGTGCGGTTCGGCGATCGGGTGGCGAATCATATCGGTGAGACGAACGAAGGAATGCGGAGATTGGGCGAGCCCGAGAGACTCGATCGTGAAGTTCAGCTCCGATTCACTCTCCTTGCTGTAGAGACGCCAGTAATGGTCGACCAGGGCATCGACTGCGGCGGGACTGCCGATTTTCCCGAGGGTCTCGAGGATCTGACGGCGGATCATGAAATCGGGCTCTTCGAGGAGCAGCGCGATCATGAGGTCTACATCAGCGTCTCCCAGAGTGTCCAGGATCTCTTGGACAGCATCCATCCGTGCGACCGACAACCGGACACGAGCCGAAGGCGAATCGGCATCGATCGATTGACGCATGACGTCGAGGAGCCGCAAGCGGAGGGCGTTCTGCTCGGCGCTCCACGCGATGCCGTTGTAGATGTCGGGGCCAGGAACCGGAGGGGCCAGAGGGGCTTCAACCGACTCGAACTGTGGGATCTCCTTCGTGGGCTCGCTGCTCGCCTCCGATGAGTCCCCGAGCGGAGTCTCTTCTGGCTCTGCTACAAGAAAGACGAGAGCGACCAAGCCAACGAGAAGGATGGCGGGTGCGATCGCGTAACGGGGGTTCATGTTCGACCTCCCTGAGGCGGCGTGTCTTGAGAGCCTTCGAAAACCGAGCCGAGCGAAGCAGAGACGGGACGAGCAAAGCTGAGATCGCCCCTGCGTCTGGCGCGTCGGGCGGGGCGCGTCGGGCGGGGCGCGTCCCGGCGGCACCCGCCGGGCAGACCACGGGCCGCTCTCCGACGCGATCTGCGCCCGAGAACGGCCCGCCAAGGACGAAGCAGATTCTACAATCCGGCTTCCGGCGGAAGGAAGATCTCGGAGGAGTTCGACACCGCGTCATCACCCATGTCTGCATAGTAAACGTTAGATCCACCGATGACGACAATGCGGTCGTCGAGGGTGTCGACAACTCCGTCTTCGCCGGGGACCCGTGTGAGAGTGTGGTAGACGCGGCCTTGGTTCATGGCGACCGTGTTGGTGTCGGCACCAGCAGCGTACCCGTCGAAGGTGTTGCCGTCCGGAATCACTTGGTCGTAGTTGAGCCATGATCCCCGGAGTCCGAGCGGGTTCAAGGGGGTCACGTTGTTCGGAAACTCGACGAGTTCGAGGGGGGGGCCGTCGCCGTTGAGGTCGACCTCGGCGATGACGTTCGGAATGCTCCAAGCGTACCAAGGCAACTCAAGGGGAGGGTCGGGGACGAGACCGAGATGGAATGGGACGTACGGTTCGACATCGAAGAACGGCTGGTACATGACGAACCCTTCCTGCTGGCCGAAGCAGGAGTTGTCGACAGTCACGACGCAACCGCCGGGGGTGAGAGTTTGATCGTAGCCACCGCCCGTGACGATTACGCTTCCGATGTAAGCCTGATTGCCCGCCATCAAGGTCATGTCCATCAACACCGCGTCCGCCTCGGAGCGGTTGTAGGTTGCCTGGCAGGTGTTGATCTCTTCGAGACCGAAGATTCCTCCGAAATCTTGGAAGCGTGTAAAGCGCGCGCCATTCGCCGGGCCGAAACCGGTGTAGGTCCCGATAATCAAGTCCGCGAAGTCTACGTTCTCGCTGGAGCCCGCAGGGCCCTGGGGGCAGCCGGCGTCGCCGCTGTCCCCGTTGAACAGCAGCACCGCATTCGCGACTCCGAAATCCCCGAACGGGGTCGCTTGGTGATCGCGCCCGAGATTCATTGCAATCTGGCCGTCCATCCGTTCTGGAATCACCATTCCTTGGGCGAGGCTCACGGAACCGGTCGACGCGAAGTAAAAGTCCATCGAGGTGAGCGTGGTGTGGAGGTTGCTCCAAGAGATGAGATCCTGAGGTGCGAGAGTGGAGAGCGCCGAGAGGGTCTGGAACCCGCCGAGGAAGCCGATGACATCGTCACCGGTTCCGAGCAGATTGTCGAAGCCAGCCCATGATTCAGTCACGTGATCGCTCCGACCACGGGAGGTGGTGAGCTCGGCCTCCTCACCGCTGGTGTCAATTGCGTCAGTGAATTGGAGCGTGGCGGGATCGAAGATCTCGAGGCTGCGAATGCTCGGATACGCGTTCTGAGGGAAAAATCCGCCAAAGGGTCCGGGGACTTGGACAATGACGAAATCCTGGCCGCCGCTGATCAGCAGCTTGCCATTGGGCAGGCGGCGCGTCGAATGGCGAAGGCGAGGGTTACGGATGTCGTCATTTTGATCGATCAAGAAGTCGGGGTTACTGAAGCTCCGCGTCAGGGGGTCGTAGATTTCGCTGGTATCGTTCGGCAGACCGAACAGCTTACCGTCCGTTCCACCGATGATGAGGACGTTGCCGTCATCGATCGAATCTGCGGTGTGGAAGATGCGGCCACCGTTCGAGAGAGTGATCAAATTGCCGTCGATGTCTTGGTCGATAAAGTCTCCGGAGATCGACTCCGGCACTGGCAGGGAGAGGTCGACTCGGGCCGACTGGTCAAAGAGCTCCACTCGATCGATCGCCGTCAGGTGTCGCTCGTCGGTGCCGCCGACCACCAGGACAATCCCATCCTCGAGGGAGGTCGCGGTGTGACCGTACCTGGGAACGTTCATCTTCGGACCGACATAAACCGCGTTGCCCGGCAGAGCGGCTGCCGATTGCGTGAGGTTTGGAATGTTCGCCGAGCCGTTGCAACCCGCTCCGATGAGTGCGACGCACCCAAAAAGAAGGGTCGCGAAGGCGGTTCCTGAACCGAGAGTGAACGTCTTCATTGATTCTCCCTGCCGAACGTACCGAACACTTGTTTCAACGTGCCCCAGTGGCTCGAACCTCAGTGGGCTCGAAGAGGAGCTGGGGTGACGCGCTGATTTGGTGAGATACAGTCTCGTATGTCGTCGCACGACTCATGGTAATGAGCGAATCAGAGGCCCGTTGCGCTCCGAATGCCCTCACGTGTTGTTCCCCATTTCCCGATTCATTCCCGCACCATCACTCATCTACACCTGAAGAGCAGATGAGGGCTCGGCGCCTCTTCGGAGCGACAACCTCGCCGTCGGAGATTTCAGGAAGGTCCTGATTGTAAGGAGGCTCCCAAGAAGAGTCCACCTGGCTCGTGCTTCCCTGTCTCAGCAGCCGTCGAATGCAACGACAGCGCTCGCCAGGATCCGGCCCAGAGGGGCGCTTCAAGGGGTCGACTCCGGTGGTGGAGCAAACCTGCCGCCAAATGTTGAAAAGCGGCACCGGGGTGGCAATCGCCTCAGAACTGCACCGTGCGCGTGATCGCGGCTCTCGACGGTGGGAGAACGATGACGGATGGGCGCATGTGACACAGTGCAAGGAGGCGCATTGACACGCGAAGTGCTCGATTCCCGCATCTGGCTGAAGGGGAGGGCTCGCGATCAGCCGCGAGAAAATGAGCGGGAGAACGTGGCCGTGTTACGGAGTCGTCGGATCGTCGGTCTCTGCCTTCGCCGGGTCCTCCACTCGGAGCACCTCCGCGGAAAGGATGGGCACGATCGTAGAGACGCGTTCGATAATCGGTTCCCCGTCCAAGTCGAGGTAGAGGCCCCGCTCGTCACCGATCGCTATGTGCAGGATGACCTGGACCGCTCGCGGAATCGGCAGGGGGATCTCTTCCACCTCCTCATCTTCGCCTTCGTCTGGAATCGCGGTGGTTGGGTCGCCACTCTCGGCGGCCTCGAGCGCATCGGCCTCTTCGTCCCCTTCACGCTGATCGCGAAAGGGGAGGAACGTGTTCAAGTTCTCGTTGTCGAGCCCTTCGAGGTGCGGTTCGGACTCCCAGCTGTCGAGCCACTCATCCTCGCGGCCGAGATAGTGGAAGTCGAGGCCGCGCACGTATCCGTACACCTCGTAGTACTCCCCGTCATCGAGCGGGTTGTCTCCGAGCTCCCACTTCACGCGGCGGTAGAGGGTCGAGTTGCCATCTTCCCCTTGCTTGAGGACGTAGCCGACCGAGGCGACCTCGGGCATCGGAGCCTCATCTTCGTCCCCCGGGCGGGGGACCGGAGCGGTCGTGATGAAGTGAATCTCATCGTTCGCATCCTCTCCGTTCCCTCCATCGACACCGAGGAAAACACGGATTCCGTAACTGCGCCAAACCGCGCCCTGAAGGTCGCGCCGGATCTGTTGCAGGATGCCTTGGCCGACCTTTCCAGTGCGTGTGTTCTTGGTGACTCGTTGCTCAGCCTCCATCGTCGAGGAGAGGATCTGGTACGCCATCGACATCACCATTCCGAAGATCCCCACCACGACCACCAGCTCGATGAGCGTGAATCCACCCCTTGCGCGGTTCTCAGAGAGCTGTGCGCGGTTCTCAGAGAGTGCCCGCGTGGCTGAGATCGGGGGCGTGACGTAGGGCGCGCGCATCTCAGAATCCACCGGTCGTGTTGTTTGAGTCGAGGTCCCCGGTGCCTGCGTACTCGTGAAGGGGGTGAGACTCATCCGCGAAGAAACGGGTGGCGAGAATGTACTCGGACCCGTCATCGGATTCGTCGGCGGGGTAGCTGAGGGTCAGACTGCACTCGAGCAGGGGGTAGAGGGTTTCGACGGTCGCGAGCGAAAAGACCTCGACCTCCCACTGCCAGGTCGGCTCGTCTTCGATCGTGCCTGAGGTCGCCTCTTCAACGCCGAACACGACCTCGTCGAGCTTCTCTTGCGCGACGCGCTGAATCTTGCGGTCGAGGTTGTACTTCGAGGCCTGGCTGATCGCAGAGGTCCGCAAGAAGAGCAGGCTCATAAACGCGCCCCCCATGAGTCCGACCGCGAGGACGAGCTCGATGAGCGTGAATCCCGCGACTCGAGCGGCCTTGCCCCTCCTCGATGCGTTCTCTCTCTTCGAAGTGGTCTCTCTGTTCTCGTTTGTTCTGTTCATGATCAATAGTCCTCGAAGTCAACATCGGAGGGGAAGTAGTCGAGCGCGCCGATGAGCGCGCTGAACTTCACGCAGAGGATCGTTTCTTCTTCGTTCTCGAGGACGACGATATGGGAGCCTTCGTTGCCATATTGATCGAGAATGACGTCGACCAGGCCAGAAGACTCGCTCGAACCGTCGGGGAAGCGAATTTCGCGGATCCGTACTCCCGATTCGACCCAGTTCTTCGGCATCGTCTCGCGCTCATCGAGGTCGAGGCCTGGGTCTTCGTCGGGTCCCGGAGGGAGGATGACCCAGTACTGCTGCACGCCCTCGTCGAGATCGTAGCGAAGGACAAACTCTTCGCTCGTTCCCCCTGCCATGCTGCGGACCCAACCGATTTGCGCCCCGATGACGCGGGCGGCCGAGCGCAAGCGGTACTTCGGTGAGATGGAGGCGACGTTCGGTACGACGACCGCGGAGAGCACGCCGAGAATCGTAATCACCACGATCAGCTCGATGAGCGTGAATCCGGATCGAACGCGGCTCGCGCCGCTCTTCTCCTTCACGCCGACCCTCCAGCCCGAGCGGCCATTCTCATTTTGATGGCGGCTTTCTCGGGGGCGCGCGTCTCAAGCACGCCCCTCTCGAACCCGGCCGGCGGGTCCGGGGTTGCTTCGATGGAAATTGGGAAGGTCATCACGAGGACGAGTACGTCCAGCGGGTCAGCGATTTCGAGAGGACTGCGAGATGGTTCTGGAACGGCTTCTCGCTCGGGGCCGTCGACTCCAATTGGGGTCGGGGTCGTAGGAGCCGTCGGAAAGATCTGCCATAGCTCGACCGATTCGATCGGAGCCACTCGCACGGAATCGGCCTTGAACTTCTGAACGCCCCCGCGCGAAGGAGACCTGATGTGCGAGGCTGCGTCCTCGACCCCGCTGCTGTCGTTTTCTTTTCCAGAGAAGTCAGTGTCGTTCAGCTCGGGATCGAAAGTTCGGATCGAGGAGATCGCGAGGGTGATCCCAACGAAAAGAATGAAAAATGCGATGCGGGACCCACGCTCCCGGGGGGAATCACTTCCTCCCGGGAGTGCAGTCTGAATCTGCTTCGTCGGTCGCGTGTGCATCTGCATGGTTCTTCTCAGCACTGTTTGTCTCGACGCGGTCTCTCTAGAAGCGGCCTGTCTCGGAATGAGGCGACTCTAGTTGTCTTGATCCATTTCATCGGAGCGAATGTCGGCATCGAAGTCACTGCCGCCTTCGCTCTGGTCTGCGCCATAGGAGATCAGCACGATCTCACTACCGTCGAATTCGTAAATGTAGTACTCGCCGGTCCACGGATCGTTCGGCGGGACTTGCAGGTACTTGAGCGCGCCGCCACCCGGCAGCTCGGGTGGGTTCATCAGCTCTTCAAGAGATTGCGGCCACTCGCGGTGATCCTCTTTGTACATGGCGGCAGCCTGCTGAATGCTGGAGAAGTCCGCCCGGACCCGCTGGACGCGAGCTAGGTCACTTCGTCCCGCCGTGGCGACCACGACGGTTCCCGCAAGGATACCGATAATCGTGATCACCACGATGAGTTCGATCAGGGTGAAGCCGTCTTCGCGGCGGTCAGTTCTGCGCGTCAGCGACATGGCAGATTCCTTTCGTTTCGAGCCCGGAGACTCCGTGGTCAGGGGGGTCCATTCGAGTGTGCAAGTTGTTGCGCGCCGTGCGCCAACGAAGGGCGCGAGTCGGCCTGCCGCTTCGTGAGCGGCCTCTCAAATTCGTAGCATTACATCGAGTCGAACTGCAGGAGCGGGAGCAGGACGGCCATGATGATGAAACCAACGACTACGGCGAGTCCCACAATGATCACCGGCTCGACGAGCGCGGTGAGCCGTTGGACTGCCAAATCGATCTCTTCTTCGTAGGTCTCGGAGATCCGGTCCAGAATGTTCTCGAGCTCTCCGCTCTGTTCTCCGATCGCGATCATGTACCCGACCATCGGCGGAAACATTTTCGACTTCCGGAGCGGCGTCGAGATGTCCGCTCCCTCGAGAATTCGGTCAGCAATTTGGACGATCACTTTGCTGAGCAGCGCGTTGTTGACGACTTTGCTGACGATGGCAAGAGCGTCCAGCGCGGGAAGTCCGCTCTTTAGGAGCGCGGACAGTGTCACCGTGAAACGTGAGATGGCGCTCTTCTGAAACAGAGTCCCCATGACGGGAATCTTGAGCAGAGTGGTGTCGAACCACAGCCGCCCCTTCTCGGTTGCGATCGAGATCCGCATGAAGATCGCACCCGCGAGGGCGAGGATGAGCCCCAGCCACCAGTACTGTTTGAACACGTCGCTGATCGTCATGAGAATCAATGTTGGAGCCGGCAGAGCATCCCCTTTTTGGGAGAGAATGCCGGTGATCCGCGGAACGACGTAGGACATGAGAAACACAACAACACCGAAACCGACGACCACCATCACTGCGGGGTACGTCATCGCTGCGACGAGCTTCCCCTTGAGGTTCGCCTGCTTTTGAAGGTAGTCCGCGAGCCGGGTGAGGATGTCGTCGAGGTTTCCCGACGCCTCTCCCGCGCGCACCATGTTGATGTAGAGGTCAGAGAAGTAGCCGGGGTGAAAGCTCAGCGCGTCGGCGAGACCCGAGCCCGAGACGATTTTCTCGCGCAAATCGCGGAAGACCACCTCCATGCGACGGTCCTGAATCTGCTCGACGAGGACGTTCAGCGCCTCCGAGAGGTGGACCCCCGATCCGAGCAAGGTCGAGAATTGGCGGGTGAGGATTGCGAGCTCGCGCGTATTGACCCTGCGCTGGAGTTGAAACTTCGGCCGATCCCCTTTTTTGGGGCGAGCGGTCGCGTCGAGTCGCTGCATCTCGACGACGCGGATCTGTTGCCTGCGGAGCTTCTCGCGCGCATCTCGCGCAGTGTCCGCATCGACGGTGCCCTTTTTGGGCCGTCCCTTCGCATCGATCGCTTCGTAATTGAAGATCGGCATTCCGGGTCCTTAAAACACGTCCATTTGAGTGACTCGGAAGACTTCCTCCATCGTGGTCTCACCGGCGAGGACCTTCAGCGCTCCGTCCATGCGGAGAGTCTGTAGATGCCCGGTTTCGACCGCGATCTGCTTGATGATGGAAGCACTGGTCCGCGAAATGATCTGGTCGCGAATCGTTTCGTTGATCATGAGGATCTCGTAAATCGCGGTTCGGCCGTACAATCCGCGCCCGAGGCACGCGTCGCAGCCTCGCCCATGGAACAGGTGTCCGTGCGGCAGTTCGTCGCGGGTGTAGCCGAGGGCCTTCAGCTCGATGTCAGAAACCTCGAGCGGCTCCTTGCAGCGCGGACAAATCACCCGGACAAGGCGCTGGGCGATCACCGAGATCAGCGAACTCGACACGAGATAGGGCTCGACCCCGAGGTCGATCATTCGGGTCACGGCGCCGGCGGAGTCGTTGGTGTGGAGGGTCGAAAACACCAAGTGGCCGGTGTTCGCGGCCTGGACCGAAATCGCTGCAGTCTCATGGTCGCGGATCTCTCCGACCATCATTACGTCCGGGTCCTGGCGCAAGAGAGAACGAAGCCCCGCCGCGAAGGTCAGTCCCTTCTTGGTCGCGACCTGGATCTGGCTGATCGAATCGAGGTTGTATTCGATCGGATCCTCGATCGTGATGATCATCTTCTCTTCCGAGTTCAGCTCGGAGAGGCTCGCGTAGAGGGTCGTCGTCTTTCCCGAACCGGTCGGACCCGTGACGAGCACGATGCCGTGCGAGCAGGCGATCAGATCGAGCAGCTTGTTCTGGTTCGTCTTGGTCAGCCCGATTTCGCCCAGACGATAGAGCTGTGCGCTCTTGTCGAGGAGGCGGAACACGATCCGCTCGCCGTAAGAGGTCGGCACCGACGAGATCCGCACGTCGACATCGCCGTCTCCGACCTTCACCGAGGTCCGGCCATCCTGAGGGAGGCGGCGCTCGGCGATGTCCATCTTGCCCATGACCTTCACGCGCGAAATCAGGGCGTCCTGAACCTTCTTCGGGATGATCTTGGAGTCGTACAGAATGCCGTCGATCCGGTACCGCACCTGCAACCGATCCGCGAACGGCTGCAGGTGGATATCCGAAGCTCGGATCTTCAGCGCCTCGAACAAGATCGTGTTCATCAGCTTGATGATCGGCGCCTTGTTGGCGATATCGAGCACGTCCTCCGACTGCTCGATCTCCGCCGCTAGCCCGAGAATGTCGTCGTCGTCGATCCCCTCGAGCAACTCGTCGACGTCAGCCGAGGAGCGCTGGTACGCGCGGTTGATCAGCGACGTGATCTCCGCGCGGGTCGAGACAACCGGCTCGACCATCCCTCCGAGCAACGAAGCCAGGTCGTCCATCGGGTGAATGTCGAGTGGGTCGCACGTCGCAACTTTCAATCCCCGGGGACCCTCTTCGATTGCGACGAGGTTGTAGGTTCGAGCGAACTGCGCCGGGACGCGTTGGACAAAAATGCTCGGAACTTGGATGTCGGCGAGTTCCTCGATATAGGGCATGCGCAACCGGCGAGCGAGGAGCTCGAGGAGGATGTTCTCCGAGACGTAGCCCTTTTGTCTGAGGACCCGGTCGAGGGGCTGCCCGGTATCACGCTCTTCGTCGCGGCACTCGAGGAGTTGGTCCTCGGTGAGCATGCCTTCAGTGACGAGATCGTCGAAAATTGAGAGTTTCATCGGTGACTACTTTTCCTCTTTGTACAGCCTCGCATCGCGAGGCTTCTGGTTCGGAACCTGGAAGCGCTGGAGCTTCTGGTTGTCGCCGAACGCGCGCACCCCTTCGATCGCTTGGTCGCTGAGGAACTCGAGGTCCGCCCCGCGCTCCTCGTCGATGATGTGAGCGGTGAGGAACACGTACAAGTTGTCGCGGCTGTGATCGCTGCCGCGGCTCTGGAAGAAGCGGCCGAGCAGGGGAAGATCGCCGAGGAACGGAATCTTGTCCACGACCGTCGATTCGTTCTCCCGCGCAAGGCCGCCGATGATGAACAGGCTGCCGTCGGGGATCGTCACGTTGGAGTTGATCGTGTTCGTCGAGCGGTCGGGGAGGGTTCCGGTGGAACTCGACGCACCCGCGAAGCTCGACACTTCGAGAGAGAGCGACATCAGAACGACTTCCTTCGAGATCGTCGGCGTCAGCGTCATCCGAATTCCCGCTGATTCCGAGGCGAGGCCGGTGGTCGTGTTCACGTTCGTCGTGTTCGAGGTCTCGAAGAAGATCTCGGTGTCGATGTTGATCGAGCTCTCCTGGTTGTCATCCGCGAGGATGAACGGGGTCGCAAGAATTTTCGATTCGGAGTCGCTCTTGATCGCGCGCAGGATCGCCGGGAGCTGCCCGTCGTTCGAGATCGCCGCGAGAAGGCCGGTTCCGCCACCCGACCCGGTGAACTGTCGGACGAAGTTGTTCGGCAGCTGAGTTTGATCGAGGGTCGAGATACCGAATGCACTCATGGCGGCGATTCGGGTCGCTTGGTCGTCGAGGTTTCCGGCCAGGAACTCGATCGTGTAGTTGAGGTTCGAAGAGTCCGTCACCTGCACGAGGGCGGCTTCGAGGAACACCTGCCGACGGCGCTGGTCGATGTCGCGTAGGAGCTCTTCGATCTCGTGCCACTCTTCCGGCTCCGCCTGCACGATCAGCGTGTTGGTTTCGGGGTGCGGGACGATCCGCGTCGGCGTGAACTGTTGCTGCGACTGCGCGGCAGTGTTGTTGGCGCCTCGGTTCCCTGTGGTCCGGGTTCGACCGTTCAAACCACCGCCCTGGGTGCCTTCGACGAGCGCCCGTAGCACCTCCGCGAGGTCTTCCGCCTTCAGATACTTCACTCGGTAGGTATGGGTGTTTCGGCGGAAGCTCCGGACCTTGGAGTCGAGCTCGTCGATGAGCTGGTGGACAAGGTCGATCTCATCTTCATCGGTCCCCTGGATGATGATCTTGTGAGTGCGGGAGTCGGCGATCAGGCGGGTCGACTCGCCAGCAAGGGAGGAGTTGGCACTCGGAGTGGCCGCGCCTCGCGCCGCGCGCGGTGTGACCCGGCGCGCTCCGGGCGCCGCAGTGGTAGAGAGAGCTTCTTCGATCAGGCTGACCAAGTCATCGGCATCGGCGTAGGAGAGCTCGCGGATATCGAGGACCTGCTCTGGCCCGAGCACTTCGACGTCGATGTAGCGCACCAGCCGCTGAATGTGATCGAGGACACCGAGCTTCGCTTTGATGATCAACGTGTCACTCGAGGTCACGGGGACCATTTTGATGCTTCCCGATTGGCGGCCCGGACCTTGAATGTCGAGGAGGTCGCGCAGCGCCTGGGAAACGACCGAGGTCTCGGTGTACTTCAGCTGGAGGACAAGGGTTGCGAGCTCCTGGGCGTTGTCGAGTGTGCGATCTCCCCCCTGCTCGAGGATCGGGGATATCGGGTTGGGTGGAATGACCGTCCGCTGAGTCGAGCTGCGGACGTGGATCACCTGGTTGCCATCTTCCAGGGTCTCTTCCCACATTTCGTAGCCGTTGGTTTCGAGGATCACTCGAACCATGGGGAGGGTGAGCGGCTCGATATCTCCGAGGACCTCAATGAACACGTCGTTGGCGAATGCGGGGTCCGCCTGGGCAGATGGATAGTTGACCATCTTCCCTGTGGTGTCCTGAAGGAAGCGCATCAGGTTCAGAACCCGCACCTTTCCCTCGGTGATCTTGCCGGGCTCTTCGTCGGCGACCGACGTTTCGGCTGGGGTCTGGGTCGGGGACTGTGCCTCGAGGGGAGTCACGGTCGGGCCAGTCAGCCAGGACGAGAGTGCAAGAAGTGCGCAGAGCCGAACGGCCCGATTCGGGGAGAGAGCCATTTGCCGCCATTCCTTCCGGAGTCGCTTGGGATCCTGCTCGGAGTCTTCCGAGCGCAGGTGCAATTGGCAAATGGGGAGCCAACGCCGTGGCGTCCGTGCGGTTTCTAAGTGCCATGCGGGGAAGGGTTTAGCTCTTGATCTGGTGGGGCGTTCGGCGCGGCCGCCCAGGCTGTCGCTCTACCCAACACCTAGGGTGTTGGAATTCGCTACATTCACAGGCGCGACTCACTCGGGGCGATCGAGAGACTGAAGGAGCTCCTCCACGAGTGGCCACGTCTGCACTGGGCAGCGAACCAAGAGCACATTCTGAGTCTCGGGGACGACCACCCGAATGGTTTGTCCCTTGATCTTCTTCCACTCGATGTCGAACAAAACGTGGAGCACCGGGGCCGTGACCCAGGACGGTCGATAGGTGCGGAGGATGGGATGGTCCGTACCCGGCGCCGCGGGGCGGTCTCTCTCGGTGAGGAACTCAAGGTACTCGAGCAATCGCTCTTCGGATGTGTAGCGAGCGATCAGAGAACCGCTGCGGGGGTCCGCGACGAAGTGGGTCATCGTGTCCCCGGGGGGGAGCAGGGCTTCGCGCTCCTCGACCCGAGCGTTGAGGGCGAGTGCGATTTCCGCGGGGTCGGCGTGCTCGAGCGAGAGGACCCGGACCCGGACCCGAATCGGGCGACGAATCCCGGCGGTGTGACGAGTGGCCATCCAGCCGTCGCGCGCGACTCCTGGAGAGAGCTCGATCAACGCGATTCCGGAGTCGTGGAGGAGCGAGAGGATCGCGGGGAGGTTTCCGCGCGCAACGAGCAGGTCACGCTCCAGTATGACGACCGTGTTTCCGATCGTCGGGGACTCTGGGTACACAGGACACTCAGCGACGCGCGCGGCTGCTTGAAAAAGCACCCCTGCGGGCCAGGCGCCCGCTTGGATTTGGTCCGACTGGGATGCCTGGATGATCGGGGCAAGCAGGATCCAGACGGCGAATCCGATGTTCACGCTCTCTCCATTCTCGGGTCCCACCACGAGCAGGCTTGACCGACCGATGACACGACGACCGGCACGAACTCCCTACTCCGGCGGCGAGATCTCCAGGTTTCTCAGCCGAGCGTACAAAGTCGACCGCTCGATCCCCAGGAGCTCCGCCGCTTTCGATTTGTTCCAGCTGACGTGATCGAGCATTCGTCGAATGTGCACGCGCTCGAGATCTTGCAGTGCACAGGGGACCCATCGCTCGGTCGGATCCGGTTCTCCGACGCCTTCAGTCCGGGTCAAACTGAGATCTTCCGCGAGGATTTCATCGCCACGCGCGAGTACGACCGCGGACTCGATTGCATTGCGCAGTTGCCGCACGTTTCCAGGCCATGGGTGTGCGAGCAACTTTTCGCGAGCGGGCGCGGAAAGCCGCTTCCGGCCACCCCCGACTCGCTGCGAAAAGTGATCGAGGAAGTGATCGATCAGGATCTCGAGGTCCCCCGTACGATCGCGGAGGGGCGGCACGACGACCTCGAGCACGTTCAGGCGATAGTAGAGGTCTTCACGGAAGCGCCCTTCCTTCACCTCGAGCGCGAGGTCACGGTTGGTCGCAGCGACGATGCGCACATCGACTTCGACCGAGTTGTTTCCGCCCACCCGCTCGAATCGCCGCTCCTCGAGGAGGCGGAGCAGTTTTCCCTGGCAGCCGAAGGGCAGTTCGCCGATCTCATCGAGGAACACCGTGCCATGGTTCGCCGCTTCGAAGCGCCCGATCTTGCGAGAGTCTGCGCCGGTGAAGGCGCCGCGTTCGTGCCCGAATAGTTCGCTCTCGACCAGTGCTTCGGGGATCGCGGCGCAGTTCAGGGCTGCGAACGGTGCGCCGCGTCGATTGCTCTGGTAGTGAAGAGCGCGGGCGACCAGCTCTTTGCCGGTGCCGGTATCGCCGCGAATCAGCACGGTGCTCTCGGTCGGGGCCGCACGTCGGATGAATTCATGGATGCGCTCGATCGCGGGGGACTGCCCGATGATGGGGTGGGTGTCGATCAGGGTGCGCACCAGCGTTTCGCGCTCTCGCTCGAGTCCGCCAATGTTGGCCCCTGCTTGCAGGAGCGCCCCGATGAACTGAGCTGCGACCGCGCCTCCGTACAGATCTTCGGTTTGGAACGGACCCTGCCGCCCATGGAGCCGGTCGAGGTAGAGGATTCCGCCGATGCCGCCTCTGAGCGGGATCGGCGCGGCGATCACCGAGCGAATCTCTTCGCCGACGATACTCTGCCGATCAGCGAATCGTTCGTCGGAGGTGGTGTCCTCCGACAGGATCGCTTCACGGGACTGCATCACTTCTTGGTAGATCGTTTGGCTCAAGACGAACCCGCGCAGAGCCTGCTCTCCACGCGATCGTGCGGCGCGGCAGAGGAGTTGGTCGCCATCGAGGAGGAGGAGCGCGCCGCGATCCGCGTCGAGCTTCTCGACCAGGATCCCTACGGCATCCTCGGGGAGGGCGGGGTCGCCAGGGCGCCCCGAGACTTCACGGGCGAGGTGGTGGAGCGCGCTGAGCACGCCCGCCGCGCGCAGCTCGCTTCCTGCGAGCGTTTCGCTTCTCAGCCGCTCGAGGACTTGCGTCTGTGAATTTGACCCCTCGATCCGCTCGACCTCGTCGACGAATTGCAGCTCACAGTCCCCGATGCCGATGTGATCGCCGGCGGAGAGGGGGACTTCGCGCACCGGGTCGCCATTGACGAAGGTGCGGTTACTCGACCCGAGGTCGATGACGTGCCACCCCTCGTCGCGGAGGACGAAGCGCGCGTGGAAGCGGCTGACGGCGACATCGTCGAGGACAATGTCTGCCGCGGCATCGCGCCCGACCACGATGCCTTCATCGCCGGTGCTCGCGTCGAGCCGTTGCTCGCGCAGTTTTCCGGGTGCGTCTCGGATCCACAGTCTCGCCGCCATCAGAGGGTTCCCATTCGTTGTTCGAGCGCGAGGCGATCGCGATCAATGATCCCACGGATCAGGATTTCTTTGATCTTTACCGTGTTCTGATTCTCTGCGGGCCATTCACTCGAGAGCACGATTCCGCCGCGGGGGATCTGATCTTTGGGGAGTCTGAAGCGGAAGCTCGCCGCGAGCACGGAGGTCCGTCCCTCGTCCTGTTCGAGCTCCTGGTCTAGGGTGAACTGGAAACTTGCCCACCCCGCTTCGGGGTCGTCTTCGCACACCAGGCGGAGGATGTACTCTTCTTCTTTCACGCGAAAATCGAGGCGTGAAGGGATCGTCGCGATCTCCTGAAACTCACCGTGTCGAGTGCTGGTGACGACTCGATCATGAGCAGGGTCGCCGCCGACCGCGAGCGTGATGTCGATCCCATCCTGGTTGCCGTACGTTCCATCATCGCCGATGCGCAGCCGGAAGTGCTGCTCTTTGAGGAACAGCAAACCGCGCAGCTCGATCTCGCGAAACTCGCTCAGATAGGGAAGGCGAATCGGCCGATCGTAGTTCTTCCAAACCAGAGCGCCGTTCTGGACCACGGGCCTCACGGTGCTCGAGCGGTCGATGTCGACCTCGTAAGAGGAGAAGCGATTCGACAGTCGCGCCGCGGCATCCGGCGCAGTGAAGTCATAGTGCAGTTTTTCGTACGGGCGGTCCGGGATGTAGATCGGGCCGAAGTACTCCTCGATGAGGAACGGGGGCTCGCGCGGTTCTCGCGTCGCGGCCATCAAGCCGGCGGTGGTCGCCGCGGCGACCACGACCAGTGACGCCGCGATGCGCCACCCCGACCACGGGCGAGCCTTGCTGCTCCGTGGGGAGATTTCGGCAAGGATGGCATCGAAGTTCGCCATCAACACGTCGTAATCGAGCGGGCGATCCTCGGGTCGCTTTTCCAGCATGCAGAGGATCACCGCATCGAGGCTCGCCGGGATCGACGGGGTCGCACTGTCGAGGGTGCTGGGCGCCGGAGCGCTCTCATTTGCATGGGCGACAAACAGGTCGACCCGATTCTCGCGGTGGAACGGTTCGCGTCCTGTCAGGAGGAAGTAAAGCGTACAGCCGAGGGAATAGATGTCCGAGCGATGGTCGACGCGCCAGCCGCGCGCCTGCTCTGGCGAGACGTAGTGCGGCGTGCAAAGGATGCGATCGTCGTCATTTTCGTCGCTCGACATTTCGCCCACTTGGATCGCCAGCCCGAAGTCGACCAGCTTGACCTGGTTTCGATCGTCCAAGAGGAGGTTCGAAGGCTTCACGTCGCGGTGAACGATGCCGTTGCGATACGCCGCGCGCAGTCCGCGGGCGGCTTGGATTCCGATTTCGACCACGGCTTCTGGGGCGAGTGGCCCGTCGCGACGCACCCTTGCCTCGGTCGAGAGACCTTCGATGTACTCCATCGCGAAGAACGAGGGCTCGTCTCCCTCGCCGGGATGAATGGAGAAGATCTGAGCGATGTTGGGGTGACTTACCGCCGCGACCGCTCGGGCCTCTGCCAGGAACAGGCGGTTGTACGCTCCGTCCTTCTCGTAGCGCGAGTGGATTCGTTTGATCGCGACCCACCGGCGGAGTTGCGGGTCGTGGGCGCGGTACACGACTCCCATGCCTCCTTCGCCGATCTTCTCCTCGAGGCGGAACGGGCCGAGGGTCGTTCGGCGCGGAGTGCGCATCGGGCGGGTCTCGTCGTGGATCACCGGAGCGGCGTCTAAGGTTGTGCCCCCCGTCGTCGGCGCTTCGAGAGAGTCCGCTGACGCGCCAGCCTCCGCTCGATCGGCGGTGTCGCCAGCCGTGTCACCGGTGGTCTCTTCCATTGGCGGCTTCGAGGGGTCCCCCTGGAATTCGTCTTCGGGATGTGGTGAGTGGCGAAGATCGTCGGGCACGGAAGCCTTCCAGGCCTAGCTGCCTGTTGAAAAAGTCATTTCGACCGAGAGGCCGAGTTGCGCGGAGAGCAAAAACTCCAAAACTGTAGTACAGCCGAGTTCAAAGAGAAGTCACACGATGCTATCCACATTCGGGATCGAGAACCCAGACTCGAGCGAACTCTCCGGCCGAGGCAGGGGGTGCGGCGACAGCATCCGCATTCGTGCCGTGGTCCCCTTTCTCGACGAAGAAGAGCGGCTCGGTGGCCTCCTCGAGCAATTGCGTGACCACGGAATCGACTATCTGGTGGCGGTCGACGGCGGCAGCCAAGACCGCTCTTCGCAGATCGCGACCGAGCGGGCCGACGAGGTCCGCGAAGAGCCCGGTGGACTCGCCCGGCAGCTGAATCATGGTGCCGAAGGTGCCCACGAGGACGTCTTGTTCTTCGTCTATGCTGACTCGGTCCTTCCCGCAAAACTGCGGGTGACGATCGCCAAGGCCCTCGAGGACCCCGAATGCGTCGGGGGCGCGTTTCCCCTCCAGCTCGAGGATGATCGAGCCCTCTATCGATGGATCTCCCGCGGCGCTAACCTCCGGACTCGTCTCGGGATCGGACCTTTCGGGGATCAGGGGATCTTCGTCCGTCGTACCTCCTTCACCGCGATTGGCGGCTACCGGAGCGACCAAATTCTCGAAGACTTCGACCTGGTCTCTCGACTGCGCAGTGTCGGCCGGTTCCGGGTCGTGGGCTCTCCGATCCGCAGTTCTACGCGTCGCTGGCATCGCGATGGGGTTCTGAGCACCACCGCCCAGCACTGGTGGGCGCTCGGGCGGCACCTCGCGGGAATCCGTCGCGACTCGGAAACCGGCAGTTCCCTCGATCAGGTCCGCACCGGCGGGCGCTGATCGACGCGCGGACTCCACCCGCAGATGTTCGGGTTCTCGACGCTCCACCTGTTGTATTTCACTACACTTCTTGCCTCAAAGGGAGTGCTGTTTCCTCCTACGGGCCAACCTTCTGGGGTGAAGTGCATCTGGAGGGTCCTTTAAGTCATTTCAAAATAACAGCTTAGGTTCTGGTTGGGGAATTGCTTGCCCGAGCGTTCGGCATCGACGTGAGAGGTACGTCGTTTGCCCTTCTCTTGAGCTCCCCCCGGAGCAGAACTAGGCGACACCATGGGTCGATTTTGGAATCTACAAACGAAGCTGATCGGCGTGCTTGTGTTGGTGCTCACGGGCTCCTTCCTGCTCCAGACCGTGATCCACGAGCACAATGAACAGCAACTCTTGATGGAGCTCGAGAAAGTGACGCTCGATATCGCGAATGAGACGAGCGACCTGATCACCGGGGCTCTCCAGAGGCAGGGCGGAGCGCAGCCTCTCACCTTGCGATTCGTCATGATCACGCAAGGCGCACCTCGGACCGTCTTCACCGGTCGCTCGCGACCGCCCGCCGGGCGCCAGCCGAGCTCGGTCGAGTTGTCAGAGGAGTACCGTCTCGAACTCGATCCCGAGGAGCAGAAGAAGCTCGCCATGCGCGTTCTCCAGTTTCAACGGGCGCAGCCGACCCTTCAGGAGATTCTGGCGCAGTTGATCCACGCGTTTGGCGAGGACTCCCCGTACGTGTTCGAGGATTCGAGCGGGGTCCCACCACTACGCGAGGATGAATCCTCGATCCGGGGTGCGTCATCGCGGGGTTCGAGCGCGGGGGATCCCTCAGTACTCGATGGGGAGTTGCTCGCCCCATCCCCGCTCTTGGCGTCAGTCTCGAGTTCGGTGGGACCCCTCGCAGTTGAGCGCGACCCCACCTTGGATGTCACTCGTCACATCGACCGTGTTCAACGGCTCTTCAACGATTCGAAGCGGCACGATCTGATCGCGACAGTTGGGGTCTTCCTCATCGGGATCGCCCTCGCCTGGTTCCTCGGAGTCCGCGTCACCCGCCCCGTCGATGATGTGATCCATGGCTTCCAACGCCTTGCCGACGGCGACTTCGAATCGAGGGTCACCGAACGACCGGGGGAAGAGTTCGGGCACCTGGGTCGACAGTTCAACACCATGGTCGATCGTTTGCGCGAGGGGCGTCATCTCGAGCAAGAGCTCTCTCAACGCGAGCGAATTCAGCACATGGGTGATCTCGCCGCGGGCGTTGCCCACGACGTGCGAAATCCTCTGAATGCGATTCACCTGAACATCGGTCAGATTCGCGATGAGTTCGTTCCGGAGGGGGGCCGCAGCCGTGAGCGTTTCCTCCGCTTCACCGCCGATGTCCAGCGCGAGGTCGAGCGCTTGAATCTTCTCGTCACCAACTTCCTCTCCCTCGCCCAACCCGCGTCCGCGTCCTCCGAGTCGGTGGCGCCGAACGAACTGGTGGACGAGCTCTTCCGGCTGCTGCGCAAAGAAGCGATCGGGCAACACGTGGAACTCGTCCTCGATCTCGCAGAGGACCTCCCCACGGTGCAGTGGAATCGCCAGGAGATGAAGAGCGCGTTCCTCAACATCGCGATCAACGCACTCCAAGTGCTCAGACACGATGGTGGCCACCTGATGGTTGCGACCGCCCAGCGCGCGGGGCGCGACGGCCCCGAGCTGGTCGTGAACTTCGCGGATGACGGCCCCGGGATTCCGCCGGAGGATCTCGAGCGCGTGTTCGTTCCCTACTATACGACGCGTGAGGGCGGAACTGGCCTCGGGATGGCGATCGCGCGCCGGACCGCCGAGCGCCACGGCGGGCGAGTCGAGCTGCACAGTACGTTCGGGGAAGGCACGTCGGTTTCGTTCGTCTTCCCGGTCGGGAACGAAGGCTGGAGCGAAGGGGAGGGGCGGGCGTGAGCGAGTACCAACCCCGCATCCTCGTCGCGGACGACGAGCAGATTCAGCGGGGGATCCTCAAAGAGATCCTCGAGTCGCGGAACTACCGCGTGGAGATCGCTGGCGGACTGCCCGAGGCGCTCGAGACGTTCCGCGAGGCGCGCGACAGCGGGGATCCATTCGATCTCGTCTTCACCGACCTCAAGATGCCGGGCGCCACCGAAGGGCTCGAGCTCTTACGGGAAGTGAAAGAGCTGAGCGCGGCCACCGAGGTTGTTCTGATGACCGCCTATGCCGAAGTGCAGAGCGCGGTGCAAGCGATGAAGTACGGTGCGTTCGAGTACCTGCCGAAGCCCTTCGACCGCGATCGCTTTCTTCGGATCGTCGAGTCGGCCGCTGAGAAGCTGAGTCTGGTCCACGAAAACCGCCGGCTTCGAGCTCTGGTGAGTCAAGGAGTCGGCGCACGCAAGATGGTCGGTCGTTCGCAATGTATGGAAGAGTTGTTCGACATGATCGAGCGGGTCGCGCGCACCGCGGCGACTTGCCTGATCCGGGGCGAAAGCGGCACTGGCAAAGAGCTGGTCGCGCGCGCCGTACACCACGGAGGAGATCGGGCGGACCAGCCATTCCTCGCGATCAACTGTGCGGCGATCCCCGAGACTCTGA
>CALEHF010000235.1 GCA_937876125.1 uncultured bacterium
TGCGCGCCACCCGCCCAAGCACCGAGTACTCAGGATCGAGCCCGTTCGAGAAAAAGAAGCTGAGGTTCGGTGCAAAGTCGTCGATGTCCATTCCGCGGGCGCGGTAGTACTCGACGTACGTGAAACCGTTCGAGAGGGTAAATGCGAGCTGGCTGATCGGATTCGCCCCCGCCTCGGCGATGTGGTACCCGCTGATCGAGACCGAGTAGTAGTTCCGCACCCCCCGGTCGATGAAGAACTGCTGAATATCCCCCATCATTCGAAGCGCGAACTCGGTGGAGAAGATGCACGTGTTCTGAGCCTGGTCCTCTTTCAGGATGTCCGCTTGCACCGTGCCCCGGACATTCTTGAGAACGTACTCCCGGATCTCGGTGAGCTCAGCGTCCGTCGGCGCACGACCGTTCTTCTCGGTGAAAATGTCAGCCTGCTGATCGATCGCCGTATTGAAGAACATCGCGAGCAGCATCGGGGCCGGCCCATTGATCGTCATGGAGACGCTGGTCGTCGGCGCGAGGAGATCGAAACCTGCGTAGAGCTTCTTCATGTCGTCGAGGCTGCAAATACTCACCCCGCTCTCCCCCACCTTGCCGAAGATGTCGGGTCGCTCATCCGGATCTTCGCCGTACAGCGTGACCGAGTCGAAGGCGGTCGACAGGCGATGGGAGTCCTCGCCTTGGCAAAGGTAGTGGAAGCGTTCGTTGGTGCGTTCGGGTGGCCCCTCCCCCGCGAACATTCGCTTGGGAAGCTCGTCGCGACGACGGAAGGGAAACACGCCACCGGTGAAGGGGAACGACCCCGGCAAGTTCTCGAGGAGCAGGAATCGCAACAAGGACCCATCGTCATCGAAGCGTGGGAGCGAGATCCGGGGGATCGACTTTCCAGACAGGCTCTCGTAGCGGAGCGACTCCCTCAGTTCGCGATCGCGCACCTTGTAGACGAACTCCTCCTGGCGATAGCGCTCGGCGAGGACCGGCCACGCCTCGAGCAAGAGTCGCGCTCGTTCGGGCACTGTGGCCCAGAGCGCGGCCGCGCGCTGCTCGAGATCAGTGCCGACCTCACCCCCTACGATTCCCGCGCTCCGCCTCAGGGCGGCGACGTCGCGTACGGTCGCAACCCGTTGCTCGACCGCTGCCTTGTAGTCGCGCACTGCTTTCACGACCTCGCGGAGATAGCCCTGTCGCTCGACGGGGATCGGGCTCGATCTCTCGAGGCCGCTCCCCAGCTCACGATCCTGAACCGGGGTCCACTCCGCCGTCCCCTTCTCGGCGAGTTGGGTGAGGAGGTGCCGGTAGAAGCGCTCGACGCCGGAATCGTTGAAGTGGCTCGCGACGGTCCCAAAGACGGGCAGGCTCTCATCGGAAATCGAGTGGTCGAACTGCTTCCGAGAGCGACGATACTGTTTTCGCACGTCGCGCAGAGCGTCGTGGCTCCCCCCTCGATCGAACTTGTTCAAGACCACAATGTCGGCGTAATCGATCATGTCGATCTTCTCGAGTTGACTCGCCGCCCCGTACTCAGCAGTCATCACGTACACCGACAGGTCCGAGACGTCGACAATGCTCGAATCTCCCTGGCCGATTCCCGAGGTCTCGAGAAGTACGAGATCGAATCCCTCACCGCGGATCAACTCGAGAGAGCTACGGATTGCCGCGGGCAGCTCGACCCCACTTTCGCGGGTGGCGAACGAGCGCATGTAGACTCGCGGGTGATGCACCGCGTTCATCCGGATGCGGTCCCCCAGTAGCGCTCCGCCGGTGCGGCGCTTTGTCGGATCGACCGAGAGAACTGCGAAGCGGCGCTCGGGGAAATCGAGGACAAAGCGCCGGACCAATTCATCGGTGAGGGAAGACTTTCCTGCGCCGCCGGTCCCGGTCAGTCCGATCACAGTCGTCTGGCTGGCTGGACTTTCGACTTTCTCGCCCGATTCGACCCGCGTGAGTCTTTGCGGGAGTGCCGGGAGGCTCGCGCGACCGTTCTTCCCGATCGACGCCGCGGTCTTCTCGATCATGTCGCGGATCATTCCCTCGAGTCCCAGCGACCGCCCGTCCTCGGGTGAGTAGATCCGATCGATTCCGTAGTCGTGGAGTGCCTTGATCTCGTCCGCGATGATCACGCCTCCCCCACCGCCGAAGATCTTGATCCACGGCGCGCCCTTTTGCCGTAGGAGGTCGAACATGAACCGGAAGAACTCGTTGTGGCCTCCCTGATACGAGCTGACCGCGATCGCGTCAGCGTCTTCTTGGATCGCCGAGTCGATGATGTCCTCTGCCGAGCGGTTGTGCCCGAGGTGAATCACTTCGACCCCTTGGTCCTGGAGGACCCGACGCATGATATTGATCGATGCGTCGTGGCCATCGTAGAGGCTCGCGGCGGTGACGAAGCGGAGGGGTCGGTCCATATCGGGGCGCTCCTATTGGCTGTGTTCAGCGAATCATCGAAGGGCGCCCCTCTGAGGTCAAGCGGACCGAGTGACCGAAGGGTGACAGGTTTCCCGGAGGATCTGGCCTAGCAGTCTGCTGGTGATCGATCCGACCCCAATCCTGAAGGAGCTCCCATGCGGCCGCTCAGCAAGGTTCACACTCGCGCAATTCGCCGAAACTCGCCTGCGAGCCTCCTGATCGCAGCGGCCATTTTGCTCATTTCAGTGGCTTCGTCGGCCGTACACGCCGCCCCCGACGAGAAGGTCTTCACCCAGATGTACGACGTTCGTGACCTCCTCCACCGGCGCCCGGACTTCCCCGCGCCGCGACTCGGGCTGGGCGGGGTCGATTCGAGCGACACCGATGACCTCTCCGATGGAGCTTCCTGGACGATGGAAGAACTGGTCGAGCTCATCCGTGATTCCATCTCCGCCGACCTCGAAATCGCCGACGCGAAAATCAGCGCGATTGGGTCCATCCTCGTCATCTCGCTTCCGGCGCGGTCGCAAGAACGGGTGTCTGCGATTTTTCGTGGCCTCCGCGACAGCGGCCGTGCCGCCTTTGCAATCGAAGCGCGCATGCTCGACGTGGACGATGCCACAGTTGCCGAGCTCGGATTGCGAACGCTACGTTCCACCCATCGGGCGAAGACCCGTCGACTCTCCGCTGGGCAGGGGGAGGAGTTGCTCGCGTTTCTCGAGACTCGGAAGGGTATCAAGCTGGTCTGCGCCCCCCGCCTCTCCCTCTTCGCCCACCAACGCACGAATTTCGTGGTGGTCGATCAAGCGGCGTACGTCGATCGATTCGAGATCGGCCCCACTGGAGAAGCCACCCAGCCGGTGGTCGAAGTGATGAACACGGGGCTCACGTTCGAAGCCCGCGTTCTTCCCCGCCGAGGAAAGCCTGGCGTCATTATCGACTGGGATGTGAAGGTCGCGCTCGCGCTGCCGATCGAACTCGAGTCCGACGAGAGCGGTGAGTCGGAACTTGCAGTCCCTGAAGTGGTGACTGTCTCTCGGGAAGGCCGCAACGTCCTCGGCGAGGGGGAGTTCTTATTGGTGCGGGGGATTCCGAACCCGGCAGGCGACCAGGAGGGAAGACAGACTTTGTTCCTCTTGCGATGCGACCCGATCGAGGAAATGGCGAGGCCCGAGACCGAAGGCGGGAAGGCAGCCGAGGGGCAAGCTGAAAACGACGGTCGTTAGCCGCCGCTCGAAAGAGCGCGATCACTTCTGCCGCGAACCGAGCACCTCCAGCCGATGATGGCCGCGAGCAACGCGCCCGCAATCCACAGTTTCTGGCGGCCGCCAGGGGCATCCGGGTGTCCCCCGGAATCTGCCTCGGGCAGTGCCGCCGCTCCGTGGGAGTGCTCGACCGGCGCGGACCAATTGACAGTTCGGCTGGCGAATGTGGTGAGCGCTCGGTCCCGACGCAGGGTGTTCAAGTCCGGCTCTGAGGCCGCAAGCTGTACGTTCTCGAGGATAGTCCCTGGTTTCAGGTGCGGATTTCCCGCCTCCTCGAGCCCGTACAGGCGCTGAAACGACTCCTCGGCGATGCGAGCCTTGTCGAGAACCTGTGCGCTCTGCCAAGGCTCGAGCCCCAGCTCGGAAGCTTCGACTCCGGAGTTCGCCCCGTGGCCCGGGCTCTGGGCGAGGAGAGGCGAGCCGCCGAGCAGCCCGGCGATCATGAACAGGCTGAGTTTCAGAACGCTCATGTGTACCGCTCCTCCAGGTGAAATCACTGACAACTAGGGCTGGTAGGTCTGGGTTTGCTGAGCCGGAACGAACGCCCAGGTCGAATCGACAAAGGTCCACGCGGTGACTTCGAGCGGCTGCCAGTCGAGCGGCATCTGCACGCCGTAGGTGCGGGCGACATCACTTCCGAGCAACCTCGGATCATGGTTCATGTAGCAGTGGTTCGCCCCGTAGACGAGAGACTCATTGCGCGAAACGATCGATCCGTTGATCGTAACCGTCCCTCCGAAGTTGAACATGAGTGCCGCGATCGCGTGGTTCGTGTAGAAGCTCGACTCGATCTTGTCGATGTAGATGGTCGCCACGTCGCTGAAGCTACTCACTCCGGTGGGCATGTTCCCAGCCCACTCTGAAGAGTTCCCCATGGATGCTTGGGTGTTGAAATCGCTCAGGGTGATGTCTGCGTCTTTGACTCCATCCCCATCGAGGTCCTCCCCGCTCCCGGGGACCGGGTCCCCCACCGAGAACCCACTGGGAATGAGGCCCAGGGTCGCATCCTCGGTGGTGTAGTAGTCCACGGTCCAAACCCCGTCCCCTTCGAGGACGTCGTCATCCGGCGTGCCCAGCACGCCGTCCATACCCGCGGCGGTGTTTTGGATCCCATCGCTCCCCGCGTCCTCGGAGCTCTCATTCAGCCAGTGGCTGAGCCACGGTCCGATGTACGCCGCAAAACTCGGGTCTGTGTAGTCGCCGACCACCACGTTCTCGCGAGCGAACAGCCCCAAGGCATCCGAGCTCTGGTTGGCTTGAAGCCACGCCTCAACGGATGCTTCGTCGTTCCCGGCGGGGCGTGGGGTCGCGGGGCCGTTGAGGTACTCGAGCGAGCCCGCGACGTAGACATTGCGACCGGAGTAGATCGCCCCTTGTCCCGTGACCACGCCCTTGAGGATGACATCTCCCCGCACGACCACTGAACCATTCAGCACGATGGGGTCCGCCGCGGTTCCCTCGAGGTAGAGATTCTGTGGCTCCCCAGCGTCATCTCCGAGGACTCCGGATGCCACGACTGATCCGCCCACAGAAACCGACGTGCCGGTGCTCGTCGCCATGCTCTCGTACACTGTAAGGGAGTGCAGGTTCGGCATTTGAACCTGCTCCTGGTAGTTGTGCTGATTGGCGGGGTCCGCGGCCATCCCCTGCACGTTTTGGGCACTCACGATCGAGAACCCGGAGTACGCACCGCCGTCGAGACCGTCCTCGAGACCGTCCTCGTTGTCGTCGATGTAGCCGATCAGATCTGTACCGTTCGAACTTTCGTAGCGCGGGCTCCCGTTGACGGTCGGCGCGTAGCCGCCGAAGTCGAACTGACCATTGGAACGCACGCTGCCGTTGACGGTGAGAGTGTTCGCGTAGAACCAACCCCAGTGATTGATGAAGTACGCGTAGTCGAAGACTTTCGACTTCCCGAGGTTCACGGCAACAGTTCCTCGAACTTCCGTCTTCTTGGCGGTGCTCAGATTGTTCTCGTAGTCGTCCTTCGACGGAGCGTATCCGATGGAGACGATCACAACTTCGCGTGACTCAGCGGTAACCCGCCCGGTCACGTCAACATAGACGTCGCACTCACCGACGATCGCTCCCTTGGAATTGATGATCGGTTCAGCGCTCTTCACCAAGCTGAAGTGCCCGTCGCCCTCGTCGGCATCCGGATCGATCGCATCGATCGCGATGAAGGGGTCGACGAGTGTGGCGAGATCGCGGGCGGTCTTCACGTCAAAGAGTTCGAGCTGAAAACCCGCCTCGGCAATGTGGCGGGAAGCGAAGTCGAAACCGCCCGCTTGAGCATCTTTTATCTGGAGGGTCGAACTCGTCAGCATCGTCAAGCTGAATGCGCTGAGGACCAGCATCAGCATGATCACCATGACCAGCGCTGTGCCCGTCTCTCTGGCCCGCTCTGTGCGCCATGCTCGTGGCCCACATGTCTCCCTATTCTCGGATCTCAGTTCCGCTCTCACTTTCGTATGGGCACGCCTCAATGACTGTCTCATTGCGACACCTGCAAGATGCTGGTCTCGACGCTTCTCCGTTGATCTCCGCTGTACGCCGCCTCGAAGAGTCTCAATTCGACGGTGACGAGCGAGTCGACCGTCGTGACCCGAAAGCCCTTCTTGGTGCCGCTGCCACTGCCGTCGTCAAAGGCGGAATCCACGTATCCACAGAGCACCTGGTCGGAGATCGTGGCCATGGTCGCGTCGAGCCTCCGCTTCGTGAACTCGTCGCCATTCACGAAGTAGAGGCAGTACCAGCCGGTCACGAACGAACCGTCCACGTCGAAGTAGCCGTAATCGGGGTTGCTCACCGCACTCGGATCGGGCAACTGAACCAAGATTGAATCGTGATCAGTACCTGTCTCATCGATCGTCGTTAACGAAACCGGAGCACACTTGAGAGTGGTCGCGACCTCGGCGATGACCTTCTGAAGGGAGTGGTCGAGTTCGCTCGATCCGGTCAGGTAGTCGGTCGCCTGAGAGCTGCTTTCGAGAAGTACGCCGACGCCGATCAGGACACCGGAGAAGACGGCGATCGCGGCCATCATCTCGACCATCGTGAAACCGGCAGCGCGAGAGCGGGCTGGATCAGTCGTCATCGAGTTCCCCTCTCGCATTCAGTTGAGATCAGCCAGAAGCGTGACGACGTTTGCGGTCACATCGGCTCGTGTCGAGTGCGTCACATCGATCTCGATGCGCAGCAACCCCGTGGACAGAGTGCTGACGCTGATCGCCGACGTGAAGTCTCCGCTGACGGTCGAGGTTCCCGAAAGAGATGGGACCTGAGCGTAGGGGACGCTCTTGACCGTCTCGAGAACCCGCTGCGCATACTGCTGACAACGGACGATCTCTTGCGTCGAGCGATCGGAGTTGAATCCGACCACCATGCTGCCCAGAACACCAAACGTAAGGATCCCGAGCAGAGCGACCGCGATCATCACCTCGACGAGGGAAAACCCCTGTACGGGTGTCGAGCGTGCTTCAGGATTTACCGCGAGAGAATCCACAGGGTCGTTCACTTTCGCCAGGGACTGAGTGTTCAGATGGACAACGGAGCCAGAGATTTGCTCCGATAAAGGCTACGATGGGATCGCGACTCGCGCCAACGACTGGCGAAATCGTGCACCTTCGGATGCAAAATTAGAAGTGCGGACCGGGCCCCGATCTTGCGTCGGGGAGTGTGCTCCTAGGAGGCTGTCAGAATGAGTTCTCCGACAGTCTCCTAGCCGAGCACTTTCTCCTCATGGCGGCTGCCATTGTAGCTGAGGAGCTTTCGCTTGCCGTCGACCTCGGTCTCGAGGTGCACCCCACGCGACCAAATCTTGTGGATGTTCTCGAGCGTAGCTCGGGCATAGTCGAGCTTCAGAGGCACACCCTGATACTGGTGCGTCATGTGCAAATCACCGCGGTTCTTGAAGTTGCCATCATCGACGTTGATGACGGGGCGCCCCATGTTCGACAGGCTGTCGAGCAGCTTCTCTTTGATCGACTTGAACTCGCGGCTGTCGATCACGTAGTTCCCGGCGTGACGATCGAACTTGTAGGTAAAGAGTTGCGACTGGTTACAGAACTCTGGCGTGAGGTACTCATCGATGAACGTGATGTCGTTGTAGATCTTGCGAACCTCGAAGATCTTCTCACGGCCGAGCCCGAGCTTCAGGTCCCAGCTTTGACGTTTCGAGTAGTCGTCACACGCATCGTACTCGGGGCCGAAACGACCGGTGTTCCACCGCTCTTCGATATCGCGGAAGAGCTCGATGCCCACCTTGTACGGGTTCAGGACTCCCGGTCGGGTACCCATGGTGCCGGAGTGATGATCGGCATAATCGATAATTTCGGTCGAATCGAGGGCCTTGGTCGTCATGATTTTTGAGTGCCAGAAGCTCGCCCAACCCTCGTTCATGATCTTGGTCATCCCCTGCGGAGCGAAGTAGTACGCCTCATCGCGGATGATCTCGAGGACGTCCCGCTGCCAGTGGCGCAGCGGCGCGTGGTTGATCAGGAACGTGAGGACGTCGCGCTGCGGCTTTGCAGGAAAGCGCTCTTCGCGATCGAGCTCCTTGAGCCGCACTTCCTTCTCCGCCGCGAGCACTTGGGGCGGATTCACGAACTCTTCCATGTACGGCTTAGTGCGGAACTTCGTCCCGGTCGCCGCGAGGCGCTGCTCTTCGCGGCTCTCTTCGCTGCTGGTCTTGTGCTCCCCGAAGTACGGAGCGTGAGGATCGACCAGATTCTCGAGCGAGAGGCAGACATCGATGAACTGCTCGACTTCATCCAGTCCGTACTTGTCGATGTGTCGACGCACACGCACGGCGTGGTTCGCCATTTCGTCGACCATCTTGCGGTTCGTCTTCGAGAACCAGTAGTTGTTCTTGAAGAAGTCGCTGTGACCGTACACGTGGGACATGACGAGCTTCTGATCGACCTCGGGGTTCGAGCGCATCAGGTAGGCGTAGCACGGGTCGTTGTTGATCACGAGTTCGTAGATCTTCGACAACCCGTAGCTGTAAGACTTCTGCAGCTCTTCGAACTGCATCCCGAAACGCCAGTGGGGATAGCGGGTCGGGAACCCGCCATAGGAGGCGATCATGTTCATCTCGTCATAGTCGACGAGCTCGTAGATCACCTCGAAGAAGTCGAGTCCAAAATCGACCGCGTACGCGCGGATTTGGGTTCTCAATTCTTCGAGCCTCGGCGTGAGTTGGCGGTTCTCGAACAATCTACCGCCCCTTCCCGAGGAAAGTCTTGAGCGAGTTCAGAATCTCGTCCCGCGAGTTGATCTCGCTGAGAATCATCCGATCGTCGTCGGGGAATGCTTCGCGCAGATCTTTGATGAACTGGCCGCTCCCGTAGGCACTCTTCACCTGGCCGTAACAGAAGACGTTTGACCACGGCATCAGCTGCTCGTTGAGAATGTCCATACAGAGCGTGGTATCGTCCCCACCCCAGTTGTCGCCGTCCGAGAAGTGGAACGGGTAGATGTTCCATTCCGAGGGAGGGAACTCCTTCTCGATCACTTCCTTCGCGAGCTTGTAGGCGGAGGAAATCTTCGTTCCTCCCGACTCACGAACGTTGAAGAACGTGTGCGCGTCGACCACTTTTGCGGCAGCATCGTGAATGATGTAGCGCGTCTCAATGTTTTCGTACTGCGACTTCAACCAAGTATCGAGCCAAAAGCTTTCGATCCGAACAATCTCTTTCTGCTCATTCCCCATCGAGCCGGAGACGTCCATCATGTAGATGATCACTGCGTTCGACTGGGGGATACTCTGCGTCTTCCACGAGCGGTAACGACGATCATCGCGCATCGGAATGATGATCGGGTTCTTCGGGTCGTAGACCCCGGTCTGAATCTGTCGCTTCAACGCTGCCTTGAAGGTTCGCTTGAAGTGACGCAGCGACTCGGGACCTTGACTATCGATCCCGGTGTACCGTTCTTTCATCGTATGAACTGAGTCCGTGCCCTTTGGCTCGATGTTCGGGAGTTCGAGCTCTTCGCCGAGAATCTCGGCGAGCTCCTCCAGACTGACGTCCACTTCGAGAACGTGCTCGCCTGGCTGGTCACCCGCCTCCGGCCCCGCCTCGGCTTCTTCGCCGCCGATCGGTTGCCCCTCTTCTCCGGGCCCTTGCCCCACGCCCCCCTGTTCGGGCTTCCCGAACCTGAAGTTGGGGATGTCGATCTGGGGCAGCGGCACGCTGACCGAGTTCTTTCCCTGGCGAGCGATCAGCTCACCCCGGGAAATGTAGTGCTTCAGGTTCTCGCGAATCTTCCCGCGCACGATGTCGCGAAAGCGGCGGGAATCGGGATCGACTCTGCGGACCAAGGTCTCTCGCTCTCCCCGCGCCCTCAAAGGAGCGCGGTCGTGTCGAGGGTTCAGCGTAGCGGCGCTCTCGAGCGAGTTCACCCGCTGGGAGCGCCGTCACGGGCGAAACGAAACGCACCTCAGAGGAACGACGGTGGATCTACGAACGATCCTTGACGTCACCTCGCGCGAAGATGCTCGCAACGTAGTTCAAAACGTCGGTCGCGCTGTCTTCGTTGTAGCCGTACTTCTTGATCAAACGGTCTTTCACCACATCGATCTTCTCCTGCGCGTCCTTATCGACGACGTCGGAAACGAGCGTGGTCAGCTTGATCGAGTCCTTCTTGTCCTCGAACAGCTTCAGCTCGAGCGCTTTCTGAAGACGAGCGTTCGTTCGGTAGTCGAACTGCTTGTTGTCGACAGCGAGCGCTCCGATGTAGTTCATGATCTCGCGGCGGAAATCGTCCTTGCGGCTCTCGGGAATATCGATCTTCTCTTCGATCGAACGCATGAGTCGCTCGTCCGGCTCCTCGAACTGATTCGTGTACGGGTTCCGTACCTTCTCGCGCTGAGTGTACGCCTTGATGTTGTCGATGTAGTTCGAGCAGAGCTTGGAGATCGCCTCTTCGTCCGCGCTGATCGCCCGCTGGACTTCGTTCTTCACGATGTCTTCGTACTCCAGCTTTACCGTGGCGAGCAGCTCGCGATAACGAGAACGCACTTCCTCGTTCGAGATCAGCGAGTGGTGTTTGAGACCACCCTCGAGCTCGTTGAGGACCATGAACGGGTTCACGTAGTCGTAATCGGACACGAGGGCGTTGGAGATCTTGTCCTGAATGTAACGCGGCGAAATCCCATCGAGACCTTCGCGGTGAGTCTCATCGCGGAGCTCTTTGACATTCTCCTCGGTGAACCCCGAGACAGACTTGCCATCGTAGAGCTTCAGCTTCTGCATGAGGCTGAGCTGCGCCTTCTTTGGATCCTCGAGTCGAGTGAGGACCGCCCACATGGCGCAGATTTCGAGGGTGTGTGGCGCGATGTGCTTCGCCATCAACTCCGGAGCGTAGTCCTTCTCGTAGATCTGGACTTCGTCGGAAAGGGTCGTGATGTAGGGAATATCGATCTTCACGGTCCGGTCGCGGAACGCTTCCATCAGTTCGTTCGACTGCAGCTTGCGGTACTCGGGCTCGTTGGTGTGCCCGATGATCACCTCGTCGATGGTGGTCTGCGCGAAGCGCTTCGGCTTGATCGCGTGCTCCTGGGAGGCTCCGAGGAGATCGTAGAGGAACGCGACGTCGAGCTTCAGGACTTCGATGAATTCGATCACGCCGCGGTTTGCGATGTTGAACTCGCCATCGAAGTTGAAGGCACGGGGATCGGATTCGGAACCGTACTCGGCGATCTTCCGGTAGTTGACGTCACCGGTGAGCTCGGTCGAGTCTTGGTTCTTCTCGTCCTTCGGCTGGAAGGTGCCGATCCCGACCCGATCCTTCTCGGACAGAAGCACCCGACGGACGCGCACGTGATTGATCAGCTTGTGCCAATCACCATCGTACATGTCCATGTAGTAGTTGTAGTACCAGCGCGAGAAGGGGCAGAGTGCGCCCTTCAGCTGCAAGGGGTACTTACCCCGATCCGCGGCGTTGATGTGAGCGCAGAGATCTGGCCGGGCGCTCTCGGGGACCAGGTACAACGGATCCTCGTTCATCGGCGAGTCGACCCACTCCCCCTTCTCGTCCTGCCACTGGAATGTGTACAGGGCGCCTTCGGGGGTGCGCGAGTAGCGTTCAATGCCACGCTTGATCAGGCGGACGATCGTCGACTTCGAAGACCCGACTGGCCCATGCAAGAGGAGCACGCGTTTCTCGGTCCCGTAGCCATGAGCGGCGGACTTGAAGAAGTTCACGAGCTTGTTGAGGGGGGCGTCCAGACCGAAGACCGCCTCTTTGCCGCCATCGATGGGATCATCGAAGAAGGTGTAGTGGGTCATCGTCTGATTGAGAGACTGCGTCTCTGCCGTTCCGTAGGTCATGATCATGTCATAGACCCGCTGGAACGCGTTTCGAGCCACTGCGGGGTTCTCGTACACCATCGTCAAGTAGTCGTGGAAGCTGCCCTGCCAGTTCAGCTCACGGTACTCGTTCGTGTCGATCTTCGACGAGATCAGCGAGAACAGGTTCACTTCTTGATTCATTCGGTCCTCCAAGGCCCATCTTCGGCGTCGAGTCCCCACCCTCTGAAGGTGGGAAAACGGGTTCCGTCGGGAAATCAGGATGGGGACGGCGTAAAGGTGGGATCCAGGGCACCCAGCGCACGCTAGTCCTCAAAGCGGCTCTGTTTCGAAAAGCCAAATTTCATGAGCAAACTCAGTGCGCGGGCGCTTCGAACTCGCCCTGCTTCAAAATTGCACTGAACTCAGCTTAGAACACAGACTCAGCTTAGAACACAGACTCAGCTTCGAACACAGACTCAGCTTCGAACAGACTCAGCTTCAAGACTTTGCGTGCGGGAACCCTCGCCTGGCGCGGCATCCCCTCGCGAGGATCCGAGATCGCCAGAACATAGCGTTTCCCCCCGAACACGGCCTGAGCAGCGCCGCCGTCGGACATCTTTCCCCCCGCGGTAACCCCGAGTCTAGGCTGCGTGGGCAAGGGGCGCAACCGCGGTACCCACCTGAAGCACGCCCCCAAGAAAGTCTTTCGATCGAGCAATGAGCACTGGCGGCGCAATCCGCCAGGCCAAACTTGAGCATTCGCACGAAAATGACCGGGGGCCGCGCCCGCATTTGCAGTCGCGGCCCCCGGCCTCGCTTCGGTGTTGCGCAGCTGGGCGCTACTCCTTCACCTCGAAGTCCGCGTCGACCACATTGTCTTGGCCGGGCGACGTTTTGCTGCCGGCGCCGGCTCCCGCGGTTTCGGCCCCGGCCGCGCCATCTGCGCCATCCGTACTTTGGGGCTGTTCTGCCTCGGCGGCCGCCTTCTCGTAGATCTTCTTCGCGAGCTCGTGTGACGCCTTGGTGAGATCGTCGATTGCTGCGCGGATCCCATCGACCGTGGCCGCGTCGCCGTCTTTCGCTTTCCTCAGACCTTCGGCGCTCGCCTCGATGGCAGAAACGATCTCGGAGTCGAGGGTCTCTTTGTGCTCCTTCAACGAGTTCTCGCTCGCGTACAGAAGCTGATCCGCTTCATTGCGAATCTCGACCAACTCGCGCTTCTTCTTGTCTTCATCCGCGAACTTTTCGGCGTCTTCGCGCATCCGCTCCACCTCAGCCTCATCGAGACCCGAGCTCGACTCGATCTTCACCGACTGCTCTTTGCCGGTGCCGAGATCCTTCGCGGAGACGTTCAAAATGCCGTTCGCATCGATATCAAAGATCACTTCGATCTGCGGCAACCCGCGCGGAGCGGGCGGGATTCCGTCGAGCTGGAAGCGACCCAGGGTCCGGTTGTCGCTCGACATTTCGCGCTCGCCTTGGAGCACGTGAACGTCCACCGCCGGCTGATTGTCCGCGGCTGTCGAAAAGGTCTGCTTCTTTTGGGTCGGGATCGTCGTGTTCCGCTCGATCAGGCGCGTGGTCACGCCCCCGAGGGTCTCGATCCCGAGCGACAGCGGCGTGACGTCGAGGAGCAGAACTTCGTTGAGCTGCTCGTCCCCGCCAAGGATTCCCCCTTGAATCGCGGCGCCCAAGGCAACCACTTCGTCAGGGTTCACCGAACGGTTCGGCTCCTTGGCGAAGATCTCCTTCACCGTGGTCTGAATCGCAGGAATACGGGTCGAACCGCCGACCAGGATCACTTCGTCGATCTCACTCGCCGAAAGTCCGGCGTCGGAGAGCGCGAGCTCGCAGGGGCGACGCGTGCGAGTGACCAGGTCCTTCGCGAGGTTTTCGAACGTCGCGCGAGTGATCGCGATCTGCAGGTGCTTCGGCCCCGAGGCGTCGGCGGTGATGAACGGCAGGTTGATGTCGGTCTGAGTGCGGCTCGACAGCTCGCACTTGGCCTTTTCCGCGGCTTCCCGCAGGCGCTGGAGAGCCATCAGATCCTGGCGGAGGTCAATCCCCTGCTCCTTCTGGAACTCAGCAGCGATGTGGTGAATCAGCACCTGGTCGAAGTCATCGCCGCCGAGGTGGGTGTCGCCGTTGGTCGAGAGCACCTTGAAGATTCCCTCGTCCACTTCGAGAATCGACACGTCGAACGTACCGCCCCCCAAATCATAGACGACGATCTTCTCGCTGCCTTTCTTGTTGAGCCCGTAGGCGAGCGCCGCGGCGGTCGGTTCGTTGATGATCCGCTTCACGTCGAGTCCCGCGATCCGCCCGGCATCTTTCGTGGCCTGGCGCTGACTGTCGTTGAAGTACGCAGGCACGGTGATCACCGCTTCGGTCACCGTGGTGCCTAGGTACGCCTCTGCCGCTTCTTTGAGCGACTGGAGGGTCAGGGCGGAGATCTCAGGCGGGGTGTAGTCCTTCCCCTGAAGCTTCACGCGCACGGGATCCTCGGGTCCTCCGACGACCTCGTACGGGATCATCTTCTCTTCGTCGTGCACTTCGCTGTGACGGCGCCCCATGAAGCGCTTGATCGAGAAGACCGTGTTCCGGGGGTTGGTGACCGACTGACGTTTGGCGGTCTGACCGACCAGGCGATCGCCCGATTCGGTGAACGCGACGACCGACGGGGTGACCCGGTTGCCGTCGAGGTTGGGGATGACGACGGGCTCGCCGCCTTCCATGACCGCGACCACTGAGTTGGTGGTGCCGAGGTCGATGCCGATGATCTTGCCCATGTCGGCGCTCCGTTCCACGCCTCCCCGGTTCTAGGAACTCGGGGGGGAGGCGGCATTTCGAGTTGAGTGTCGCATTGGTGCCCCCTTCGCCGTCGCGGCGGAGGTGCGCGAACACGCTGACGATCGCAAACGACGTTCCTCTCGAAGACGGTGTTCCAAAGCTCGGAAACCTTGCTGAAACCGGAGTTTAGGTGAGGGGCCCTCAGAGCCCCTTCTGCCGTATAGGCAGAGGGCTATGGAGGGCCTCAGGGGGAGCGCCAGATTGGCAGGGGAGGGGAGGGGCGGGCGCACCGTCAAACCCTGAGCAAGACCTCGACGATGAGCTGTACATTTCGAACCGAGCCTTCACTCGCTTCCTTCGACCCCAGGTTCTCCCAGGTTGCCTCATCGCGATTCAGCAAGAGCTCGAGGCCGGGGCCGTCTCCGGTGGCGGCGATCTGTTCCCACTCCTCCTGGGGGAGCTCGACACGGCGCTCGGTCGCACCGGGGACCCACGTCCATCGTTTCCGCTTCACGACCTCGAAAATCGGGGAGTTCGAATCGGAGAGGTGGATCTCGGCGCGCTCCGGCTGATAGAGCAGCGATGGTGAGAACAGAAACCAAAGAACGCCGATCGCGATCGGGATGAACAAGCAGCCGAGAGTCAGCTTGATCAGTCGAAACATCGGGGGACTCCCTACAGCTGGCGTCCGGCGGCGGAACTGGGCCCGTTCGCTCTGTCCTCGAAACGTCGCGAGTCTCGCGATGTATCTTCTACGCGCTCCGCAACTCGTACTCCGTGATCTTCCGATAGAGCGTGCGCTCGCCGATGCCGAGCATCTTCGCGGCCTCTTTGCGATTGCCCCCCACCGCTTCGAGGGTCGCGGCGATGAGGTCTTTCTCGAGCTCGCGAATCGTCATCCCCACCCGCAGACTTTCGCCGACGGGGGCTGCCTCATCGGGGCGGATGTGCGAGGGAAGGTCCACAATCTCGAGAACGGCGCTCGAGGAGGTGACGACCATGTTCTCGATCGCGTTCTTCAGCTCGCGGACGTTTCCAGGCCACGGATAGCGGGTCAGAACCCGCAACGCGTCATGGGAGATCCCTGTGATCGTCTTCCCGTGAATGCGCGCGTACTCGCCGATGAAGTGGTGCACGATCAAAGGAATGTCGGCGGTGCGTTCGCGCAAGGGGGGCAACTCGACAGTCACGACGTTCAGGCGATAGAAGAGGTCCTCCCGAAACTCACCGGTCTCGATTCGTTTTCGCAAGTCACGGTGGGTCGCGGAAATGAGCCGGACGTCGACGGGGATCTCCTCATTCGATCCCATGCGAGTGACCTTCCCCTCCTCGACGACGCGCAGCAGTTTGACCTGAGTCTCCGGCGGGATGTCCCCCACTTCGTCCAGGAACAGGGTGCCCCCCGACGCGTGCTCAAATCGCCCTTTGCGCGTGTAGGTCGCACCCGTGAACGCGCCCTTTTCGTGGCCGAAGAGTTCACTCTCGAGAGTGCCCCCCGACAGTGCCGCGCAGTTGAGGGGGACGAACACTTTTCCGCGACGCCGGCTGTTGTTGTGAATCGCCTTCGCGGCGAGTTCCTTGCCGGTGCCACTCTCGCCGGTGATGAGAACCGAGACGTCCGTCCCTGCGACCTGGGAGAGCCGTTTGATGATGGAGTGCATCTTAGTACTGGACCCGATGATCCCCTCGAAGCCGAACTTGGTGTCGATCTGCCGCTCGAGCTCCTCGGTGCGCTGGCGGAGCGCCTGCCCTTCGAGGGCCTTCTGCACTTTGATCCGGAGCGCTGCGATCTCGACCGGTTTCTGAAGGTAGTCGGTCGCGCCTTGCTGCATCGCCTGCACGGCGGACTCAACCGTCCCGTGCCCGGTCACCACGATCACCGCCAGGAAGGGGTGGATGGTTCTCGCTTGGCGGATCAGATCGATGCCATCGAGGTCACCGAGCTTCAAGTCGGTGATCAAAAGGTCGTACGGCTGCTCGCGGAGCTTCTCGAGCCCCTCGCGACCGGAAACCGCAATGTCGACCGGGTAGCCCACCGCTTCGAGGGTGTCAGCCACGAGCTGGGCGTGATGGGCCTCGTCGTCGATCGAGAGAATGCGCAGGTCGCCGGGATTTTTCATTGTTCGTCACTCCCCGAGCTCTCAATCGGGAGCTCGACAACGAAGCGGCTCCCTTGGCCCGGCTCGCTCTCCACTTGAATGCCCCCGCCGTGCAACCGCACGATCCGTAGCACCGTCGGAAGTCCAAGGCCGGTCCCTTCTCGCTTCGACGAGACGTACGGCCGAAAGACCTGGGTGAGCTGTTCGGGAGGAATCCCGACCCCAGTATCGATCACTTCGATTTCGACGTGGGGCTCTCTCGTTTCGCCTGCGACTTCGTCGCCGGCGGCGAGCACAGTGCGGACGATCAGTTCGCCCCCATCCGGCATCGCATGCTCTGCGTTTCTGATCAGATTGAGGAACGCTTGGCGGAGCAAAACCTCGTCAGCGGAGATTTTGGGGAGGTCCTCCGCGGCTTTGAAGTGGACGCGAATTTTCCCACGCTCGTGGGCTTCAGAATTATCGGAGAGCAGGCGTGCGATGAGGGCGTTGACATCGATGGGGCGGCCCTCGATGGTCTGCAGCCGAACGTACTGGAGGAACGAGCTGACGATCTGCTCGATGCGAGCGATCTCCTCGCGCATCACCTGAAGCCTTCGGACCGCCCGCTGCTCCTTGGGGCTCTTCGGCTCCCCCGCCTCTTCGAGGAGGAGTTGCGCGGAGATGTTCAAGGTGGAGAGGGGGTTCTTCACTTCATGGACGAGGCTGCCCGCGAGGCTCGCGACGTCCTGATCCCAGCGATCGATCTCCCTAGCGTCGAATCGCGGCACGGCGGGACTAGCGTCCTTCGTCTTCGGGAGGCTCGACGGCCTCGTCTTCGGCCCGAGAGAAGACCTTCACCTTGACGTCCTTGATCTGAACCTCGTCGCCGGGTGAGAGGCCAATCGCCACGCCCGCGGGCGGCTCGCGCGGCTTCAGAGGATCGAGAAGCTCTTCTTGAGTCGTCAGGTTCTGAATGGTGAGCAGGCCGTCACGGAAGACCACCATCACTTCGATCCAGTCGGAGGACTCGAGGTCCACCTTATAGAACGCGAACTGTCTCTCGCCACTGCGCCCGAAGACCCGTGCCGTACCGGCGATGCGAAGCACTTGGCCCGCGGGGGCTTTGATGGTCATCCGAACTTGATAGGAATTCCACTTCTCGTCGCCGATGCGGAAGATGGCGGGTCCATTGGTGCCATTCTCCCCGCTCGCAACTCCACCTTCCGCAGTCCACACACCTTCGCCCAAGGTGATGAAGTTGCCCATGTATTCGTCAATCTCGATGTTCTCTTCGACCACATTGACGATCGCTTCTTCTTCCGCTCGCAGCGTCTTGTAGGTCTCGAAGTACTCGTCGACCAGCTCGCGGACTTGGGGGAAGTAGACGGTGTCCTTGAATTCGTCGGGGTAGCTTTCGAGAACGCCGATGGCCTTCGCCACCTCCTCGAGAACTTTCGTGCGATGAAGACTGCGGGCCAACTGCGTCACGCGCTTGAACTCGACCCCTGCGTCTTCTTCGCGCTGCACCCACTCTTTCTTCTCTTCGTACTCCAGGTACGCCTTCGTCTCGGCGAGCAAACCTTCGGGGTCAAAGGTTTCGAGTAACTCGTACGCGGCGAGGTGATCTTGTTCGTCATCGACGAGCGCTTTGGCCCGCGCGAAGATCTGATCGAGCTTCTTCTTGGCGAAGTTCTCGCGCGACTGCTGCATCTTTTCGACCTCGGCACGAATCTCTTTCTCGAGCGAGGTCCCCTCGGCCTCGTACAAACGCCCATTGAGGTTCTCGAGGTGCTGGGCCCAATCGTCGGGGTGAAGACGGATCAGTTCCTGGGCTGTTTTGAATTTCTTTTTGATTCCTTCGAGACGGACCCGCTCGGCCTCGGCCGCCAGTTCTTCAGGAGATTTTTGGGGAGCGACTTCGACCGGCTCGACCGGTTTCTTCTCCTTGCAGCCGGCGAGGGGAAGACCCATCGCAGACAGGAGGAGCACGTGCAGGATCGTCACGCGAAGCGTGACGGTTCGACGTGTTGAATCACTGGTTCGCATCGATAGACTCCGGCCTTCCTGCGTCTCCGCTTTGCGCGGACGAGTGGCGCCGCGGGGAACCGTGCCCCCATCGGGAAACGCATCTTTTTGGGAGAGGCTCCAGGGAAGGGCTGGGAAGACCCAGCCTCAAAACAGCACCCGCCCGGTGGAAACTCAACTGCCGAGGATCTCGAGGCTCGCCGCTACGAGTTGCTCGATGACCTGTTCTTCGGTGAGTGAATCCCCTTCGAGTCGGCACCCAGCGGCCTTCGCGTGTCCACCACCGCCGAATCGAACCGCGATCGGATGGACGTCCACGGCCCCTTTGGAGCGAAGAGACACTTTAAACCTGCCGGGTGAGAGTTCAACGACGAGGAAGACGATTTCGGCCCCTCGGACCTGTTTCAGCGCGTCGATAAACCCATCCAGCTCCTCGAGGGGAATCCCGTGCCGCTCGAGTTCGGCAGTTCCCAGGGTCGAATGGACGACTCTCCCTTCCCCCGCAGTTTGGAGGCGAGAGAGCACACCCCCGAGGGCCTGAGTCCGTTCTGGAGTCGAGTTTTCGTGGATCTGGCGGTGAATCTCCTCCGGATCGACTCCCGCCGCGCGCAGAACGGAGGCGGCGCGGAAGGCTTCGGGGGTGCTGTTCGAGAAGCGGAACCACCCCGTGTCTGTGGCGAGAGCGACGAACAAGGAGTCCGCCGCCGCCGGGTCGAGGGCTCCCCCCCACTCTTCATGGATCCTGAGGACCAGGTTCCCCGTCGAGGGACTGGTCGTCTCCGACCAAGCGATATCGAAGATCCCGGGGTCATCACAAATGTGGTGGTCGATAAGGAGCCGCGGCGCGGGGCTCGCAAAGACCGCCTCCCGCAGCCTTCCGAGACGGTCCGGCTCGGAGGTATCGAGGATCACGATAAGATCCGCTTCGGCGATCCTCGCGAGCTGGGCCTCGTTCGGCTCCCCAGGGATCACGGTCGCGATGCCGTGAGGGTCAGCGCAGGCGAGCTTACCGGGCACCGGGTGGGTGAGGAGCACGGCCGGATCCGCACCGTGGTCGCGGAGG